>JBFYRY010000172.1:0-8362 GCA_041302025.1 Chloroflexota bacterium | reverse complement strand
ATGGCGAGATCGTCTCTGCCGATTCGCGTCTCTTTTATCGCGGCATGGACATTGGCACAGCCAAACCCACCTCCACGGAACAGGCACGTGTATCACATCACTTGATAGATATTGCAGAGCCTGATGAAATATTGAGCCTGGCAGTCTTCCAACAGAAGGCACATGAGGTCATCGCGAATATTCATACACGCAAGAAATTGCCGTTCCTTGTCGGAGGTACTGGACAATACATCCGCGCGGTGACGGAGGGATGGACGCCGCCGGAGGTGGAACCAGATGAAAGACTAAGGGGTGAATTGGAACGAGCAAAAGATGACAAAGGTATTTATTGGCTACACGACAAACTAAACAATCTTGATCCCGAAGCCGCTGAGAAGATCGATGCACGAAATTTCAGGAGAACCATCCGCGCGCTGGAAGTGATCATGACCACGGGCAGGAAATTTTCCGAGCAACGCGGGCAAACGGATTCTCCCTATCATCTTGTGACGATCGGGCTAACGCGCCCACGTCCAGAATTATATGAACGCGTCGATCAACGGATTGACACGATGTTTGAGAATGGATTCGTTGACGAGGTAAAAGGTTTGCTTGCAAAGGGATACTCCCCCACCCTGCCGACAATGTCTGCGATCGGTTATCGGGAATGTGTACGGGTAGTCAACGGCGAATTAAATGAGGAACAGGCTAAGGCTGAGATCCGACGCGCAACGAGAGTCTTCGTCCGCAGACAGGCAAATTGGTTTAAGGAGGCAGATCCGAATATTCACTGGTTCACAGTCCAAGAGGGAATTGTGGATGAAATCGAGAAAAACATCCACCAATTGGTTGACTTTTGATTCTCGATTGTATATACTGAAAACATCCAACCAAAAGAGGAGGCAGTATGAGCGCTAAACCGTGGCTTGCCAATTACGACAAAGGGGTCCCGCAAACGTTTGAAGTCCCGCAAGTGCCGTTGTTCCATTTTCTGGAGGAGTCTGCCCGCAAGTATCCTGACCGTGCCTGTACGATATTCAAGGGCGCGGTCATTACATACAGGGAGATGAACGCGCTGGCAGACAGCGTCGCCGCCGCGCTTGTGGATATGGGCGTGAAGAAGGGCGACCGGGTGGGAATCTTCATGCCGAACACGCCGCAATTCATAATGACGTATTTCGGCATCCTCAAAGCGGGCGGCGTGGTGGTGGCGACCAACCC
Organism: Chloroflexota bacterium; assembly: GCA_041302025.1. GTDB lineage: Bacteria > Chloroflexota > Anaerolineae > Anaerolineales > Villigracilaceae > Defluviilinea. The sequence goes on along the minus strand of JBFYRY010000172.1, from coordinate 7,162 downwards.
GTTGTATACGCCGCCGGAGATCGAGTATCAAGCCAGCGACGCGGGTATCGAGATCATGTTCGTGATGACCAACTTCTATGAAACGATCAAGAAGGCACAGCCGAAGACCAAGATCAAGAAGATGATCGTGACCAACCTCAAGGAGGCGCTCCCGCCCATTACGCGCGTATTGTTCACGCTTGCGCGCGAGAAAAAAGGCGGATTTAGGATCGAGGGCGGACTCAGGGACGGCGATATCTGGTTCCAGGACCTGCTTGCCAAGTATAAGGGCGCTTCAAAACCCAAACTGGAAATTGCTCCCGACGATACGGCATTGTTCCAATATTCAGGCGGGACCACGGGTGTCTCAAAGGGCGCGGTAGCCTCCCATTACAACGTTGTGGCTGATACGTTGATGATCAAGAACTGGATGACCACTTTGGAGGAGGGCAAAGAGATTGTCCTGATGGCGATCCCACTCTTCCATGTCTATGGCATGGTGGCAGGAATGCATTTCGCGATGGCAGGCGGCGCAAGCATGGTCATGGTGCCGAATGCCCGTGATATTCCCGATGTGCTGGAAAACATCCAAAAATACAAAACTACAATTTTCCCCGGTGTGCCAACGCTATACAACGCCATTAACAACCGCCCTGAAGTGAAGGAAGGCAAGGTCAGCCTGCGCTCTGTCAAAGCCTGCATCTCAGGCTCCGCCCCGTTGATGCGCGAAACAAAAGAGACCTTCGAAGCCTTGAGCGGCGGCAAAGTATTCGAAGGCTTTGGCCTATCCGAAGCGCCGACAGCCACACACTGCAACCCGTTGCTCGGTGAAAACCGCACCGGCTCGATCGGCCTGCCGTTGCCGAATGTGGATGCCAAGATCATCAGTCTCGACGATGGCGAGACCATTTTACAGACTGGCGAAGTTGGGGAACTCATTATCAACGGTCCAATGGTGATGAAGGGTTATCACAATATGCCCACCGAGACAGCCAACACCCTGCGCAAACTCAAGGATGGCAAGATCTGGCTGTTCACCGGCGATATTGCCCGCATGGACGAAGACGGCTACTTCTACATCGTTGACCGCAAGAAGGAACTCATCAAACCGGGCGGATATCAAGTCTGGCCGCGCGAGGTGGAGGAAGTGCTTGTTGCGCATCCCAAGGTCATGGAAGCAGGTGTGGCTGGCATCCCGGACCCATATCGCGGCGAGACGGTCAAGGCATGGATCGTGTTGAAGCCGGGCGAGACCGCAACGGAGGATGAGATCAAAGCCTTCTGCAAAGAGCGGCTCGCGGTGTTCAAAGTCCCGACTCATTACGAATTCAGAAAGGAATTGCCCAAGACGACAGTTGGCAAGATCCTGCGGCGTGAATTGGTGAGACAGCATAAGGAAAGCGGCGGGTAAGCAGGTAGACAAAGTAAAAGAGCCTCCCGAACTGGAAGGCTCTTTTCACTTGCATACGTGTATTACTTGTCTACGTTCCTCACGCCACCTGCGGTGTTCCGCTCTTCTTGGGAGTCGGCGGCGGGAAGATGGCTTCGAACTCTTCACGGCTCAGCGTTTCGACTTCGAGAAGTTTCTGGGCAACCGCATCCAACTCCTTGCGGTATTTGGTGAGCAGTTTCTTCGTCATTTTGTAGGACTCGTCCACGAGCTTGCGGACTTCGGCATCGATCTTTTCGGCAACCGCTTCGGAGTAATCGCGTTGCTCAGAGATCTCGCGGCCAAGGAAGATCAATTCCTCTTTTTGACCGTACGTCATCAGACCCAACTCAGGAGACATGCCCATGCGGGTCACCATCATGCGCGCCATTTGCGTCACACGCTCGATGTCGTTGGAGGCGCCGGAGGTCACATCGTCGAAGACAAGTTCTTCGGCAACGCGTCCGCCGAGGAGACCGACCAATGCCGCGATCATCTTCTTGCGGGAGGTCAGGATGCGGTCATCTTCGGGGCGATACCACGTCAGACCGCCAGCCTGTCCGCGCCCGACGATGGTGATCTTTTGAACGGGATCCGCTTCAGGGATGGCATTCATCGCAACCGCATGACCCGCCTCATGATAGGCAATGATGCGTTTCTCTTCCTCCGAGATCAAACGCGACTTGCGTTCCGGTCCCATGACCACACGTTCGATGGCTTCTTCCAAATCGCTCTGACCGATGGATTTTTTATTGCGGCGTGCCGCCAGGATCGCGCCTTCGTTGACAAGGTTCTCAAGGTCTGCGCCGACAAAGCCGGGCGTGCCGCGTGCCACAGAGCCGAGGTCGACAGCAGGTTCCAATGGCTTGCCCTTGACGTGCACTTTAAGGATGGCTTCCCGTCCCTTCATATCGGGGCGGTCAAGCGTGACGCGGCGGTCGAAACGACCGGGACGCAGGAGCGCCGGGTCCAAAATATCGGGACGGTTGGTCGCCGCTATTATGATGATGTTCGTGTCTGTATCGAAACCATCCATTTCGACAAGCATCTGGTTGAGGGTCTGTTCCCGTTCATCGTGTGAGCCGCCCAACCCCGCTCCACGCTGACGACCTACTGCATCGATTTCATCAACGAACACGATGCAGGGCGAATGACGTTTCGCCTGATCGAACAGGTCACGGACGCGGCTGGCACCGACGCCGACAAACATTTCAACGAATTCAGAGCCGGAAATGGAGAAGAACGGAACACCCGCTTCGCCGGAGACCGCCTTTGCCAACAGGGTCTTGCCGGTTCCAGGAGGTCCGACCAGCAAAACGCCCTTCGGAATACGCGCGCCGAGTTGGATGAACTTCTGCGGCTCTTTGAGGAACTCAACGATCTCTGATAGTTCCTGCTTTGATTCTTCTATGCCGGCAACATCGGCAAAAGTAACAGTGGGATGTTCCCCGCTGAACATGCGCGCCCGGGACTTGCCGAACGACATGGCGGCATTGTTCGATCCCTGCGCCTGGCGGAAGATGAACCACAGCACCCCGCCCATCATAAGAAGGGGCAGGAGGTACACCAGGAAACCGCCGAATGCGCCCTCCCACATGGAGGGGGCTTTGACTTCGATCATCACCTTTTGGGGAGAGAGTTGTTCAGGGGTAACACCCAAACTCAACAGTTGTTCCACCAATGTCGAGCCGGATTCCTTATAAGCTTCCAATCCGCTGTCAGCCTTATTTTCATCCCCGGTACCGTAGATCACGCGCAGACTGCCGTTATTCTCGATCACCACGCGGGATACTTTGCCCTCTTTGATATCCTGGGCAACCTCGTTGATCGTCAACGGATCCTGCGATTTTGACTCATTCTGGACAGCCATGACAATCATGGCAACGGCGGCGACGATCAGTAAAAAGGTCACCACAAACGATTGATTTCTAGGGTTCACTATGCCTCCAAATAATAATTCCAGCCGCGATTATACCAACATGGGGGGTGCAGGAATAGCCCGCCGGGATTCTTAATATACTTCTCTAACAATGGCATCCGTACAGAGAATCAGGGTGTTGGATGACGGAATTCATCCTGTTCTTACTCGATGATCAGTTCCACCGGGCAGTGGTCCGAGCCCGGGATCTCGTCCCGGATGACCACGTCCTTCACGCGGGGGACCAGCGCCTCGGAAACGAGGAAGTAGTCGATCCGCCAGCCGACGTTACGCTGACGGGCGTTGCTGATATACGTCCACCAGGTATATTGGGCACGCTCCGGGTAGAGGTGACGATAAATATCCACAAAGCCGTGATCCAGGTATTTCTGCACCCAGTCGCGTTCTTCGGGCATGAACCCTGATGTCTTTTCATTCTGCTTCGGGTTTTTCAGGTCTATGGGCTGGTGGGCGGTGTTGAAGTCGCCGGTAAGGATGATGTTCTCACCTTTCGCGTGGAGCTTGTCGCAGTGAGTAAGCAGGTGGGCGTAGAAATCGAGTTTATAGTCCACGCGGTCTTTGCCGCGCTGGCCGTTCGGGAAGTAAATGTTGAATAAACGGAATCCAGGATGAAGCGTGGAAATGAGGCGTCCTTCCACGTCGAAGCGGGGCGCATCCATGCCCAGGCGGGTATCCAGCGCGGGCGTTCTCAGGAAAGTCGCAACTCCGCTATAGCCCGCGCGTTCGGCAGGATTCCAGGTCACATCGTATCCGGGGAAATCCCGTTGCGCTTCCGTCAACTGGTCGGGGCGGGACTTGATCTCCTGCAAACACAGCACATCGGGCTTCTCCGCCCATGCCCAGTCGAGTCCGTTCCTTCCCAGAACGGCGCGCAGACCATTGACGTTCCATGTCATTAGCTTCATTATTCTCACTTTATCCACAAGACTCGCCCGGCTTGTGGTAAACTAAACGAGGATGAAATTATGAACGAAAAACTCAAATGCATTTTATGTGTCGAAGATGAACCTGAAATGATCGACCTGATGCGGCTGATCCTGGGACGGCGCGGGTTCGAGGTCAAAGGCGCGGCTGGCGGTGTGGAAGGGCTGAAAATGATCCGCCAGGAGTCGCCCGACCTTGTTCTGCTCGATCTGATGATGCCGGATATGGACGGGTGGGAAGTATACCAGCAGATAAAAGCCGATGAAAAAACCAGGAACATCCCTGTGATCGTGGTCACCGCCAAAGCACAGAGCATCGACAAGGTGCTTGGTTTGCACATCGCCAAAGTGGATGATTACATCGCCAAACCATTCAGTCCTACAGACCTGATGAACAGCGTCGAGAAGGTACTGAAATCCAAAGCATAAACGAGGCGCCAGACGCCTCGTTTTTTGAATTCACACATGAACAAATATGTTTCGCTTTTAAACAAAAACCGGACTGTGGATGCGCCACCTGCGATCAAGTATTGCGACACTTTCCTCACGCAATTGCGCGGACTGATGTTCCGTCCTCGCCTCTCACGTGACGAGGGGCTGGTCCTCGTTGGGACGCGGGATTCGCGCCTTGAGTCCTCCATCCACATGTTCTTTGTATCCTTCGACCTGACCGTGTTGTGGATCGACTCAAACATGAAAGTGGTGGACAAGGTCCTTGCCAGGTCGTGGCATCCGATGTATTTCTCGAAACAACCGGCAAAATTTGTCGTTGAAATTCATCCCGAACGCTGGGGGGAGTTTGAGGTCGGCGATGAGGTGCAGTTCAAGAATGCGTAAGCGCGTATCCCTCATCCTACTCTTCATCATCGTTGCCAGTTCCGTTGTCCAGCCGGTCTCTGCACAGGCAACGGGTCCCGTTTACATCGTACAATCTGGGGACACGCTTTCGTATATTGCGTCCCGTTTCAACGTCACGCTCGACGAGTTGCTGGGTGCCAACCCAACCCTGGACCCGAACATTCTCAGTCCGGGTCAGCAGATCATCATCCCCAATCTGGAGGGAGTAACCGGGGTGCTTGAAACCGAGGTGATTGCCTTCGGCGACTCGCTCCGCAGTTTGAGCAGGCGCACGCAGGTTTCGGATGACCAACTAAAGAGGCTGAACCGTCTTGTCAGCCCCACGGAACTTTACGTGGGAATCAGCCTGATCGTCCCCAAGCAAGACGGGCGGGCGGACCTCTCCACACGGATGAGCGCGGCGATGGGCGAATCCCTGCTGGAACTTGCAGTCAGGCAAAACAGCGACCCGTGGACTTTGGCGGAGATCAATAAAACCGGCAATACGTGGAATATCCTGCCTAACGATATCCTTTACTCCCCCACCGCCGGAAACAACGGTAACGCGACGGGTCTGCCTTCCGCGTTTTTGAGCGCCGATATTCAACCTTTGCCCATGGTGCAGGGCGGCACCGAGGTGATCCGCGTACGGACACAAAATAACATTCCGGCATCCGGTTCATTGGTGGATATGCCGCTCCATTTCTTTCCGGTCAACGATGAACAAATCGCCCTCCAGGGTGTCCATGCGTTGCTGGAGCCGGGGGTCTATCCGTTGCGAGTGGAAGCGACGCTCCCGGACGGTTCGAAGCAATCCTTCGAGCAGATGGTGCTGGTCACGTCAGGGAATTATTACAGTGAAGAATTGTACGTCCCGCCGGAGACTGTCGACCCAACAGTGACGGAACCGGAGAACCAAAATATCCTGGCAATCACGAATCCATCGACTGCTACAAAATTCTGGAATGGGGTATTTACATCGCCCGCCATCTATCCGGATGAGTACACATCCCGCTATGGAACGCGCAGAACCTATTACGGCACCGGAACTGATCTGACGATTGAGGGTTTTCATACTGGGCTCGATTTTGCAGGCGGTGAAGGCTTGCAGATCTTTGCTCCCGCCCCGGGAAGAGTTGTCTTCGCCGCGCCGCTGACCGTGCGAGGAAACGCGACCATCATTGATCACGGCTGGGGCGTGTACAGCGGATTCTGGCACCAGTCGCAGATCATGGTAAATGTCGGCGATATGGTGGAGCAGGGACAGGTGATCGGTCTTGTGGGAGGGACGGGCCGCGTCACGGGCGCGCACCTGCACTGGGAGGTGTGGGTGAACGGCGTCCAGGTGAATCCGTTTGGTTGGTTGAACCAGCCTTACCCGTAGGGCGAGGCGTTGCACTTCATCCATCTTTATGCTACACTAAAAACGACTTGGAGGTTGCCGTGTCCACCGTTTCCGTTGTCAATTCCCTGAAGCAAAGCGATATTTTTTTTCAATTTACTCCAACGCAGTTGGAGTTGGTGGCGAATCTGTGCCAGGAAGCGATCTACCAGAAGGATGACCTGATCTTCAAGGAGAATAGCGGTAGCAAGGAACTTTATGTGATCGCGCAGGGCGAGGTGGATATCTTTGTGGACCCGTCGCTTGTGAGTTCGGTTGATCTGGGGAGCGAAAACCAGGTGATCAGCACACTCCGCCGGGGGCAGTCGTTTGGCGAGATCGCCCTTGTGGATGAAGGACTGCGTTCCGCATCCGCATGCGCGTCGCAGAACGATACGCGGCTCCTGATCATCCCGCGCGATAAATTGATCATGTTGTGCGATACCTATCCCCAACTTGGATACCGGCTGATGTACAACCTGGCGGCAGACCTCGCCATGAAAATCAGGAATACCGACCTGCGGATACGCGAACAATTGTTATATGCACCGCAAGGTAAAAAGTAAATGTCTTACGCATGGTGATTCCAAGGTCGCTTGACAAGATTTGAAGTCCATGGCGTCACTAGAGATAATTTGGCGAAAATAGCATGTTTTTGCCTTCTACGCGAAGTC
>JBFYRY010000171.1:0-9073 GCA_041302025.1 Chloroflexota bacterium | reverse complement strand
CTGTTACGGAGTTTTCGTCTGTTCCGTGTCCTCGGCGTCCTTTGGTTTTATTATTGAACTGCCAGCCGCGCCCACTTCTTCCAAGAGTTCCCTGCCGCGCGGGTCTTCAGCGGGTTCGATGCGGCGGGCAAAGACGAGGAAGCCCGTGTGCGCGACCATGCGGTCGGTGGGGCGGAGTTTGTTCGGTATGGGCTGGAAGTATCGCAGGAGTATTTCACAGACTTCGACAAATGCAAAGTTGTCACGATGCAGTGCGTAGAGGACTTTTTCCACCTGATTGAAGGTGGGGATCAGGCAACACAGGTATCCGCCGGGTTTGAGCGCCGCGCGGACCTGGGCGGTGTAGTCATAGGGATTCGGCACATCGAGGAAGAAGGAATCGGCATCGGTTTCGTCAACGCCTGCTTCTATGTTGCGCAGTTTGAAATCCACGCGTGATTCGAGCCCGAAGCGGGTCAGGTTCTTACGCGCCAGGTTCTGGGTATCCGGTTTGACTTCGTAGGTGATGACGCGTCCCTCGGGTCCGACGGCGTAGGCGAGGGCGGTGGTGAACGAACCGGAGCCGGTGCCCGCCTCCATCACGGTTTGACCGGGTCCCACACCCATGGTGACGAGGATGAAGCCGATGTCTTTGGGATAGAGTATCTGGGTGGTGCGCGGCAGTTCGTTCAGCAGGTCGGCGAGTGATGGCTGTAATAAATAGAACGGCGCGTTGATGTGACTGAAGACCTGCGAGCCCCACGGCTTGCCGATCAGGTCATCGTGCTTGAGGACACCGCGGTGCGTACCGAACTCCGCGCCGGCTTTGAGGGTGAGGATGAAATGTTTGTGGCGCAAGCCCACCAGTTGGGCAAGGTCGCCGTCGCGTGCAATGGAGGAATAGGAAGTTACGGACATGAGGGTATCTTAGTTTATTTCTCTTCAATTGTCACGCTCAATAATTTATCGCCGGGAGGAGTTTCGACGGCGGGTTGGGCATCGCGTGGGGTCAGAGATTCCAATACTTCCATTCCACTTAATACCTGCCCGAAGATCGTAAATTGTCCGTTATATTCTGGGATAGGCTTGTAGGTGATGAAGAACTGACTGCCGCTGGTGTCGGGTCCTGAGTTGACCATCGCCACCATGCCGGGCTGGTTGAACGTTAGCGTGGGCAGGATCTCGGTGATCACATAATAGCCGGGGTTGCCTTTGCCTGTGCCGCTGGGGTCGCCGGTCTGCGCAAAAACATCGGGGATGACGCGGTGGAAGGTGATGTTCTCGTACCATCCGCTTTGTGCGAGAAAGATGAACGAATTCACAGTGATCGGCGCCCTGTCTGTAAATAACTGGATTTTCACATCGCCTTTTTCCGTGTGCAGGGTTGCGATGTATTGTTTGTTCAGTTGAACCGTCAACGGTGGGCAGGATGTGAATTGCCGCCTGCCAAGCGCGATCAGCCGCACAATGTTGTCCATGCTGGCATGATCGCGCGGTCCACCGTAGATCTGTCCGTTGATGAGCACCAGCGGCGTACCGGGCAGTCCCATCTTCTGACCGTCTTCCCACGCCTTTTGGACTTTGGCGACGATATCCTCCCGTTTAAGATCGGACTCGAACTGCGCCGCGTCCATTCCCAACCCCGAAGCTTGAGCGGTGAGCCAATGTTCGAACTCCTCCGCTGACAGGGTGCTCCAGTTGGCTTGCCCCTTATACAGCAGATCGTGCATCTCCCAAAATTGACCCTGCTCCGCGGCGGCTTCGGCGGCTTGCGCGGCAAGGGCGGAGAGTGCGGCTTTTTCATTGGTTCCCAGGATCGGGAAGATGCGGTTCACCACGCGTACATCGTCCGGATGTTCGCTCAGCAGTTGACTCACGATCTCGGCGAAGAGTCCACTACGCGGGTCGGCATAGTCGCTGTACTCCATGATCGTGACGGAGGGAGTCTCTGCGCCGCGCGCGCGGTCGTCCGTGCTTTCGGGCGGGAAGATGGATGATTCTTCCGGTTTGGGCGTGGGGGCGGTGGTGATGGTTGTGCAGGCGGGCGGCTCGGTAGGGAAGACAAGCGTGATGCCAGGCGGGAGGGATGGGGTGGGGATGGGGGCGGATGGGGCAGGAGTGGAGCAGGAGGCGGCGAGCAGGGCAAGCAGGAGAATGGTAATTGGTAATTGGTAATTGGAGTGATGGCGCATGTCGTTTACTGTTGAATGGATTGTTGGAGTTGGTCGAAGGAGGTCATCCAGGCGATGGTATTGATGAAGTCTGCCAGCGAGTCGCTTTGAGCACGCAAAGCACGGACGGCGGGTCCGACCGGGTCTTCGCCCGCCGCGCCGCCGGGCACATCGGCATATGCGCCGTGGAAGGCGAAATAGGCTTGATTGAGTTTGCGGAGCAGATATCCGTTTTGCCAGAGGAACTGGCGGCGCCCTTCCATGTAGGATTCGGCTTCATCGATCTTACCCTCGGCGAGCAATGCATCCGCGGTGACGCGGGTGGTATGCATCTCGGCGCGGAAGTCGAAGGGGGGCGGGTCGTCGAGTCCGTTCGAGGGGAGGAGCGGCGGGTTCAACGAGATCAATTTCCGGCTGGGAGTGAGGCGGGAGGCAGTCAGTTCGGGATAATACTTTTGAATTACGTACGTCCCGACTTCATTCCCCGCGATGGAGGCGGTTGTCTCGTTCATGGTGCGGAGTTCGGGGGTGGTGCTGTAGTTGAGTCCGAGCGGACGGAGGTTGAGGTAGTTGTGAGTCCATTCGTGGGCGATGGTGTCGAGCATCCAGCGCAGGTCGGTGGTTTCCATCACCATGGTGGGATAGACGCCGACGCCGCCAATGCCGACCACCAGCGTGGAGACGTTCAAGGATTTGGCGACCTCATCTTCGAGTTTGATCTCATCGTCAATTGTGAGTGTGGGCAGGATGGAGATGTTTGCGATCTGCCGGATGTTATCGCGCGGAGAGACAACCAGGGCGCGCGGCGTGGGAGAGGTGTGGTAGAGCACCGGCGGCAGAGGCTGTCCGGCTGTGGTGAGACCAAGTTCGGCGAGCGCTTCACTGAGTTGACCCTGTAAAACGGATTCGGCGAACGGCGCAAGGGATGTTTGCCGCGCGGTGAGCTCTCCGCGTTGTTTGCGCAGGAGTTCGGTGGCGGACTCCTTGTCGGTAATGTTCGGGTCGGCGTAGATCTGTTCGATGCGGAACTCGACCTGCATGAGCCGCTGGGTTGTGTAGAGATAGTCGAAGACGATCTCTTTGTTGGCGCCGCGCGTGAAGGAGTAGGGTGCGCCGATGGTCCCCTGTTCGATCTTGATCCAGGCGGCGTTCCATATCCAGGTTGGATAGTCGAATTCGATTTGGCGCGTGAAGGTGCGCGTGCGGTCGCTGTCGCTGTTAAATTTTGGGGTGTCGCCCTTCGCAACAAACAGGATGACAAGGATTACGGCGAAAACATCGAAGAAGCGCAGGATGCGATTTAACATGCGGATGATTATACCCAGTGCGGTCGCAATTTGTGTTTTTTCAGAAATGGGCGCAGTGACTGAGCAGTTTTTTTTATTGACTTTGAGATAAAAATCACTATACTGGTAAATAGAAATATATGGGGGACCAAACGGGTGTTCGCGGATAATTCAAAGGAGGCTGCCATGTTCGCGTTCCGTAAATTTTCGTTCTGGTTACTCTCTTTCATTGTTTTGCTAACCATGGTCTTTTCAACCTTCCAGCCTTTGTCAGCATCCGCACAAGGCAGTGACGGCATCCAGCGCAACTACAACGCCGAAAGCGGTAAGGTCACACATATCACCGGCACAGGGAATGAGCCCATCATCCTGATGGGAGCCATGTCCACGGACATGACCCCGGCAGAGCGTAGTGACATACTCGTCGAACGCTTCGCCCCGGAGTTCGGGCTGACCTCTTCCTCCGAAGAGTTGACCCTGGCGGACGAGTCCCAGCCCGAAGCAGACCGCGTCGTGACGAAATACCAGCAGGTCTATCAGGGTGTGCCGGTGCTTGGCGGCGAATTGATCGTCAACGCCAGCGACAAGGGTGAAATGTATTCCATGAACGGCGAAGTCTCGCAGGGGTTGTCGCTCGATACGAATCCTGCCATTTCTGTGGAAACCGCCATTGATATTGCCAGACAGGGCATGACCAAATGGTATGGCGGCAGTAAATCGGATTATCAGCACACCGATGCCTCCTTATACATCTTCGACGAGTCCATTCTGCGCCCGAGTATCCGCCCAGCGGAATTGGTGTGGAAGATCGAAATGACCCCTGTCCAACAGGGACAACCCGTCCGTGAGTTGGTGCTGGTCAACGCCAGGACCGGAAACATCCCCCTGCACTTCAATCAGGTGGATACCGGCTGGGCAGAGACACAAGCAGAGCCCATCGTTCAATATCAAGACCCCGTCCCCACCGAGACCCCTACTCCCCTGCCGACAGAAACGCCTGTGCCCACGGCAACACCGACTCCTGCCGAGACCCCAATACTGACCGAAACCACACAGCCTGAGGATGGCTCTTCCAGTATTTACTCTGATGGTGGTGTAACTATCCAATCTGGAGCCGCCTGGTATGTGGCGACAACGGGTGATGATACAAATTCTTGTTCAAGCGCAGGAAGCCCATGTCTCACCATCAATGGCGCAATCGTCAAAGCAACGAGTGGAGATACAATTAAGGTAGCAACAGGAACTTACACAGGGAGTGGGGGCGAGGTCGTATTTATTAATAAGAACATTGCACTCTTAGGTGGTTGGAACACAAACTTCACAGTACAGGATGGGATGTCCACACTCGACGGAGAAAAAGCTCGTCGTGTAATAAGTACATACGAGTATTCTGGAAAAATTGTGTCGTTGGATCGCTTTATTATCCAAAATGGACGAACATTTCAATACGGAGGAGGAATCAAGGCATCGAACGCTTCTTTAACATTGAACAATAGTTCGGTTATAAATAATGTTGCAGTTGGCAATGGTGGCGGGATTTTGATTTCCGGGAATCTAATTCTGAATAACAGTACTGTCAGCGGAAATGAGGCAGGATCAGGTGGCGGCATTAGCATCTCGAACAATGGCACGGATGCCACGCTCGTTACTATCAATAATTCTACCATTGCAGACAATCTTGCAGATCAAGGCGGTGGGCTGATAATCTCTTACTACGCTACGCAGAACAATGTTACATTGATAAACAGCATTGTGGCAGGAAACGCTGCAACAACTGGATCGGATTGTTCAGGAATTATCAATACATCTAGTCACAATATTATAGGGGATACTACTGATTGCATAATCACAGCTGGCGCTGGTGACCAGTTTAGTGTTGATCCACTAATTAGTGAATACCCAATTGGAACATCAGATTACCATGCCTTATTAGATGGCAGCCCGGCAATAGATGCTGGCGATTCTGCAACCTGTCTTACGAAAGATCAACGTGGAGTAACACGTCCCCAGGGAAGTGTTTGTGATATAGGTGCTTATGAGTATAAATCACCGAGCACTGCTACATCGTTCGGCATTTCAGCGGGTTCTAATCAGCACGTTGTACCTGGACTCGCTTTCCCTGTGCCGTTTGTCGTTTATGTTGTGGATAGCGATGGTAGCCCCGTTTCAGGAGTTAATGTTACCTATACTACACCAGTTTCAGGCGCGAGTGGCACATTCGAAGGCTCCGGAAATAGTGCTTCGGTTGAAACAAACAATAGTGGACTTGCAATTGCTCCGGTTTTTACTTCAAATAGTCAATCTGGTTCATATAATGTTACTGCAACTGTAAGTGGCTTGCCCGGCTCAGTAGAATTTGCCCTAATCAACGCGATCTGGGCAGATGCAGATTGGTTTGTCGCGCCAACTGGCAGCGATTCGAATTCCTGTAATAGTCCGGAATCCCCGTGTCTGACAATCAACTATGCAATCACAAAAGCTGCCAGTGGTGAAAAAATTAAGGTGGCAGCAGGAATCTACACTGGAATGGAGATTCGATACAGGGATGTAATAATTAGCGGTGGTTGGGACCCGACCTTCGAAAATCAAATCGGGGGCTCTATTATAAAAGACGATGGTGTCTTAATCAATTCTGGAAGTTGGTCAAATCTTCTGAATGTCGCTCTTGACCACTTCAGCATTCAAAATGGCGGCGTATATCTAGGTTACTCTCCAACAGTGATATTAAACAATATCACAATTAGTGGAAATGATGGGGGAATATATGGTGGTGGGATCAACATGTCATCTGGTACGCTCACTATAAACAATAGCACAATAACAGGTAATAAGGCTGGTGATTATGGCGGAGGGGTTTATGTGGCTTCTGGGTCACTAACAATCCAGAATTCCACAATTGCAAATAATAGTTCAACTACAGGCGGAGGTATCTATAATAGTAATGGCACTCTTGTACTTCGAAACAGCATTTTAGTAAATAATACAGCAACTACAGGTCCAGATTGTTCAGGGGTGATTAACACTTCAGAATACAATATTATCGGAAATTCGAGTGGTTGTACTGTAACCGCTACACCAGGGAATCAATTTAATATTGATCCCATGCTGGGCACTTTCCTGCCTCTACAGGGTTATTACCCGCTATTGTCAGGTAGCCCAGCTATTAACGCCGGCAATTCTGGAAGTTGCCTGCCGACCGATCAGCGCGGGGTGGCGCGCGTTGGAACGTGTGATATGGGTTCGTATGAATATACTGCTCCAAGTTCTGTAACCAGCTTATCAATCGTTGATGGGGATGGACAACGTACACCTCCAAACTTTAATTTTGTTCTTCCTCTTAAAGTCGTAGCGCTAGATAGTCAGGGAAGCCCTGTACCTAGTGTGAGTGTTACATTTACTGCACCAGCAAGTGGGGCAAGTGGGATTTTTGCTGGCACAGGAAGCAGGTCGACTTCTGTTGATACAGATGAGAGCGGAATCGCTACAACTTCCATATTTACAGCTAATAACCAACTTGGATCTTACATTGTCTCTGCATCAGCAAGCGGAGCAGGCTCGGCGGACATCAATCTTGAAAATGCAGCCTGGTATGTCTCTACATCCGGATACGATACGAATTCTTGCGTATCGACTGCTAGCCCCTGCGCTACGATCAATGGTGCAATTGGTAAAGCTCCAGCGGGTGATACTATCTTGGTATCAAGCGGAGCATATACTGGTACGGGTTCTGAAGTAGTTCTCATTAATAAAAGTATTACTCTATCGGGTAGCTGGGATTCAAATTTCACAACCCAGAGTGGAGTATCGGTAATTGATGGACAAGGTCTTCGGAGAGGAATTACCATTCCATATGGCACCGCAGTCACCGTTGTTATCGAGCAATTTACAATACAAAACGGATCGACATCCGATGGTGGCGGTATTTTAAATAACACTGGTAATGATTTAACTATAAATGACACTACAATTACTGGAAATACTGTAACGAACTATGGAGGCGGAATAATAAATTCAGGAAACCTTATTCTCAATAACAGCACAGTAAGCGGGAATATTGCATTAGGCTCATCATCACGTGGCGGCGGAGTATATAGTGGAAACATCACTCTCAACAACAGTACTATTAGCAATAATTCGTCAGGCTGGTTGGGAGGCGGCATTTATATCAACGGAACGCTGAATACAAAAAATAGTATTTTAGCCAATAATACAGCAAGTGTTGGTCCAGATTGTTATACTTATACCATTGGTGGGGGAGGGGTCGTAACGTCAAACGGCTACAACATTTTTGGAAACAACTCGGAATGCACATTCACACCAACTACTGGTGATCAAGTTGGCACAAGTTCCAGTCCAATCAAACCACGTCTCACCCCATTACAAGATAATGGTGGTCCAGCTTTTACTCATGCCTTGCTGGTAGGCAGTCCTGCGATTGATGCAGGCAATCCCGCAACACCAGGAAGTGGCGGCAATGCCTGTTTAGCGACCGATCAACGCGGGGTTGCGCGACCCGATGGAACACGTTGCGATATCGGTGCGTTTGAAGGGTCCGTGCCGTGGGTGCCATCACCTTATGTCAGTACATATACAGCGAATAACTCATCGACACTTCCTGGTACTTTCCTTTGCAATCAATCTCAGCAACCTTGTACAACTGATCCTGTCAACTCACATGCCAATGCAGCGCACGAATATGCGATTGGCACATACAATTTCTACGCTAGGCGACGGCTACGGCTTTGCCAATGCCGATGACATCGTGGCGCACGAACTCACGCACGGCGTCACCCAATATGAATCCAATCTGTTCTACTTCTATCAATCGGGCGCCATCAACGAGTCGCTTTCGGACCTGTTTGGCGAATATTATGACCAGACCAATGAGTTGGGAAATGACACAGATGAAGTTAAGTGGCTGCTGGGAGAGGATGTCACCGGCTGGACCAACCTCGCTCCCAAGCCTCCGCTCGGTTTCCGCAGTATGATCGATCCGACCGATTTTAGTCACCCGGACAAGATGACCAGCACCTATTACTACAAGGGTACCGGTGACCGTGGCGGTGTCCATATCAACAGCGGCGTCAACAACAAAGCCGTCCACCTGATGGTGGACGGGGGGACGTTCAACGGGAAAACGGTGACAGGCATCGGCTGGGAAAGAACCGCCGCCATCTATTACGAAGCCCAGACCAACCTGCTGACCTCCGGCTCAGATTATTCCGATCTGTACTACACCCTCCAACAGGCTTGCTCCAATCTGACTGGCGGTACCCAAGGCATCACCTCCGCGGACTGCACACAGGTCAGGAATGCCATCGATGCGGTCCAGATGAACAGCCAGCCGGTCGCCAACTTCAATCCAGATGCGACACTCTGTCCTCCCGGCATGACGACCTCCCCTGCTGTCACGTTATTCCAGGATGATCTGGAGAACGGCACAAATAACTGGGGTTTCAACGGCGCATGGAAATTGGACACTAATTTTGCCGCCAGCGGAACACATGAGATGTGGGGGGATGACGAACCTGCAAATCTCGACAGTTCGCTAACCATGAAAGACGGGGTCACCCTTCAGACAGGTACCACACCGTTCCTGTATTTCAAACACGCATTCGCCTTCGAATTTTCAGGGAC
>JBFYRY010000170.1:0-8379 GCA_041302025.1 Chloroflexota bacterium | reverse complement strand
TCCTACCGAAACTCCGATGCCCCTTTCCACCTCAACACCCATTCCCACACAGGAGACCAATTCCATGCCGACCATCCGTTATCTTGCCTTGGGTGACTCTTACACCATCGGTGAAATGGTTGCGCCAAAAGATTGTTGGTCTGTTCAACTTGCGGATCTTCTTGAAAGGGAAGGCATTCAAACCGACTTAACCATCATCGCCCGCACAGGCTGGACCGTGGACGAACTCTGGCACGGAATCCAGGCGAATCCGCCCGAAGGGACGTATGACCTCGTCACCCTGCTCATCGGCGTTAACGATCAGTATCGCGGTTATCCGCTCGAAGGCTACCGTGATGATTTCCGCTTTATGCTTGGTAAAGCCATCGAATACGCCGGCGGGGACGTGAACCGTGTGGTGGTGCTGTCCATCCCGGATTGGGGAGTGACTCCGTTTGCGGCAGGGCGTGACAGTACGCGGATCGCCGGGGAAATTGACCAATTTAACGCCGTCAACCGCGAAGAGACTCAAACAGCAGGTGTCCACTACATTGACGTTACCCTCGTCTCGCGCGAGGCGGTCAATGATCCGTCGTTAATTGCCTCCGATGGATTGCATCCCTCGGGCAGGATGTATGCCATGTGGGCGGAACTTGTTTTTCCTGTTGTCCTGGATATGCTGTTATCTTAACTTGATCGCTCACCCTGCGCGAAATGTCCCGAAGGTTTTCGTACTTTAGGTTTGCCCATCACTCAAACCCTCGGGACGGTGCGTAACATCAGTTAATAATAACAAACCTGACCGGACTCTTTAAAGCACTGTCAGGTCATGGTTCATTGTCCGCAGGTGTTTATGGGCAGGATTTCTTGTCGCAGGCGTAGATCTTGAAGTTGTATTCCACCTGTTCCCAGTCTGCATCCTGGTTGCCCGCCTGGATGCGCAGGACGTCGTTCCACATCTTGCCATCGAACTCGGGTTGGATGATGTACTGGTTCAGGTCGGATGGCAGGATATTGGGACCGTGGTCGAGTGAGATGGCACGCACCACGTATCCGCGCCGGAGCGAGGAGGGACCGATGCCATAACCAGCCCATAAGTCAGTCTTTTTCAGTGTGACAAAAAGATCGGAAACGAGAGGCAGTTTGGGGGCGAGGTAGACGCGCATGCGCACATCCAGATCGCCGGTTGGGGACGGTTTCGTCTGCACGCGCAGGATATCCCAGAAGGTGTTCTCCCAGGGCGCTTCGGGGTGGATGTAGATACGCTCGAAGGTCGCTCCCTTGACGGAGGATTCCAACGGGTCGATATCTGCCAGGTAGGGACCGGTGGTATCGGAGGCGCGCCCGATGGTGTAGCCCTGCCATTCACCGGGATGGAGCGCATCGGTTACATCGAGACGTGTTTCGAGTCTGGCGAGGGTGTAGACCGTGATCAGCACCGGCTGTTTGGGGAACGGTTCCGGGAGCAGGACTTCGAGCACGTCATTCCATTGGGTGCCGTCATACCTGGGTTTGACAACCGATTGGATGCAGGCGCCATCCACGGACTTGGTGAGAGGCGTGATGTCGATCACGTATACCGCTCCTGAATTGGACGGTCCGAGATAATAACTGTATCCGATGCCGGGTTTGAGGGTGACCTCGAAGTTCCAGGGACCCGACTTTGCGCCCACGGTCTGTACGGCGGCGGGCAGGGTGCTGAACAGGAATGCGATGATGACTGCGGTGGTCAGCATTTTGAAGTACTGTGTTTTCATTTTCTCCTCTTTCCTTGGAAAACAAAACGCCCGACAGCCGTGCCGGGCGTTGATGCTGGGTGTACTGCTGCAACAGCTTACTATATGCCTGTGACGCTGGCGGATTAAGTTTGGTTCCCGATACGCCCGCCGGCGGATCTGTGTCAACGCATCCGTTTCATGTTTGACGTGCCTGATGCGGCTATCAGCCCGATTCCCACTATTCCAACCGCCGCTGCGACGCCCGACTCGATGATATTCAACAGCAGGAGCGCGGCGGCGGATAATGCGATGAACAACCCCAGACCGAATAAGATCTTATTTGCTTTCATTGCCGGTTCCTTTTCGTTTTGTACGCATCCAGTCCATGACCTTTGCAAGCGCGAGAATTGCGCACCAGTAAAAGATGTATTCGAAGAATGCGATGACGATCGCGCCGAGCGGAGAAGCGCCCTGCAACATGGGCGGCGTGGTGACGATGCCGCGCTGGACCGCCCAGAGATGGGTGAGACTCCCCAAGGCGCCGCCCAAAAGACAGTAAACGGGAACAGCCTTCGCCTTCGTCTGAATCGCCAGCGTCCACAAGAGCAACGCGATGATGCCCGCACCGACCAGCGCGATCCACGGGACCCATGTCCGCGCCCAGGAGGGGAATACGTACGAATAGACGGTCTCCCAAAAGTTGCCGATCGCCCAACTCCAGATCCCAAACCAGACCAGCGCCGCGGCGATGACCAGAGCCCATTTCAGCCTGCGGAAGGTTTTTTCGGTCACAAGCCGCACCAGCAATGGAATGCAGGCGGCGTCGAGCAATGCAAAGACCAGTGCGCCTTTGTAGAGTAATTCGGTGGTGATTTTGATATCGGGGGGCATGTTTCCTTCAGTTTCATCGTACTGCTTTTTGGGATGGAATACAATCTGTGCTGTTCCCCGTGTTCGTGCCGTGCTTATATTTGACATCTCCCCTTTCCAATTCGGGTACAGGAGCGAAGAGACGGCGTCCTGCGCAGGATGCCGTCTCTTTGATTATTCATTTTCGTTTTACAACTTCGCGGACCTGTTCGCTTCCATCGCGCAGGATGTGACGTCTCCCCGACTGCGTGCGGCATCTACGGCTTTTTCTGTTCCTGTTGCCGCAGTTTTCGTTTTTCAGTCTGTTCCTGCTCCAGTTGCAGTTGTTCCTGCTGGCGCAGTAACCGCTTCTGCTCCAGTTGTTGGTCCAGTTCCAGTTGATCCTGCCGGTGCTGTTTGCGTTTCTGTTCCTGTTGCTGTTCGAGTTTCTGCTGGTCCTGTTGATGCTGTAACCGTTTTTCTTCCTGTTGCTGTTCTGTTTCTTTTTGTTGTTTTTGAGTCATTCTGTTTTCCTCTTGTACAAGGGTTCATTGCCCGCGCACGTGAACCGATCGGATTGGTATGGTTGCATCGAATATAGCACGGTTCACATCATTTTGGCGTCCCCAGTTTTGCGGTTCAGGATTCTGGTTGCCAACCCCTCTCCCCAAACCCTTAAGGACGCTTCGCAGTGGGGAAACCCAACACCAACATCATCCAGAAAAGCGGACAACAAAATGCCCTCTCCATTTGGAGAGGGACAAGTCAACATGCCGATTATTACGCCAATCAGGGAGAGGTTCCTCTCGCCGATCATTCGTCTCAATGTAACTAATTAGTTCTTTTTCCTGAGTCTATTATTCCTCCAATAATAAAACCCTACACCAGCTAAAATGATAACCGGAAAACAAATCCACCAATAATAAAATCCCAAGCCGAGTAAAGAAATAATTAGAACAGAAAAACCAGCAAATCGAATGAAACTATAAATATGCTTAATAGCACTTATTCTTGCGCCTTCACGAATCTTAGGCAGTAAGCTTAGTAATGCAAGAACTACCATTCCGCCGTAAAACAACTTGTCATTCCAAATATTGTTGCTCAAGTATATGGATATTCTTGGGGCTATTGCTAACAATGCTGGTGGCATGATTACACATAATGTAATCAAAAAGAAATTTACAAGAATAAAAAATGACCTGTATTCTCTTTTCAATTCTGCGTCAGTTTGAGCTTGTTGCATAATCCAAGTAAGGCGCTGACTTTCGGCTATACCTTTGTTCCGTGCTAGCCAAGCTAGCTCAGAATACATAGTTTTATATTTATCTATGATCCCCGCCATGGGATTAAATATCGACCTTCTCTTTCTACCTGTTCTAACGTACCTCAGCTCGGTGCTTAGATTTTGATCTATTCTTTGCAGAGAATTTACAGCTTGTGTCTTTACTTCATTATTAACATCAGCGCACAATGATATTAATGCATCTCGCACATCAGATGAACGATAATTACCTAAAAGCTCAATGACCTTTATTCTCTCTGAATAGCTGGTTTCAATAGCCAACTCTAAGAATTTTTTGTGTGCAAGGCTGGGAAAAGCAAGATCCAAGCTAGCTAATGCCTCTTGGCGAACATTTGAAGATGAATCGAGCACTAACGCCATCAATGTGGGAATGGTTTTGTCATAACCTAAAATCCCTAGACCCTTTGACAATTCAGATCTAACCTCCTCGCTTTCATCAATATACATTGCTGTCAATCGGTCTAATGATTCTAAATCGCCAATTTTTGCAATTGAGCCTATAGCTGATCTTCTAATCATCCAGTCTTCGTGATCTAATAACATGTATAGAGCTTGAATAGCATTTGGATTATTTATACTTTCAAGTGCTTCCAAAGCTGAATTCTTTAAATTGTCGAACCGATCGTAAATTTCTACCAACATACTTGGTATATCGGTATCCCTAATGTAGGCTAATGAGGTTACTGCCTGTTGACGAATTTGTACATCGTCGCTCTCGTCATAAATAATTTCAAGCAATATTGATTTACAGTCTGGATGACGAAATTTTCCGATATACTGAACTAATAAGTGACGATGAAAAAATGACCGATTTTTATTCATACTATCTTTTAGGTCATCAAAAAACTTTCCAAGAAATACATCCTCAACTTCCATCATTTGAATTAAAGCTGGGAAAAATTCACTGTATTTAGGTATTAGCATATTCTCAATTAAACTAAGCGATTCTGAAATCACTTCGGCAGCTTTGGCATCCCCAATTTGCCCTAAAGCTCTTATTGCTGGTGCACCATATGTTGTTTTTCCTGTTTTTAATATGTTTATTAATGGATCAACAGCTTTCGGGTTTTTAAGTTCGCCCAAGGCTTGGATGCATCCTAATTTTATATGTGTATTAGTTGATTGCAGACCTGACAACAAATTGGGAAGCGCAACATCTCCAAATTGCGAGATTGATTTCGAGATTTCAGTATGTCGAATGCTTGCATTAGCATGTTTAAATGAGTCGATTAGATATTCGATAGCAATCGGATTCTTAATCCTTCCAAGAACAAAAGCGACATTTGATATTGCCTCCTGGTGATAAGAGCTAAACAACCAAACATAATGCACCGTCACCGGGATAGTTAGTAAAAGAAAAAACATTAATGGATTCGATGTAAGTAAGTGAGTAGCAAACGAGTCGCTTAGAAATACATCAAGAATAACATTGGTTAAAAAGTAAATAAAAAACAGCATGAGAACATCATCGTAAAGGATCAGACCAAATGGTTTTGAATAAGGTTTTGTCCAGGGTCGATTTCTAGATTTTAGCGAATCGATTAGTTTTGAAAAAAGATTGGAAGCTGGATCAATGTCATGCCATAAAATTAATACCTCTGACCATTTCTTGTGTGCGAGCAACCTGCTTAATCCATGTTTTACATTTTTTTCTCGCAACGCATAGGCAGCAAAAAACTCTTGAATGATCTGATGATAGAAGGAAACATGATTCTCCCCTCTTGGTATCATAAGACCTGTACCGATCAATATATTCACCAATTGTTGATTCTTCTTTATTTCATTCTTAATTTCAACTGGCACTCCAACTAAGCCCTTCTTAATCATGCTAAAAGCAAATTTACTTATGAATGACATTAACTTTCTTTGCTCGAAGATCAAGCCTTTGTTTAGTTCCCGTTTAAATAATTGATCGCAAAGATATTCCAAGAATCTTCCTTTGTTCTCAATAAGAGTTATTTCGGGAGAATAAACTCGTATCATGCTTCTCAGGAAAAAGGGATTCTTAGCCAAATCCATTAACGCCGAGTTGGTATTAAGAACAGATTGGAACTCATTTCCCTTTTCATCCATATAGATCGTCAAGAAAGATGAAATTTGTTCAAGACTCATTGGCAACACATAAATCTCTTGCCATTTTGGCGACTCAAAGAATTCGTGTGTTCTACACGATAGAATAAATCTGGTACGTACTGCATCGGACGAGGCTAATTCTCTAAGAGACCGTTCTCTTGGATCTTGTTTAGTTCGAAATGCTTCCCCCGTGGAAACTTCGCTCAAGATTTTTATAGAATCAATAATTTCTTGTCCCTTTTCCTCATGGTGATATCTCCTCCCTGGCATTTCATTCAAGCCATCGAGGATGAGTATTAAATCCCCTCTTGAAAGCAATGACTCGAATTCTTGTCCTAGATAACTTGTTGATCCTGCTAGCCTTTCAAAGCTAACTCTGAGAAACTCAAGAGCACTTGTTCTGGTATTCTTCCACTCGGACAAACGTACATAAAAAGGAATTGGTCTTGATGCGTCCTCTTTATAATCAGCAATAAGCTTTTGCACCAGATATTGCATACACGTTGTCTTGCCAGAACCTGGATCGCCTAACAACACATATCTCTGAAAGTGTTCGTGGGCAGAAATGAAGTCTATTGGTTTTTTTGTAATTGTTTCTAAGCTAAATCTGTTTTCCCTTTTTGCCCATTCAAAACTTTGTAATAAGTGAATAATATTATCTTCAGAATTCTGTTCATATTCAGCAGAAAGCGGAATAAACTTGGATACGGAGTCAAGGCTGGCTTCTAAGTTAGATAAATAATGTGAGATGGAATCGTCTTTGCCCAGAAGATTGCTAACAACTTTAGGCATTGACACTGACATTTCAACTTTTATGTCGTTCTTCTTAGATTGATTTATTAGACCGAGAATACCAAATATGATTGCCCCTATTACATCAATAGCTGTAAAGATTTGTAAAGTGAATTCAATTCTCGTTTGTAATTCCTGATTGGTGAGATCTAAACTCCAAATAATCCCAATAGAAACAACAAATAACAAGGTTAGGGTAATAGCAATCCAATAGTATCGATTCATCGTCTCGCCTTTTTACTAAGGACGGCGTCCCACCCTCCGCCGTCCCAATCTCTACTCTCTAGTTATCTAGTCTCTAAAGTTTCGCAAACCTCGATACCACCTTCGCCGCCGTGGCGGGACGATCCATCACGCCGCCTTGATGGATCAAGATCGGTGTGCCTTCCTTGGTGTAGGCGTTATCCAAATACGCCTGACCGGTAATGAACCTCTGTCCATCAATAGCACAGGAGGTGACGAAGCCAATGCGTTCGCCGTTGGCATTCATCACGGGGTCACCGTTGTGCGCCATGCGGACGCGCTGCTCATCAAACGTAAAGCGGATGACCACGCCTTTGCGTTCCTTCTCGCGCGCCACATATGCATCCCGACCGATGAACCACGGCTTGTACGGTTTCACGTACGAACCGAATCCGCCTTCAGCCACGCCGAGATCGCGTCCGTCAAACTTGCCGGAGCCGAGTCCCATTTCGTGACCATACAACGGCAGACCCGCTTCGGTGCGCAAAGAATCTCGTGCACCCAAACCGATCGCTTTGACTCCAAACTGCTCACCTGCTTTCATCACCGCATTCCAAAAGTCCACGGCGCGTTCGGGGTGGACGAACAATTCGAACGCCATTTTCTCACCGGTATAACCCGTGCGCGAAACGATCAAGTCAAAGCGTTCCCCTGAGCCTGTCGAATGGGCGCCGACCACCGCATCGCATAACTCTGTCCGCTTCAACTTCAGGATACGCGCGCGCGTCTCACTATCCACGCCCATCGCCAGCAGCGTGTCGCGGCTCTTCGGTCCCTGCAGGGCAATATCCACTCGCATGGCTGAACCAGCCTGCGGGTCCCGCAAGTTGCGGATCTCCGCGTTATAACCATACGTCCGCGCCCACGGTCGTCCGTTATCAATTTTTACTTTGCCATCGCGCACACTTTCGAGCCACGTGCGGTCCTTGTCATCATTCGACGCATTCACGACCACGAGATAATTATCCCAGCCGCGGCGATAGATAAGCGTGTCATCGATCACGTCCGCATCGGGCGTGAGGAAATGCGAATACAACGACTCGCCCGGCAGCAGCCCGCCGCAGTCATTGCCACAGACCGTATCGAGGAACGAAGCCGCATCCGCGCCGCGCACATCGTACACGCCCATGTGCGAAACATCGAACAAGCCCGCCGCATTGCGCGTGGCAAGATGCTCCTCAAAAATACCCGTGTATTGCACCGGCATTTCCCAACCCGCAAATGGGACCATTCTGCCACCGAGGTCGCGATGCGTTTGATTCAACGCCGTCTTCTTTAACTCACCTTCGACTTCATTCCACTGGAAGGACGGCTTCGCCTCTTTCTTCGATTTGGGCTGGTCGCCGATAAACCAGGGTTTCTCTTCATCCACGCCTTTACCCGTTACCACCGCGACCTTTTCTTTTGTCTCGCTGACGGTGA
>JBFYRY010000169.1:0-10408 GCA_041302025.1 Chloroflexota bacterium | reverse complement strand
TGGCAATCGTCATCACACTCCCGGCAAAGATGAAAATTCCGGGTGCTGGCAGGAAAGATTTCGTGCGGAACGGTTTTTCGATGATCGTCCACGAGAGAAGGGAGAATAGAAACGATGCAGTCACCAGGAAGAACATCTGCATGACATTCGGGTCTTTAATAAGATAGTATCTCCCAAGGATGATGATGGGCCAATGCCAAAGATACAGGGAGTAGGATATTTTTCCGATGAAGACAAACGGCGGCAGGCCCAGATCATAGCCAGCCCTGCAACGGAAAGAACATGTCTGAGCATGGGGTTGATACGGACTGGTACTGCATTAACAGCCAGCAGTCCTCCGATCAACAGTTCCCAGGCGCGGAGGTGGGTGAAGTAGAATGCTGCGGATGCATTCTGCTTGGTGTAATACAGGCTAAAGATAAATGACAGAAGGACAATGGCTCCGAGGATCTCCCGCAGCCATTTTGGGGCATACCGCAAGATCATCATAAGCAGGAGCGGATAAGAAATATAGAACTGTTCCTCAACTGCAAGAGACCAGGTATGCAGTAACGGTTTTAAAGTGGATGGGGCATCAAAGTATCCCGACTCGGTCCAGAAGAGTATATTCGACATGAAACCGATCGTAGCCATACTGCCTTTGCCGGTTTGAAGGTAGTTATGTGGATCATAAAGCAGATAAGCGGCGATCAGAATGAATAACAGAGTGGTATAGAGAGCGGGATAAATCCTGCGGATCCTGCGTTCATAGAACTTGAGAAGTGAAAACTCATTTGCTCTGATTTCCTTCACGATGATCGATGTGATCAGGTAACCAGAAATGACGAAGAAAACATCCACACCAATGTAGCCCCCGGAAAATACCGTGATCCCGGCGTGATAAAACAGTACGCTTAGAACAGCAACCGCACGAAGCCCATCAATGTCGGCGCGATAACTAATTTTTGAGTTCATGCAACGTAATCAACCAAGAGGAAATCCCATCCGCATGATATCCAGATAAGGAATGGTTTCCTTGTAATAACTGCACAATGAATACCAGACCGGCTCATGGGGCAGGGACTCGGGATGATGTTTCTTTACTTCCCTGAATGCGTCTAAAAGGCTGGTACCTTCCTCTTCCTTCAAAGCCGCCGCGCAGAAAGCGCTCGAACGATTGATTCCCGCGCCACAGGCGACCAGGACGCGATTCCCGATCTGTTTTTGATCCCGTATGAAACCCACACCTTGACGGATATGTTCGATCGAGATCGGAGCGACATCCTCGACTGGCAGATACAACGAGACGATGTCCGGTTGTTCCACTTTATCGGCAAGTTGAAGCATGGCTTGAATGGATTTCGACCTCAAGTAGGCGGGTTGCAGGGTATCACGATATTTTCCAATGAACAGCCACGAGCGGATCTGATCCATGCTACTTTATCTTCCGCTTCATTTCCACGATCTGTTCTTCGCTCATGGCGGGAACGTTTTCCACCTTTGTGATGCCCAATGCCTGGCGTTGCGCTTCTCGCCACATCTCTAAGCGTGTAGCCACTTGCGTCTCATAACCCTCTCCCGAAGGAGCATAAAAATAAGTTCCGAGCAGGCGTTTTGGAAGATATTGCTGTGGCGTGAAGTGCCCTTCCATTTCGTGCGGATACACATAATCCTTGCCGTGTCCCATCGCGGCGGCATCGCGATTGCCATCCTGTAAATGGCGTGGCACGGAAGTCTGTCCCTCTTCTTCGATCTTCTTCATTGCTGTGAAATACGCGCCCGCACTGTTTGACTTGGGTGCGGTGGCGAGATAGAGTGTCGCTTCGACGATGGGGTAGATTCCCTCGGGCAAGCCGATGAATTCGAAGGCTTGCATGGCAGACGAAGCAACCACCAAGCCCATTGGGTCGGCGAGACCGATGTCCTCGCCTGCAAGGATGATCAACCGGCGGATGATGAACTTGGGGTCCTCCCCGGCATAGATCATTTTAGCGAGCCAGTAGAGCGCGGCATCCGGGTCGCTTCCGCGTACGGAGACATCCAGCGTGATATGGATGACGCCGTCCTTGTCGGGTGTGGTCGATTCCACGGCGAGTTCGATGGCGTTTAGTGCGTTGCGTGCATCGCCGCTGGCAACTTCGATCAGGTGGGCGCGGGCGTCATCATCGAGTTTGATGTTCTTATTGCCGTAGCCGCGTTCCTTATCGGTGAGGGCGCGGTCAATGAGAATGCCCGTCTCGATCTGGTTCAGGTTCCGTAACTGGAAGACGCGTGAGCGTGAGATCAACGCCTTGATGACTTCAAAGTAGGGATTCTCGGTCGTCGCGCCGATGAGGGTGAATGTCCCGTTTTCCACATGGGGCAGGAGCGCGTCCTGTTGTGCCTTGTTCCAGCGATGGACTTCGTCCACAAAAAGGATGGTGCGGATGTTGTGCAGGCGTCTGCGTTCAAGCGACTCGTCAATAACAACACGCAAATCTGCTTTGCCTGCGAGGATGGCTGAGATGGTGGTGAAGTGACTCTTGGTCGTGTTGGCGATGACTTGCGCAAGCGTGGTCTTGCCCGTGCCGGGAGGTCCCCAAAGAATAATGGACGAGAAAAGTTTATCCGCTTCGATGGCGCGGCGCAGAAGTTTTCCCTCGCCGATGATATGTTCCTGCCCGATGTATTCCTCAAGTGTACGTGGACGCATCCGTGCGGCGAGCGGCGCTTCGCTTTTCATTCGTTCCTGCATGGCATGGTCGAAGAGGTCGTTGGGCATGTGGGGGATTATAGCAGGGGGACGATGAAAGGATGAAGGATGAATTGGGAAGGATGAAGGGGAGAAAGCGAACTTTAAACGGGATCAACTTTCGGTTTGGGATGAGACGGGCATTTTATCCTGGTGTGATCGGTTGACGATGTAAATGCCTGCCAGGGCGATGGTCCCGCCTAGGATCTGCCACATCCCGGGGATTTCTCTGAAAAGCGGAATGGCAAGGATGGTTGAAAGGACGGGTTGCAGGATCATGGTGGGGGCGACGACGGAGGCGGGGAGATGTCCCTGCGCGTATGCCATCGCCATGTAGCCGATGAGTTGCGAGACGAAGGCGGTGGTCAGAAAGATGATCCAGGTCTGGGTGGGAAAGCCGGTTAGGGGGTGACCGAGCACCTTGTTGATAATGAAGAGTGTGGCGCTCGCGCCGACGCCAACCAGCCAGATGTGATTGATCGAATCGAAATGCTCGCGGCTTTTTTCGGTGAACAGGAAATACAAGCCGTAGAAAAAGCCGGTGAAGAGCGCCATCACGTCGCCGACGCCGAAGCGCGGGTGCAGGATGAAGTCGGTGCCGAGGATAAGCGTTGCGCCGGAGAGGGCGAGCAAAAGCCCCAGCCAGAATTTGGGCGGAAGTTTTTGCCGGAAGACCAGCCACGCTCCCAGCGCCACCCACAGCGGGGATGTGTTACCGAGCAGGGTGGCGTTCGAGACGGTGGTGTAGCCCAGCGCAGTGGTCCACAAGCCGAGGTCGCAGGCGGTGGCGGCTCCGGCGAGCAGGGGAAATAGAATGGCAGGTTTTTTCAGCGACGGAGATTGTTTGACGCGCGGCGCAAACAACGGAAACAGGAGGAAGATCGAAAAGAACATGCGGTAAAACGCCGTGACCGGACCGGGTGCATCTGCCCAGCGCACGAACATGGCGGAGAAACTCAGCGCCAGGATACCCACGCCCAATACAAAATAGGCAGTCATGGGTTTATTCTGTGGCATGGGGATTTATTGTACCTGGAGCCGGTCAAGCGCGGCGGGGATTTCCAATAACGAGGAAACAACCGCGTCCGGTTGGATGCGGAATTGGTCCTCGGTACGAGGGGCGGCGCGGCGGCTGATCCAGACCCCGTACATACCGGCGTTCTGGGCGCCGAAAATATCCGCATCGATGTTATCGCCGACCATCACTGCCTCAGTTGGGAGCAGGTACCATTTCGAGAGCGCCATCTCGAAGATGCGCGCGTGCGGCTTGCGGTAACTGCACGCGGCGGAGGTGAGGATGAAATCGAAATAGCGGGTGATACCGAATTCCTGGGCTAGTTGTTGCACGTCCCTGTCGTCACCGGCGTTCGAGACGATGCCCATGCGGTATCCGAGCCCTTCAAGTTTTTTCAAGGTTGGGATGGCATCCTCCTCGAGCACCCAGTTCTTTTGGGTCACGGCGAAGAGCGAGTCGAGCGCCTTGCGCAGGATATCATCGGGGACTTCGTTATATCCCTTTTCACGAAGGATCTCGCGCAGAACGGATGTGTAGGTTGTTTCGAGCAGGTCTCTTTCGCGCTGTTTGAAATAATTTGCCAGCGATTTACGGAACTGATGGGGGAAGGTTGAGATGTTCAGTTCCATGCCCTGTAAACGCAGGTAGGCGGTGAGGGCATCGTCCGCCTGGGCGATGACGGGTTCCCAATCCTGGCGTCCGTACATGAGCGTCCCGCCGAAATCGAAGATGACTGCGCGAAGAAAATTATTGGACATGTTGTTTACTGAATCTATTTTGTAGAGCCGCGGTTTTCCTGTATGAGCGGGCTTTGCGGCAGGGTGGTGACGAGTACCTTGTCCACCCGCCGCCCATCCATGTCGATTATCTCAAAGCGGAAGCCCTTCCACTCGAAGTGATCGGCGGTCTGCGGCACGCGACCCAGCGACATCATCACGAAGCCGCTCAGGGTCTCGTATTCATCCTCGTGGGGAAGCATATTCAGGCTGAAGATCTCCTTGAACTCATCCACTTCTATCATGCCATCCAACAGCCAGGAACCGTCCTGTCGTTGCGTGGCTTGTGGTTCACCCAGCCCCATCTCGCCGACGATCTCCTCGACGATGTCGTTGATGGTCAGTAGCCCCTGCAAACCGCCGAACTCGTCGATGACCAGAAGGACATCGGTGTGACTCTCCTTGAAGATCTCAAGTGCCTTCGATGCCAGCATTGTCTCGGGGATGAAGTATGCCGGTTTGAGCAGGTCCTTAAGCCGGATGGGGTCGCCCTTCAGACTGGGTACCAGCAAATCCCGGGCTTTGACAATGCCGAGGATCACATCCAGCGTATCCTGCCGTACTGGGAAGCGTGAAAAATCATTTTCTGCGATCTTTGCGCGGATCTCATCAAGGCTGTCTTCGATATCCAGCCAGACGATTTCAGTGCGAGGGGTCATGAGAGAGTACACGCGTTGATCACCAAGGCTGAACACTCCCTCCACCATATCCTGTTCCGCCTCCTCGAACACGCCGGCCTGTGTGCCCTGGTCAAGCAGGACCTGGAATTCCTCTTCTGTAATGGGCGGCTCGTTCGAAGCTTTGACACCGAATAGGTTGAGAACAAAATCCGTTGACCGACTCAGTATCCTGACCACCGGCGAAAAGACTTTTGAGACGAAGGTCATTGGTCCGGCGACAAAACGGGCGATCCGTTCCGGGTTATGAAGAGCTATGCGCTTCGGCACCAACTCACCCAGCCAAAGGGACAAAATGGTGATAACCATGACCACGATACCCAGTGCCAGTGCCTCACTGTATGGCTGAATCGCAAGGACCTTGTTGAATTCCAGGGTCAGTTGCTCCGAGATGGTTGCGCCGCCCACCGCGCCTGAAAGCACACCGATTAAGGTGATACCGATCTGTATCGTGGAAAGAAAGATGTTTGGGTCGGCTGTAAGTTTGAGCACGGTCTTAGAAGCCTGATCGCCTTCATTAGCGAACTGTTGCAATTTCGTTTTTCGTGAAGCCACCAGCGCCGCCTCCGACATTGCCAGGATGCCGTTCAGCAGGATCAACGCGCCGATGACAAACACTTCCGTCCAATAACTCATGATGTCCTTCCTGGCAGGTCATATCCATGCCAGTTCAATAAATGGAATCGCATAAAGTGGAAATAAAAATCACCAAAATCACTTTTGGCTTGAGTGTGTAAAATATGGCTCCGCCATGCGGGCTTGACTGGGGGCAACCCGAAATTAGGATCGCTTTCTATGGGGACGTCAGACATGTTCCTTGAATTCTTTTCTCACTCGCCCTTATTGTACTATGGATGACACGCCTCTCACTGGACCTCGATACCGGCACCCGTTTCGACGCGTCCCACCACCCACGCGGCTTGTCCCATTTCCACCGCGCGGACGAGGAACGACTCCAATTTCTCCTGCGGCACACCCAGCAACAGACCGCCGCTGGTCTGCGGATCAAATAACAGCATCTGGTCTGGCTCGTCAATCGAATCTGCGAATTTAACCTTCGGCTCGAAATACATTTTGTTGTCGAACGCACCGCCAGGGAAACATCCCATATCGGCATATTTTCTCGCGCACGAAAGGAGCGGGATGTCGGCAAACTTAAACTGTAGCGCCGCGCCAGACGCGTCCGCCATTTCCATGGCATGACCTAATAAACTGTAGCCGGTGATATCCGTCCCGCCGCGCAGACTGAATTCATTCGCCAATTGTCCCGCCATTTTGTTCAATCGCTTCATCCACGCAACGGCATCCTGCACATCCCTGGCTTCTGCCTGTTCGCGTTTGAGCGCAGTGGTGGTCACACCCAGACCGAGCGGCTTCGTCAGCACCAGCGCATCACCGACTGTGAGTCCGCCTTTGCTCATCATCCTGCGCGGATCGACAAAGCCGACCACGACCAGTCCATATTTCGGTTCATCGTCCTTCACCGTATGCCCGCCTGCGATGACCACGCCCGCCTCCAGCGCTTTTTCCGCGCCGCCGCGTATGATCTCGCTGGCGATTTCCGGCGGCAAACTGTCCGGCAGTGCCGCGACGTTCAATGCCAGAAAGGGCTGTCCGCCCATGGCATACACATCAGACAGGCTGTTCGCCGCCGCAATGGAGCCGTAGTCGTAGGCATCGTCCACCACGGGCGTGAAGAAATCGGTGGTGACTACGAGAGCGCGGTTGTCATCCAAACGCCAAACAGCCGCATCGTCCGGTTCGCGCAGACCGACTAACAGGTCCGGGAAGGAGGCGGCTGAGAAGACATCCTTGATGGGACGCAGAACCTGCGTCAGCGCGTCGGCGCTTAGTTTGGACGCTCAACCCGCGCAGGCGGAAAGAGTTGTCAGGCGAATTTCACGTCCGGTTTGAGGGGTGGGCATATTTCTCTGAGAATAGAAAGTGGAAAGTGAAAACTGCTTTCTACTTTCCACTTTCTATTATTACAATGTCGTTCTCGATATTTTCGCTTATTGCGGTGTCACCGTTGTGTTCGGCAACGGCAAAATGAACTGGTTGCCGCTCGGGATGAAGATCGTCTGCACACCCGGCGCCAATTTCAGGATGTATTGATACTGCAAAATCTCAGGATTTTCTTTGATGGATTGACCGATCAACTCGTTGGCTTTTGCCTGCGCTTCCGCCTGGATGAGCTGTGCTTCCGCCGCACCCTTTGCCGCAATGACCGCTGAATCTGCCGCGCCCTGCGCCGCGATAACCGCCGCGTCTGCCTGACCTTGCGCCGTCTGGCGCGCCTGCTCGGCTTCCTGCTTCTTTTGCTCGACGGTCAATTTGGCTTGCTGTGCCTGTTGCTCGGCAATCTGCTTTTGTTCCACTGCCGCGGCATACCCTTCGCTGAAATGGATGTCGCGCAGGACAAAGTCCACCAATTCCAGATTGTTCCTGCTCAAAGTGGTGCTGAGCTCATCGGTAATGGTTTGCACCATTTCAAGGCGCTTGGTGGAAACGACCTCTTCAACGCCATATTGCGAAACCGCATCACGGATGATGCCGCGCGCTTCGGGGCGCACAACACCATCCTGATAGTTGCTTTGCCAGACGATATGAAGTTGCACAACCTTCATCGGGTCAACCCTGTAGATCACCGATGCGTCAATGATGATCTCCTGTCCATCCTTGGTGCGGGCGCGGATCGAATCGTCGCCCTGTACTTGTCCTTCGAATGACACAGCAGACATGGTGTACGTCTGGTTCGAAACCGAATAGGTCACCACACTCTCTACGACAGGCACGATCCAATGCAGACCAGGGCTCAACGCCTCGGGGCGAACGCCGCCTGCGCTGATGGTTTTGACCACGCCGCGTTCGTTCGATTCAACGTATACCAAGCCTGCTCCGAGAGTGGTAAGGACGAGCGCAACCACCAGTACCAGCACCACGGTCGTGCTGATCCCTTTTGCGCCCTGGTTTCGGCTTACACGGGCGACTGCCAGCACGCCCAAGCCGATGGCTCCCAGCCATGCAAAACCTGCCAACGATCGAATAACATCAACAATGTTCATTTGAACTCCTCTTCATAATGGTTGAAATTATTATACCGCCATGATAGCATAGCAGTATGCACAATGCAAAAGGTCAGGTCGTTGAATTGCTCCTCGAAGACGGACTCCGTCAGGCGCGGATTTCCTGCCCTGCGAACATGATCCCGGCTCCAGGGCAATACCTGCTCGCAAGCCACGCCTCCGACTCACCGTTACCTATTCCCATTTTCTCTACGGAATCCAAGCCTGGAAGTTTTACCGCTTTTGCGCCTGTGCCCGATTCCTGGACCCCCGGCATGGAAATTTACCTGCGCGGTCCGTTGGGGCGCGGATTTGTCCTGCCTCTCTCCGCCCGGAAAATTGCACTTGTTGTGTTTGACGATGCCCTTTCCCATTTACGCGGCTTGATCACTCCGGCATTGAAGCAGGGTGCGGCGGTTGTGCTGGTCAGCGGCTCGGATGGGGAACGCCTGCCGGATGAAGTCGAGGTACAGCCTTTGTCCGCGCTGGATGAGGTGCTGGCATGGGCGGATTACCTTGCGTTCGACGTGGCGCTCCAGGATCTGTCCGGGTTGAGGGAACGACTGGCGTCCGTGAAACAGGCATGGGCTGGAAAGGATGCGCAGGTTCTCATCCACACGCCGATGCCCTGCGGCGGAATCGCGGACTGCGGAGTCTGCGCCGTGACTCTCAAATCCGGCTGGGCAATGGCTTGCAAGGATGGTCCGGTGTTTGAGTTGGAGAAGATCTAGAACCAGATTCGGAAGGATGTTGTGGTTGAACCTGACAGCCCCTGATAGACGACGATGACATCGATGGGCACGAGTTCCCCCTGCTTTTGATTCGAAAAACTGAATGGCGCGGTGCCGATGCCGGAACCGTTCGTTACGAAGAAGTACTCAACCGCACTGCCATCGGGCCAGTGGACAACGATCTTGCCGCTTGCATCCTTCACGGGTTGGGATGTCTGGCTCTGCACGATGACGTAAACGGTTTGTTGTCCGCTCGGAAGAGTGACCGACTTTTCCACGAATGCCCGCACTTTGATGGAGAGCACCGGGTTGATGGTGGCATCCTGCGGTGTGACCGGTTTGAGGTGCGCGGAGTCTTCGCCGAGTTGGTCGAAATAGATGCGCCCGAGGTCGGTGATGACCACACGCTGGGCTTCGGGGCGGTCGGGACGCCATTCGAAGCGCGCCCTTTCGAAATATTGCACGATGATCTTGTCGTGGAATTCGAAGGGCGAGATCGGGTTGCCGAATTGCGCCGCGCCGCCGTTGGCTTTGAAGAAATCGAGGAAAGCATAACAGACCCGCTGTCCGGTGATGAATAATTGACAGCCTGCCGAGTTGTCGAGTTTGAGTTGCGCGCCGGGTTTGTAGGTGGCTTGACCCAGCGAGGTCAATTGTATTTTGGGATTCCCGATCAGGTCTTTGCCCAGTTCGAAGCGCGCCCGCTGGAAGTATTGGACGGTCTTTCCATCCCTGGACGTGATCTGTTCCGTGATGGGATATCCGTACACCAGTTTGGGGTCTTTGACGTTCTTGTAGAATTTGAGGAACTCCCCTCTAACGTTATGTCCGGTTTCGGGGAAGAATTGCACATCTGCCGACTGCGCCTGTGCGGTTCCCCATGTTGTCAGCAGGATGACGAGTACCAGTAACGGTGCCAGAAAATACCGGACGACTTTCATCGAATTCATTATACTCATTTTTGAGTTGACAGTCACTTTAGAAGTGACTGTCAACTGTTTTCGTTAATGCCTGGACGATCCGTTCCGCGGCATGGCCGTCACCGTATGGATTCGCCGCCTTTGCCATTTTTGCATATTCTGCTGGATCGTCGAGCAGGCGCTTCGCTTCCTGGACGATGCGGCTGGATTCCGTACCCACGAGTTTGAGTGTCCCGGCTTCGACTCCCTCCGGGCGTTCGGTCGTTTCGCGCATCACCAGCACCGGGATGCCGAAGGTGGGCGCTTCCTCCTGGATTCCACCGGAGTCGGTGAGGATGAGCCTGGCACGTTTCATCAAATGCACCAACGGGAGATAATCCAGCGGCGGCAGAAGTGTGACGTGTGACACTCCGCCCAAAATGCGATTGACCGGTTCCTGCACGTTCGGGTTCAAATGGACGGGGTACACGATCTCGATATCTTCGCGCCCTGCCAGTTCTTTGAGAGCATGACA
>JBFYRY010000408.1:0-2528 GCA_041302025.1 Chloroflexota bacterium | reverse complement strand
TCCGATGGTGATGTCCACGATGGCGCCTGTCATGCCGAACCATGTCGGCAGGACAGTGATAAAGACGTACGCGTACAGGCTGTAGAACAACACCTGGAAAACGCTGTTGAATGCCACCAACCCCGCCGCGTATTCCGTGTCGCCGCGGGCGAGTTCGTTCCACACTATGACCATGGCGATGCAGCGCGCCAGTCCGATCAGGATGAGTCCCGCCATGTATTCGGGGTAGCCGCGCAGGAAGATGATCGCCAGTGCGAACATCAAAATGGGACCAATGACCCAGTTCTGGAGTAGGGAAAGACCGAGCACCTTCCAGTTGCGGAAAACATCGCCGAGTTCATCATATTTGACCTTTGCCAGCGGAGGGTACATCATCAGGATCAGACCGATGGCGATCGGGATGTTCGTTGTGCCGATGGAGAAGGAATCATTGAAAGTGTGCACTGCCTTTGGGAACAGAAATCCCAGCCCCACCCCAACTGCCATCGCAAGGAATATCCAGAGGGTGAGATAACGATCCAGAAAGGAAAGACGCTTCGAAACTGTTGTGTTTGTCATGGTTATGATCTCCTCACTTGTGTTGAATTATGGACAACGTATCAGTCCGCACGCCCACAGGCATCCGCCGCAGGTTGGGTGGACGTTGCCGAAACAATCTTCGATGTTCTTGTTTGCCATTTCGCAACTGTTGCAAAATGCGCACGGGGAAAAGTCGAAATCCTGCAAACGCTTTCTCAGGGCTTTGTACACGTCATTGTTCCAGATCTGGGACAGACCCTGGTCATGAACATCGCCTACAAAATACTCATGTGAAGTGCGTTCACGGTCATCGAGAAAATGTGTGTGCGTGTACTGTAGAGGCAGGCACGGGCTGACCTTTCCGTCCCAGCGGATTGCCAGACTCCTGCGCTCGATGAAGGGACATTGGTCAGTATTGCGGTTGAGGGGGCTTCCGGTAAGTTCCAGACGGTAGAGGTCTTTCATCACGCTCGTTAATGCCTGGATGGTGTCCGGCTGAATATCCATGAGTGGCATGTGCACCAGCGGCCTGATCTCCTGCCCGACGACCAGGTCGAGAGAGCGCATGTACAGATTTTCATTGAGCAGTGCGGTATTGTGAGCGAGCACATTGCTGACCGAGAATTCCACTGCTCCGAGGCGTGTCCCCAATCGGATGACCTCATTCAGGTCGTGGATGTTGCGCCGCATGGCAACAAAAGCGATCCCAAGTTTGGGATGTCCGCTCCAGTTTGAGCCGCCAAACTTCAGGTACTTCTGCGTTCGCAGTTCGTTCAGATTTCCGAGCACAGTGGGCAGGGAATCTCCCAGACGAACATCTGCGTAACACTCAGGCGATGCACCGTCCAGTGAGACCCAGAGCATATCGAGATTCAATTCGATCAACTGGCGGGTCACGGATTCGTTCAGTAATATGCCATTGGTGATCAGTGAAACGCGATGTCCGCGCTCTTTGGCTTGCGCGATCATCGAGAGGATGTCTGGATGGGAGAGCGGTTCGCCGTACCCGCCGAGGAAAAGTTCGGGTTTGTCCGGGAATGCTTCAAGTCCGGAAAGGATGCGCTCGAATGTCACATCAGACATGTGCCCGTATTCTACATCCCAGACATTGCGCATACAGGTGCTGCAGGTGAGATTGCACTTGTTGGTCACCTCCACGTAAACACGTTTGAGGGTATGGATGGAAGGGTGCAGGTGCAAGCCGTCCCCGTTTGTTTCAACGCGGATCTCATCACCAGGGGAAATGCCCAGGTCTTTGGCAAGATGAGGAGGCAGGACGATCTCCCTGTGTTCGTTGACTCGGGCGTACTGGATCTTGGCCATGATGAACGCGCTCTCTTTCCTTCGCGGATGCGCCTCCTAATGGACCCTAGGCGGTTTCAAGTGCGGATGTAATGAAGGTTGTGATCTCGGCTTCGCTGGGGATGCGTCCCGACGCGACCAGCTTTTCGTTGATGACCAGCCCCGGGGTGGAAAGAATCGGATACGTCATGATCTCGGGGTATTCGGTCACTTTGATGATCTCGGCTTCGATCCCCAAGTTCGTTACAACTTTCCGAGCGATCTGTTCCACGCGTTTGCAATTGGCACAACCAGAACCAAGAACTTTGATGGTAAGCATGAGAGACTCCTTTTGAGATGATTAGTGTGCAGTTGCCATTTTCTGGACATTGCGGCGATTGACGAACCATAACAATCCAGAGAGTAAAGCCAGGAAGGCGCCGAGATACAAGGCGACCAGCGCAACGCTCGCGCCATCCACCCACGCGCCGTAGATGAGCCCCGCCAGTGTGCTGAAGAGTGCTACCCAGGCGACGTACGTCCATGATTTGAGGCGACCGATGATGGTCGAAATGATCAGGATGCTTTGCAGACTGAGTTCGGGGTCAGCCATGAGGTAGGCAAGCAAAGGACCGCGGTGCATGCCGAGGCTGAGGAACATCTGCGCGATGGGGACTTCGACGAGGGTGGGGAAGTACATGAACACGCCAAAAACTACACCTGCCAGG
>JBFYRY010000168.1:0-8424 GCA_041302025.1 Chloroflexota bacterium | reverse complement strand
CCAGCGGGCGTCCGCTTCGCCGTAAGGCGTGGGTGTGAGCAGGGTGGCGAACAGTTTTTCCTTTTTCTGGAACTCGATGAAATCGGCGTACCAGATGCGCTTGTGATCATCTTCTTTGATTCTTTGTTTACCCTTCTCTTCAAAGAAGGCGATCGTCTTGAGCATTATCTGGCGGGATGTTTCATCTGGATAGAAGCGTGTGGGGTTTTGGGGGTTGAGGAGAAGCATGCGAGCCTCCAGTTTCTTCTTCCGATAATAACATTATTCTTCGGGAGTGCCTAACAGGTCCTCTGAAGTGTCCGCTTTGGCGTTCCCTCACCCCAACCCCCTCCCTCAGGGAGAGAGGGTACGCTCGCAATGAAAAAGTATGGATGAATGTCAGTTGTATTTTGTTTCGATTTCTGCAAAGATATTGTTATCTTCATTCAAAGGAGGTTCGCTGATGAGACCTGTGTATGCAATCTCGGGCGGGGTATCAAAGTTTGCAAAAGCGCGACCAGATAAGACCTTCCAGGCGATTATCAAAGAAGCCTACGACTACGCAATCGCCGACATCGGATTGGATTTCCCAACGTTCACCAA
Organism: Chloroflexota bacterium; assembly: GCA_041302025.1. Taxonomy (GTDB): domain Bacteria; phylum Chloroflexota; class Anaerolineae; order Anaerolineales; family Villigracilaceae; genus Defluviilinea. The sequence continues at coordinate 7,842 of JBFYRY010000168.1, read as the reverse complement.
AATTGTAGATGGATCCGTCGCCTCGTACTTCTCGGATCATTTCAGCCGACAGTTGATGGCTGGCATCATGGCTCAGGACTACCTTGGGCTGTGTCCCAAGCCTGGTCACCGCGTCGAGGGCGGCGGCGCGACAGGAGGGATCTGTTTCCAGGAGGCGTGGAAGTCGGTTGCCAGCGGTCACATGGATGTGTGTGTGGCATACGGCTTCGAGACCATGTCCCACGTGGAGACGTGGAAGGGAAATGAGTTCATCGCATTGGCATCCGACGTGTCGTTCGATTATCCTGTCGGGGGTTTTTATTCGGGCTACTATGCCATGATGGTGACGCGTCACATGAAGGAGTTCGGCACGACTGTCGAGCAGTTGGCGCACGTCAGCGTGAAGAACTATATCAACGCCTTCCACAATCCGTATGCGCAGAAGAGTCAGCGGATTACTATCCAGGATGTGCGGGATGCGCCGATGGTGGCGTGGCCTCTGACGCGGCTCGACATCTGCGTGATGTCTGACGGCGCGGCGGCGACCATTCTCGTTTCAGAAGAGGGCTTGAGGAAACTTGAAGCCGCGGGCGCGAAGATCGCGCGTCCGCTGGTGAAGGTGACGGGCATCGGGCGCGGCACGGATATGATGCGCATGGCGGACCGTCCGCATGTGGATTATGACTTCTTCATGGAAAACTACGCCACCGAACAGGAGAAGTCATCGGACGAGACGAAGGCGTATTACAAGAAACTTTGGGAGCACGGCACGCGCTATCCTGGAGTCCACTCGTTCCGTGCGGGACGCACCGCGGGCAACATGGCATGGAAACATGCGGGCATCAAAGACCCGTTGCATGAACTGGACTTCGTTGAATTGCATGACGCGTATACATCATCTGAAATCCAGACGTATGAAGACTTGGGATTGTGCCGCTACGGGGAGGGCGGTCCGTTCGCGGAATCGGGCAAGGCGTTTTTGCCGAACATTGACTATGGCTTGAAGTTGAAAGACAAACCCGTCTGCGCGGTGAATCCCTCGGGTGGATTGATTGCGTGCGGACACCCTGTCGGCGCGACGGGACTCATGCAAGCGGTCTTTGCGGTGTGGCAGCTTCAGGGGTCGATCAAAACTCATTTCCGCGATGACCAGCTACAGGTCAAAGATGCGAAGCGGGGCGCGATCCATAGTCACGCGGGCACGGGCACGTATGTCACTGTATCGGTGTTGGAGAGAGAAGGATAGATACAAGTTACGAGTTACACGGCATGTGTCTACCTGTGTACGTGTTTACTTGTATACGTGTAACGTGTTGCGTAATTCGTAAGGAGAACATAATGAGCAAATTACCTTCCCAAAGAGAAGAAACATTAGGCGGGTTCGTCGTGCATGGCGTCCCGTTCCCGATAGGTACGGATGAAGAGTCGCTGGAGTTTCTGAAGAAGATGGCGCCGATCCAGATCGAGCAGGAATATAAGATCACGTACCTGCATTCGTACGGACAGGACAGCCCGTGGTTCGCGGCGCTGACGAACAAGCGGCTGCTCGCTTCGCGCGACCCCGAGAGCGGATACACCACCGCCAACCCGCGCGGTCACGATATGTATTCGGGCGCGGAGACGAAGTGGATCGACATCACCAACGTCCCCGCGCATGTGCACGCGTTCACGGTTTGTTATTTCGGGTCGCAGGAGTTTTTGCCTGAATGCCCGTTCGTGCTGGCGCTGATCGAGTTCGAGGGCGTGAACACATTGTTGCTGACCCGCATCATGGGCGTTGACCCCGATGCCCCGTCGCTGGATTGGATCGGCATGGAAGTGAAGCCGAAGTTCCTCAGGAATTCGAAGTTGAAGCCGACGGATGTGTATTTCGTGCCAAAGGAATAATGTCACCCTGAGCGTAGCGAAGGGTCTCGCCGCGAAGCGGCGGGATTCTTCGCTCCCTTTGGTCGCTCAGAATGACATAACTACCAAAAGGACTCGGCGGTTGGCTGAGTCCATTTTTTGTTAAACGTTGAACGTTGAGCGGTGAACGTTTTGGAAGGTATAATTTGAGCAGGCAAACGTTATGGAAAACTCCGAATTTGCATGGGACGATGAAAAAGCTGAGAGCAATCTCAAAAAGCATGGCGTGGGTTTTGAGGAAGGCGCAACCATCTTCAACGATCCTGGGGTTGTCACCATTTCCGATCCCGACCACTCGGAAGATGAAGACCGATACATCTCAATCGGCAAATCGGTGACAAGACGTTTGCTGACCGTCGTTCACGCGTACCGAAAAGAAAGAATCCGTTTGATCAGCGTCCGAAAGGCTACCAAAGCCGAAAGAAATTATTATGAAACCGACTAAGAAAAAACAGGAAGATGAAATGCGCGCTGAATATGATTTCAGCAAAGGCGAGCGCGGAAAATTCCATCGCCCTCTGGATAAAGGCTATACCGTCCATGTGACCAAAAAAGACGGGACGGTGGAAGTGAATCATTACATGCTGGCGGAAGGCACGGTTTTGCTCGCCCCCGATGTGCTGGAATATTTTTCGGACTCAGAATCGGTGAATGAAGCCTTGCGTTCACTCATTCAGTTGACGGCAAAAGTCCCTGCACGGAAATATAAACGCGCACGTTCTACGGCGTATCAGGTTGCGGAAAGAAAATAGAAGAATAGCGAAACAACGAAAATGGACTCGGCGATGGCTGAGTCCATTTTTTGTTTTCAGGTTTACAAGTTGGAAGGTTGGCAGGTTAACTTTCAAACCTTCAAACTTTCCAACATGGCAACAGCCTCTTCATACGCCACCTTGTAATAATACGGCGGACCGTTGTCACGGTGCATGAGTTTTACAATGCTCAGAAACAAAACGGACGGGTTGTCCCGTCCGTTGAGAGTTACTCGCTAAGGCTGGGGAGTGGGTTCCTGAAAATCGATCACAGGCATTGTATTACCATCACTGATGATCCACTTGCTGTTTTCGCGAAGTTCCTGGGCGATCAGCACTTGAATGTATTGCTCACCAAGTGTCCCTTTATCTTCCAACTCCTGAAGGATGATCCGCAACGCTTCTGCCTGCGCCTCTGCCAGTTTTGTCGTCTGGTACGCTTCTCCGTCTGCGGCTTTTTGGGCGGTATAGAATTGGCTGTCCGCCAGGGTGCGTTGTTGTTCGGCTTCGGCTGCCGCCTGTTCCTGAAGTTGCACCGCCACCATGCGGTTCTTGATCGCATCCACCACTTCCGCGGGCGGGGCGGCGTTCTGGATCTGCACCAGGATGAATTCAACCCCGTATTGACTCTGCTTTTTCTCCAGGATCATCATCACTTCGGCGTTGATCTCCGCGCGGCTGTGCATGACCTCGTCCATGTGGCGGGTGTTGACCACGTCCCTGAGCGTGCCCTGGACGAAGCCCGCCACGATCGCGTCCGGGTCCCATACTTCAAGCTGGTAACGTACGGGATCGGTTACCTTATAGGTGTAAAGAAGCGACACATCCATTGTGACGTCATCGGCGGTCATGGCGGCGAGGCTCTCGATGTTTCCTGAACGTTCGATGACATTTATGATGATGACCGTATCCACGAAGGGGATTTGAGTATGCCATCCGGGCTCGTCCACGTTAATGAATTTGCCGCCTCTCAGGTGCAGTCCCCTTTCGTAGGGACGGATCTTGTAGACTGCCGCCCGCGCCAGGGAAAAGAGTATCCCTCCAACGACGACCACGATCAGGATCGTCAGCGCGTACTTGATCAGCCAGTCCAGGCACCCTTGAACAATGTTGGTTTTGTTGACATTCTGCGGGGCATTTGTGTCGGATTGTGTATTTTGTGACATGGTATCTCTCCGTTCGGAACTGCCGCATATCCATCCGATATCGACCGTTCAATAATTGATTCCATCTTCACTATATTGATTTATCGCCCCGATGTCATCTGACATTTGTCATTGTTTGAAGGAACACCGCGATGTGTTATATCCACTGCATCTCCTATTACCAGACATTTTCCCCGGGATTCGGTTACTTTTGGCAATCATGACCCTGCGCTAATACAGGAGCCCGTCGCGCGCGGAAATTCTCCGCTCATTCCTCTCCATGCGCGTTTATACAAAAAAACAGGTGAACAAGTCTCTCGACCTGCTCACCTGTCAACGTGTTAACCTGCAAACCTAAAGTTTTTCCAACTCATCCACCATCCTGCTCAAGACATCGAACCCGCCCTGCCAGAATTTCGCGGAGCGGATATCCACGCCTGCTTCCGCTAAAATCTTCGCAGGCGCTTCGGAGCCGCCAGCCGAAAGGATCTTGAGATACTTCGGCTTGAACGAGTCGCCTTCCGCTTTGAACTGCTGATAGAGCGAGAACACCAGCAATTGACCGAACGCGTACGCGTACACATAGAACGGCACGGCATAAATATGCGGGATGGATACCCATTCCCATTTGAACTCGTCGCTCAGTTCCACTGAATCGCCGAACTGTTCCTTGAGGTTCTGTATATACGCGGCGCACATCTCGTCCACGGTGGCGTTCTTCTGCGCCAAGGCGTGAGCCTCCCGCTCGAAGAGTGCAAAATAGATCTGGCGCAGGATCGTCGCGAAGGCATCGTCCATTTGCTTGAAGAGGATGTCGCGGCGCACGGCTTCGTCGGTTTCGGTCGAGAGCAATTTTTCGGTGAGCATCATTTCCCCGAAGGTGGATGCAGTTTCAGCCAAGGGAAGACACGAGTGAAACGTGAACGCGGAATGATGCGAAGCCAGCATCGCATGGATGGCATGTCCCAGCTCGTGCGCCAGGGTCGCCACGTCACGCGCACGGCCCGTATAGTTCATCAACACGAACGGCGTATCTTCAGGGTTGATCGAAGCGCAGAACGCGCCGCCCTGTTTGCCCTTGCGGATCTCGCTATCGAGGCGGTTCTGGTCGAACACGCGGCGCGCCAGGTCACCGATCTTCGGTTCGAATGCGCTGAACGATTCCAGCACCATTTCGGCGGCGGCGCCAAAATCGAACGCCTTGTCCGATTTGGCCACCGGCGCATAAATATCATAGCGGCGCAATCTATCCACGCCCATGTGTTTTGCCTTCATCTTGAAATAACGCTGGAAGATCCTTGCATTCTTCTTCGTCACATCGAGCAATGTATCCACCGCTTCATCGGGGATATCGTTCACGAGATTCCGCACCGACATGGGACTGCTGAACTTCCGCAGGGAAATATTTTCGTTGTGCCAGTCGCGGGCGCGCGTCTGATACATCTGCCCAAGGATCGGACCGTCCTCGCCGTAAACCCGATACAACTCCTGATACGCCTTCGCGCGCATTTCGGGGTCGGTACCCTGAATGTACGGCTGTAACTGGGCGCGTGTCAGTTCCTTCACTTCACCGTTTACTTCCAGTTTGAAGACATAACGGTTGGTGATCGCATCATACAAATTGACCAGCGCGCTGGAGCCTGTCACATCCTTGAGGTTGATGATCTTCTCCTCCGCCTCGCTTAACGTATGCGGCTTGAAGTGACGTATCTCTTCGAGGTAATACCGATAATCGCCCGAAGCAGACATCAAGCGGTCGGCATTCGCGTTGTCCAGTTCCTTCCACCACAGGCTGAAGAACAAGGTGCGGTTCTGCATCTCCGCCGTGAACTGCTGGATGCGTCCCATCAAACTTTGTGCATTCTGGTTTTGGGTATCTTCTGCAAACGAGAGTTCGGCGAATGCATAAGCCTTGTTCACAATACGCGATGTTGCTTCGGAGGCGCGCACCACATCGAGAAACGTATCAACATCCATATCGGGATTGAGTTTGTTGCGCACACCTTCGAACGAGGTGACCTGCTCCTCCACGTTATCGAATGCGCCCTGCAGTTCGGGGCTGTCGAAGCCGGGGAAGAGTTGACCGAGATCCCATTTTTTGACTACGTATGCCATATGTTTTCTCCTTGATTTGTGTCATTGCGACCTGCGGGAAGCAATCCCTAACTTTGATGGAGATTGCTTCGCTCCGCTCGCAATGACGGAAAAATTACAAACTGGATCGGATATGGACGATGTCTCCGTCCTTGACGATATATTCCTTGCCCTCGAGCCTGAACTTGCCCTTGGACTTCGCTTCCGCCATGGACCCGAGGCTGATGAGGTCATCGTAAGCCACCACCTCCGCCCGGACGAATCCACGCGAAAGATCGGTGTGGATCTCGCCCGCGGACTCCTGTGCCGTGGCGCCGATCTTCGTCTCCCACGCGCGGACCTCATCTTCACCCACGGTAAAGAACGACTGCACCTGGAGCAGGTCATACGAGAGGCTGATCATCTTGTTCAGGCTGAGTTCCTTGATGCCGTATTCCTCCATGAACATGGCGGCATCCTCAGCGGAGAGTTGCGCCATTTCCATTTCGAGTTTGCCCATCAACGCCACCGACGGCACATCCAGTTCCATCTGCGGCGCGGACTGTCCCTCGCCCATGTTGAAGACCACCAGCACAGGCTTGCGCGAGAGTAGACCGAACGAGGCAAGTTCCTTTTGTTCCTCGTGGTTGTATTCCAATTTACGGAGCGGAACATTCTCGTTTAATGCGTCAAGCAAGCGAGTGAACAAGATTGTCTGACGTTCGTTCAAGGCTTTGTCCGTGCCGCCTTTTTTCTTCTCGTCGGCAAGGCGTTCCACCTTGCGCTCAACGGCAATAAGATCGTTGAGCAGTAATTCGCTCAACATGGATTCAACGTCGCGCTTCGCGTCCACGCTTCCGCTGGGGTGCATGACCAGGTCGCTTTCGAAGGCGCGGACAACGAGGAGGAATCCGTCCATTTGGGCGAGCTGGTTCAACAGTTGCCCGGAAATGCCGCTTTTGGCGGAACCAGTTTCCAGTCCCGCGATATCCGCATACGTCACCCTGGCGTAGATCGTCTTTCTGGGGTTGAACATCGCGGAGAGTTTGGTCACGCGCTCGTCGGGAACATCCACAACTGAGGTATGGACTTCGAAGCGTCCTGCCGAGGCGGTGGTGGGGGCGTTGCCGCGCGTGAGGGCGTTGAATATGGTTGTCTTTCCTGATTGGGGTAATCCGATAATTCCGAGTTTCATCTATCTTGACCTTCGTATTGAGAGTGGTATACTTGCGAACGCAATGGCCGGAGTGGCGGAATAGGCAGACGCGCACGACTCAAAATCGTGTTCCCTACGGGAATGAGGGTTCGATTCCCTCCTTCGGCACTCGTTTCATCCGGATTATACCCGTTATGGGTGACAGTATCGAACATCCTCCAGCGCTGGAGGATGTTTTGATTCTCTCTACCGTACACCCGGAAGATTCAGCGAACTTCGCGAATTAAATTTGAGAAAATTCGCGTCATTCGCGTTGAAGATTCGTACGGTGGGGAATTTTGATTTATACCCGGCGCGGTCACAATCACGCCTTTTCAAAGGCGGGAAACCGCAATTCTCTGGCACCGCCCGTGATTTATCTGGCACATCGGTCAGGTGTGTGACTGCGGGTATTATATAAGACTTGCATTAGACGACACCCCGAAATGTTGACTTTCATTTTTGGGGTATGTACAATAAAAACGACGGCGGACTGTTTTGTTGCCTTTAGCCTGCCGCCGTTCGTTTGGAGTTGAGAGATGAAACTTCATATTATCTTTGCGCTGATCGATATACTCATCCTGCTGGCATATCCCTTCGTTTTTGTTTCGGCAAAGATAAGGCAGTTTATCCGTTTTAAGAGATAATAGACATCGTACACAATCAATGCGTCGAGGAGGCACGTCATGCCGTCAATGAACGATGTCCTGGGTATCATCATGGGAGGAGGCCGCGGGTCGCGCCTGCACCCGCTGACAAAGATGCGCTCGAAACCCGCCGTGCCGATCGCGGG
>JBFYRY010000167.1:0-8425 GCA_041302025.1 Chloroflexota bacterium | reverse complement strand
CCATTCATGCTGTCACTGCCAGAGGTTTTGAAATCAAGGTCGCTCTCTTTGTACTCGCTTGCAGCATCAATTTCCTTTGGTAGGTCGCAACTTAGGTTACTTACTTCGAAATCCTCTCCAAGCCTGCCGCATTGTCCCGATTCATCAAATAACGGTCGCGCCAGTCCTTGATGATAAATGGAATATACAGGATCAGGAACGTCACGATGCCCAAGCCTTCCATGTACAGGATGTAGATGGGCCACTCGGGCAGGGCATCCAGCAGGCTGGCGGTAGGAGGCTTGTGATTGATGAACAGGAAATTACTGCCGATGGCGCTGTTGAGGAAGTACACGGGGATCATGTATATATTCAAGCCAATGACGACCCGCAGAATGGACTTCCACGTCGGGCGCAAGCCCTCCACGGCGGTCATGTAGATCGCGGCGGTGATGATCAGTCCGTGCGCGACGAAGGTCTGGAAGAAGCGGTAGTGGGGATAGCCGTACATCCCCAGGTCCGGGGTCATGTAAGCCTGAATTGCGCCGCCAATGCCAATCAGGTACATGTATTCGTAGAGCGCGTAGTTCTTCGTCACCAGCATCCACCCGCCGAGCCAGACCATCACACTGCAAATGTGGAACGGCAACATCGTCTGGATCTCCCACGTGCCGATGGAGTAATTCCACACGTGCCACCCGATCTCGTTGCCCCACAAAAGTAACGCCATCATCCAGCGGATGGCGGTCTTGGCGGAGTCAGAGGCATCCTTGAAGCGCAGTAAAAGCAGGTTAAGCAGGACCAGGCATCCCAGCGCGATGAGATGCGCCGTTCCCAAAAATTGGAAAGCGGGTCCGGTCCAGTCTGCGGCGAAGAACTGATCCATGATGGCTCCTTGTAAGCAATCGTCCCGAAGGTTCTGAGTGATCTAAATGGATTTCCTTTCGAGCCTTCGGGACAATATGGATTTTACGACCAAACGAAAGTATACAGCAACCTTTATAATGGACGCATGTCAAACCTGAAACAATTCTTCCTGCTCGACCCGGATATCCACTTCCTCAACCACGGCTCGTTCGGAGCGACTCCCAAACCGGTCTTCGACGCCTACCAGGACTGGCAACGCCGCCTCGAACGCCAGCCGGTGCTGTTCCTGGGGCGTGAGCATGACCGCCTCCTGAAGGACTCCCGCTCCGCACTCGCGGAGTACCTGCACGCCGACGCGGACGATCTCGCCTACATCCCCAACGCCACGCATGGCGTCAACATCATAGCCCGCTCACTCGACCTGCAACCCGGCGACGAGATCCTCACCACCGACCACGAGTACGGCGCCTGCGATTACACCTGGGAATTCCTGTGCGGCAAGGTCGGCGCAAAATACATCCACCAGCCGATCCCATTGCCGGTTCATACAGAAGATGAAATTGTGGAACAGTTTTGGAAAGGTGTCTCGCCGCGGACGAAGGCGGTCTACCTCAGCCATATCACCTCGCCGACTGCGTTGCGATTGCCTGTTGAAAAACTCTGTCAACGCGCGCGGCAGGCGGGCATCCTCTCCATCGTGGATGCCGCTCACTCGCCCGGTCAACTCCCGCTCGACCTGCAAGCCCTCGGCGCGGATGTCGCCACTGGCAACTGCCACAAATGGATGCTTGCCCCGAAAGGCGCGGCGTTCATCCATGTGCGATATGAACTGCAACCCATCATCGAGCCGTTGATCGTCAGTTGGGGGTATCGCGCCACACCTGAAACTACAACCGGGTCGCGCTTCATCGATCTCCTGCAATGGACAGGTACCAAAGATCCCGCCGCCGCGCTCTCCGTCCCAACTGCGATTCAATTCATGCAAGAGCATCATTGGGATGATGTCCGCGCCGAGTGTCACAGCCTCCTACGCGTCGCCGTCGAAAAAGTCTGCGACCTCACCGACCTGCCGCCGCTCTATCCGCTCGATTCGGATTTCTACAGCCAGATGGCGATCGCGCCGCTCCCGCCTGTCAATGCCGCGCTCCTCAAAAGCCGCCTCTACAACGAGTTCAAGATCGAACTTCCCATTACGCAATACCGCGACTGGCAATTTGTCCGCATTTCGATCCAGGGATACAACACCCGCGCAGATGTGGATGCGCTCATCGACGCGCTGTCCACGCTCCTGCCGCAGGTGGCTCAATAGGACTATCCCCGCCTCTTTCCACGCCGGAAGTTGATTCCGTTATGTAACTGATGTTACGCACCGTCCCGAAGGTTCAACCTGCAAACAGGCTAGATCCACGAGAGCCTTCGGGACGTTCCGCGTAAGGTGAGTTATGTAAAGCGGGATACTATCCCGCTTTGCGCATCAAAGCGGACAACACGCGCTGAAGCACCACTCCCCAGATCGCAAACCCGAACAATGTGAATGGCAACTGCCAGATCACAAAATTGATGTGTGTGTGGATGTAGGAATGGGACTTGAAAATGACGAACCATGAAAGCGGCGCAAGTATCGAGAACCACGCCGCACCCACTAAAGCGATGTCCCTTTGGCATTGTTCTGTTGACTTGGTCCTTGTCCATGCGAAGAGCGCCAGCACAGACATGACCGCGAACGAGCCGATCAGGTGCCAGTAGCGGATCACGATAACGGGACCCGCCCCGGCTGAGTCCGAAGCGTGCCCCAGTTCCAGATACGGTCCCTTGACGTAGTTCCACGTCACGCCGAAGGTGCTGGCTGTCAAACTGTCGGAGAATTCGCTGTTGAAGTCAGAGACGTTGCCGTACGTCCGCTTTTCAAGGGTGGAGGTTAGGTGCTCCAGCCCGCCCAGCGCGTTGCCTTGTGCCAACCCGATCTGCAAAAGCAAAATGCCAAGGCTCACAAGGACGCCAATGCTTGCTCCGGCAACAATCGAAACCGCTCCCTTGAAAAATTGACGCAGGTCTGTGCGGTGCAACAGGCTGTAATAAATGAACGGCACGGTCAGCATGACCAGCGCCGTGGTGATGAATTCGTAGCCGTTGAAAAAACATTTGGCGAACACCGCCGCTCCGGCGATGATCCCCAGGTTGGTGAAGTGACGTTTTGACACCGTTCGGTTGAGCATCAGGAAGAACATGAGCGCCAGCATCGGCAGATAGAACGCCCACAGACTCCACCAGAGATTCCGCCCGAAGAGTGTGAGCCACTGCGAGAGGGCTGTGGACGCAAGGACGAATAGCGCGCTTGCCAGCCCGAATTCGAAATAAAACCATGTAGCGACCAGCGTGAGCGTCAGCGCCGACAACCCGGACGCGATGATCTGAAAGATCTCGTATTTCACGCGCGTGGACGGGATGCGGATGAGTTTATCGAGGACGCTATACAACATGCCCTGCCCGCCGATCTGTGACAGGTAGGGGGAATATCGTTTAAGCGGGATGTCGTCGAAGTACGACAGGTATTGACGGTCGATTTCTTTCGGCGTGATCCAGGTGTCGTGCACACTGTGATCGATATCCGCGCCGGTGAGCCCGCCTGCGGAGAATATTCCATCCTGCCGTGATTTTGCCAGCCTGCCGAGAACCAGGCTTTCGGTATCTCGTTGGAACCGTCCAAAGGATTTTTCCTCGGCGACCCGCCAAGTGTTGAAGGCAAATCCCGCAAACAGGACGGATATCGACACAGCGCAAAGGATGAACACCTTTGCCTTATCCATTCTGCCGGATTGTTTCATCTGCATGGGCGGAGTGTAGCATGAATGGAGAGTGATGGACAGGATTTACTTTTTGCCAGACATGGCATCCGCGCTGAGTATAAAAACTTCCGAAGTCTCAAAGACTTCGGAAGTTTGGTTTTACCTATCTTCTTCCACCGCGGTCACCGCCGCCGCTGCGGTTGCCACCACGATCTCCGCCGCGACCGCCACGGTCGCCGCCACCGCGATTGCCGCCACCACTACTTCTGCGCGGACCGTCTTTCGCGCGGGCTTCCTCAGCGGTCCAGCCTTCGAGCACAGCCTGGCGTGATAGGCGGATCTTGCCTTGTCCGTCAATATCGGTCACCATTACGGTGATCTCATCGCCCATATTGACGATGTCTTCCACTTTGTTGACGCGTTCACTATCCAATTGCGAGATGTGGACGAGTCCATCCACGCCGGGGATGATCTCGACGAACGCACCAAAGTCCGCGATACGCACGACCTTGCCGGTGTAGATATTTCCGATCACAGCGTTCTCGCCGAGAGCCGCGACGCGTTCCTGTGCAATCTTCGCGCCCACACTATCGCTCGAAGCAATGTAGACCGTGCCGTCTTCCTGCACGTCAATGGTCACGCCGGTCTCTTCCTGCAGGGCGCGGATGTTCTTGCCGCCCGGTCCGATCAGCGCGCCGATCTTATCGACGGGGATCTTCACGGTAATAATGCGCGGAGCGAACGGTTTCAGGTCCGGGCGGGATTCGGGCAGAACCGCCAGCATTTTATCCATGATGGACATGCGGGCGATCTTTGCCTGATCGAGCGCTTCCTTCATCATTTGCGCGCTCAAGCCGCTGATCTTGATGTCCATTTGCAGGGCAGTGATGCCTGCCGCCGTGCCAGCCACTTTGAAGTCCATGTCGCCGAGGTGATCTTCGGTACCCTGGATGTCGGTCAGAATTTTGTAACGGCCGGTTTCATCGGTGATGAGTCCCATGGCAACGCCGGAGACGGGAGCCTTGATCGGCACGCCCGCGTCCATCAGGGCGAGGGTCGAACCGCAGACCGAACCCATCGAGGTAGAGCCATTGGATGACAACGCTTCAGAAACAACGCGGATGGTGTACGGGAACGACTCTTCCGCCGGGATAACCGGTTCGAGGGCGCGCTCTGCCAGCGCTCCATGCCCGACCTCGCGCCTGCTCTGTCCACGAAGGGGCTTAGCCTCACCTGTGGAGTACGGCGGGAAGTTGTAATGATGCAGGTAGCGCTTACCTTTGATGGGGCTAAGGTTGTCGAGTTCCTGCGCTTCGCCGAGAGTCGCCAGTGTGGCGAACGACAGGATCTGCGTCTCACCGCGGGTGAACAGACCGGAACCATGTGCGCGCGGGGAGAGTCCCACTTCGCACCAGATCGGGCGGATGTCGGTCGGGGTGCGTCCATCGGGACGTTTGCCCTGACTCAAAATGCGTTCGCGGACAACAGCTTGTTCAGCCTGTTCAAACGCCTCGCGGAACATATTGACCGGGATGTAATCGGCAGGATTGCCATCTTCGGGAACTGTACACAATTCTGCTTCGGCTTCGGTCTTGATAACTTTCATGCCGGAATAGAATTCGTTCTTGGAAAGCGGCTTCTCGAGCAGGGTGTTCATCGGACCGGATACGCGGTCAAACACCTTCTTCTTGATATCCTCTGCCGGTACAAAGAGGTTGACATCCCGTTTGGGCTTGCCGACTTCTTCGCGCATTTGCAGTTGCAGGTCGATCAGAGGTTGAATGGACTTGTGACCAATTTCGAGCGCGGCGACCATTACGTCTTCGGGAACCTCATTCGCGCCGCATTCGACCATAAGAATGGCTTCGCGTGTTCCGGCGATGCGCAAATCGAGGTCAGATGCTTCGAGTTCAGCAAAAGTCGGGTTGATGACGAATTCGCCGTTGACGCGTCCCACGCGGACAGCGCCGACCGGTCCGCCCCAGGGGATGTCCGAGATCATGATGGCGGCAGAGGCGGCGTTGATCGCCAGAATATCGAGCGGGTTCTCACCATCGGATGACAGCGTGAACATGATGACCTGCACTTCGTTGCGCATGCCGTCCTGGAAGAGCGGGCGCAGAGGGCGGTCGGTCAGGCGTGCGACGAGAATCGCTTCGGTGCCGGGGCGTCCCTCGCGACGGAAGAACGAACCGGGGATGCGTCCGCCTGCGTAGAGTCTTTCTTCGTATTCGACGGACAGCGGGAAGAAATCAATGCCTTCGCGCACATCGCCCATCGTTGCCGCGGCAAAGACGATGGATTCGGGTGTGCCAAAGGTCACCGCGCCGCCCGCCTGACCGGCGAGTTTGCCGGTCTCGAACGTGACGACGTTCTTCCCAATCGTGGTTGTATATTTCTTTGATTCGGGTTGCATATTGTCTCCTAAGACTGCTTACCTTGACTCTTATTTACCGCAAAGACCGCCAGGAACGCGAAGATTAAAGAATCTTTGCGCTCTGTGCGTGCTTCGCGGTTCGATTTGTTTTTGGTTCAAGATAAGCCCTAAATTGGTTACCGCCTCGGGTCAGGGACTGAAGAGTGTGAATAACACCACGGTTATTCGCGCTATTCAATTCCTGACGGCGGGTTCTTCCCTCCTTTCCCCGCGGGAGAGGTAGGGTGAGGGTTTAATAAGACCCTAAAGGCTTTGCCCTGAGTTTATCGAAGGGTCTCGCCTTTAGGGTCAATTCACCTGACTTACTTGTGGCGCAGGTTCAAACTTTCGGTGACGCCCAGATAACGCTGGTAGTCCACCTTGCGCAAGTAGGTCAACAACCGGCGGCGCTGACCAACCATCTTGAGCAAGCCACGGCGGCAGGACTCATCTTTTTTGTTGATCCGCAAGTGATCGGTCAACTGTGCGATGCGCCCCGTCAGGATCGCGATCTGGACTTCGGGTGAACCAGTATCGTTATCATGACGGTGGTAATCAGTGATGAGTTTTGTCTTTGCTTCTTTCTGTAAAGGCATGACGTTTGCTTCCTTTCTTTAGATTTGGCGGCAAGAACACCGCACGAGCAGGTCTCCGTGCCCAAAGCCTCCCTGAAAGGGGAACCGTAGGGCAGGACCAGTCACGGGCGGAGATTATACCAGAGAAAAAGCGGACTCTACACTTCGATCTGGATCCCGCTACCGGACTCGTAACGCTTCAACCCCAGCCGGAAAACGGTCACCGCTATGGAGAGGAATACCGCCGCTCCTGCGAGCAGTTCCGCTAAAACCTGCCAGGAGAAGTTGGCGACAAACTCGGCAGGGACCGCGCCCATCAACGCCGCCGGAATGATGGTGAACAGGATCAGTTTCGCGTAGTTGTCGAATAGGGTGATCGGGTAGATGCCGAAGGTCAGCATGGCGTTGAGCGCCACCGCGCTGAAATTGCTCATCATGCCCAGCCAGAACGCGAGACTCTGTATCAGGATGAGAAATGCCGCGAAAACGGAAGCCGCCAACAGCGTGGCAAGAACGAAGCGGAGCAGTCCATCCCAGGTGAATTGACCGGACATGGCGTAACTCACGAAGCCGTAGGTGAAGTCGCCCATCCCGCTGGCGATCATGCGGCTGGCAACGGTGTGGAGCAGGACCGGGCGCGGCAGGGAAAGGTAATAGTCGAGCCGCCCCTTGACGATGATGTCGCTGAGGTTGAAGGCGTTACCGAAGAACAGGCTGACCAGACCGAACGAACTGGCAAGCACACCGAAGGTGACGTACATGTCGTTGATGCCCCAGCCGCGCACATCCTTGAAGCGGTCGAAGAAGATGATCCAGATCGCGAAGTAGATGAAGTTGTTTGCCATCATGCCGAATACCTGTGTCAGGAACGCGGCGCGATATTCCATGACCGAGAGCAGGTTGGCTTTCCAGACGGCGAGCAGGAATTTGAGTTCTTTCATGGTTTTCTCATGTCATTGCGAGACGGTGTTTTCCCGTCGAAGCAATCTCCTCGAAAACCGAAAAACCTCATTAAGGAGTTCTGGATGATAGCATGGGGATCGCTTCTTGAAGCCTCGCAATGGCATCTATCCTCCATTCACCGTAAGTTGTGTGATTCCGCGCCGGTAGGCGAGAGTCAGCAACAGTCCCAGCACCACGATCCAGATGACCTGCAATATCATCACGTTGAAGAACATCCCAATGCTCGGCGTGACGAACAGCCGCGCCGGCGCATACACCATGCTGGAGAAGGGGAGCGACTTGGCGATGACTTGCAGCCACTGCGGGTAAAAATCGAGCGGGATTAACAGTCCGCCGAGGATAAATGCAAATTTTTGGTAGATCCATGTAAAGGCAGAGACATCTTCGAACGCGAAGGCGGAAAGTCCGATCATGGCATTGACGCAAAAGTGCAGAGCCCATGCACCGAGGATGGCGGGCAAGGCGACCAGGAAGCCCTCCGGGTGCGCAGGCGCGCCGACCAGCCACCAGACCACTGCGCCGCCGAAGAGTGCATTCATCACCGCCCGGAAGATCGATTCGCCCATGGTGGTGCTGAAATGGTACAACAGAAAATCGTACGGCTTGTTGAGAATGTACGCGATGGAACCGTCTTTTACGTTTTCCGAGATCGTGCGCGCCAGCGGAGGGCGCCCCAGTTCGACGGTCTCCGCCAGCATGAGATACCAGAGCGTGTCGCGCAGGGTCAAGCCGCCGATCACGTCTGAACCGGATGCGGCAAAGGTCACCTTCCACAACTGGTAGAAGATCCACATGAACGGGATGATCATCAGACTCCGCCCGATCAATTCGCCGGGATA
>JBFYRY010000019.1:0-40611 GCA_041302025.1 Chloroflexota bacterium | reverse complement strand
TACAGGTTTCCGCTCTTCTCGTACAAGAGTTTTTCGACCTGTCTTTTTCAAGATGTTTGACCCTTTACGGTTTTCTACTTTTGAACGCTAAACAAGAACTTAGGAGGACGCATGTCCACATCGAACCGTCGCTTTTCTCTCGCGCTGGAAGCGCTGACCGAGCTGAAGATGGAGACATCATCGCCTCTTTCCACGCCCGTGCCTGCCGCGCCGACCCTGAGCGGAGTCCTGTCTGAGATCGGACCTCTTCCACGCGAAGCCTTGTTCCTCGGTGTTGCGTCCGATGGATTGCCTGTCCTATTGAATCTGCGCGACCCGCTTCCCGGTCCCATATTGATAACAGGTGACCCCGGTTCAGGGAAAACGCGACTCCTGCAAATGATCACCCATGCTGTAGCGCTGACTCACAAATCGGAAGATGTGCAGTATGCGGTGATCACCAGTCACACGGACGAATGGGATGATGTGAAAACAACGCCGCATGGTGTCGGCGTATTCCCGTCCTATCACACCGGCGCACAGGACCTTCTGCTTTCACTTGCCTCGTGGGCTCATGCGAATAAAAATCCACGCCAGTCTGTATTGTTGTTCATCGACGGTCTCGAGTCGGCGGCAAGCCTTGATTTCGACGCGGTGCAAAACCTGCGCTGGCTCCTCCTGCGCGGACCGTCGAGGGGTGTGTGGCCCATTGTTACCATGAATGCGGAACGCTATGGGCAGGTGCTTTCGTGGATCCCGAACTTTCGCACGCGCATTTTTGGCTGTATCAAAGACGAACGCATCGCCGCCGCGCTTGGCGGCGACCCGGCATCAGCATTGGATTCGCTCCAGGCGGGGATCCAGTTTTCCCTGCGTGAGAACCGGGATTGGCTCCGTTTTTGGCTTCCGAGCCTATAGTCCGTACATCCAGTTTGTGCTACAATAAAAACGTACGTTGCATGAAGAATGGCGGTCCGGCAATCAGAGGGAATGTTCGCTTCTTGGCACCTGGGTGTCTGTGATCCCTGTAGTCATGCACAATTGACCCGTCTTGCCGTGGGAGATGCTTCACTCTCATGGCCCACACCTAGGAGAAGAGAATTTCTATGGAAGCGAAACTGTATGTAGGTAATTTGCCTTTCACCACCGGCGATGCAGATCTTCAGGAACTGTTCGCGAAGGCAGGCACGGTGAAATCCGCGCAGGTGATCAAGGACCGCGCAAGCGGCCGCTCAAAAGGTTTTGGCTTTGTTGAGATGTCATCGGAGGAAGAGGCGCAGAATGCCATTACCATGTATCATGGTAAAGATTTCAGCGGGCGTCCCCTCACCGTGAATCTCGCCCGCCCGCGCGAGGAGCGCCCCGGTGGCGGCGGTGGTTTCCGCGGTGGCGGCAACCGTAGACCGGGTGGTGGTGGCGGCGACCGCGAACGAAGACGCGATTACTAAGCCATCCATCGAATTTAGTTTTGAGCCAAATGGGCGGTGCCAACCATTTGGCTCAATTTTTTTACCCCCCGGTTGAGTGGAACCCTGCCGGGCTGATAGAAGGAAATGCCATGCCGTCCCAATACCGTATCCGCGAATATCGTCCCGATGATTTCGATGCTGTGACCATCCTGTGGCGGATCTCGCGTGAAAAGTCCCTGCCTGAATTTCAGCTCGAAAAGGGACATTTCTTTTTTGAGGACCTGGACTATTTTCGAAACCATGTATTGCAGGAAAACAAAATCTGGCTGGCGACTCTGAACGACCGCCCCGTTGCCCTGCTGGCGATGAATGGGGATTTCGTTGACCAGTTGTACATCCACCCCGATCATTGGCGCCGCGGTATCGGCGGGATGTTGCTGGCTTTTGCGAAAGATAGATCGCCGGAACATTTATGGCTGTATACGCTTCAGGTCAATATCAATGCGCGCGCGTTTTACGAGAAGAATGGCTTCACAGCCGAAAAGTTCGGTGTCAGTCCGCCGCCTGAGAGCGAACCGGATGTGGAATACCATTGGAGACCCGATCGTTAATTTGAGTCCTGGCGGATTTCCACGTACAATGGGGGTATGACAGTTTCTCTTCGTCCCACCTATCTGGAAGTTAACCTGACACAACTGAAGCGGAACATCGACGCCATCCGCGCGCATGTTGCCCCGGCGAAGGTCATGCCGATGGTCAAGGCAAATGCCTACGGTCACGGCGTGGACGGCGTTGCTCCGTTCATTGAACCGTATGTGGATTATTTCGGCGTCGCCATTCTCGAAGAAGGAATTCAATTACGGGATTTCGGCGTCAAGAAGCCGATCCTTGTGGCAGGCGGGACGTTGCCATCCCAGTTGCCGCATTTTGCCGTTTATGATCTGACGTTGACCGGCTCATCCATTGAATTGCTGGACGCCGCTGAGGAAGTCTCCCGTTTGACCGGGAAGCGCATCAAGACTCACCTGAAAATTGATACCGGTATGGAACGCGTTGGTGTGCACGAGTACGAAGCCGGACCGTTCATCGAACATTCCCTGAAACTCAGGAACATCGATGTCGAAGGGATCTATACCCATCTCGCGAATTCGGAAGAACCGGACCTGATCCATGCTCATTTGCAATTGGAACACTTTCAGGAAGTGCTGGGTATCTATGAAAAATTGAGCGAGCCGCACCCGCTTTTGCGGCATATGGCGAACTCAGGGGCGGTTCTGCAATTTCCGGAAAGCTATTTCGACATGGTGCGTCCGGGCATCATGTTCTACGGAATCTATCCGCGCGGAGTGGCGCGTTCAGTGGAGATCGCCCCGGCATTGACGTGGAAATCGCGCGTGGCATATTCCAAGCGAACCAGATCCGGGCGGTCGGTCAGTTATGGGTCGTTGTGGCAGGCGGAGGCTGAGACGGGAATCGTCACCATCCCATGCGGTTACGCGGACGGCTATTTCCGCCGTATGACGAATCAGGCGCAGGTCATCATCCACGGGAAGAGATATCCGCAAGTGGGGCGCATCTGCATGGACCAATTCATGGTAAATGTGGGCGATGATGATGCCAAAGTGGGTGACAAAGTGATCCTGCTGGGGAAGGTTGGCGATGAACAGATTGTGGCGGAGGATCTCGCCGAGTGGATGGGCACAAATGAATATGAAGTGCTGACCGACATCGGCGCCCGCGTGCCGCGCGTGTTTATGACTGAGTGATGGTAGAATGATGCGATTTTATTTTCGAGGTGAAAATTGAAAAAGTTTGTTGAGAAGTATGGCTTGATGTTTTCCATCGCGGGGGTGATTGTTATTTTGGATCAGTGGACAAAATGGCTGGTACGTTCGAATATTCCGACCGGCATAAGTTGGTTACCCGAGTCTATGGAATGGCTTAGTCCATACGCCCGGATCGTGAACTGGTATAACACGGGGGCGGCGTTCGGCATGTTTCAGGGCGGGAGCATGGTCTTCACTGTGCTGGCTTTTATCGTCATCGGAGCGATCATTTATTATTTTCCACAAATTGAAAAACATGACTGGGCGCTTCGTATTGCGATGAGCATGCAATTGGCGGGCGCATCGGGCAATCTTATCGATCGCCTGACTCAGGGTGGTAAAGTAACAGATTTTATTTCCGTGGGCAGGTTCCCGGTTTGGAATGTGGCTGATGCGAGCATCACAGTCGGAACCATCGTCCTGATGGTCGGTGTCTATTTGCAGGAGCGTGCCATGCTGAAAGAGAAGAAAGAAGCGGTTGAATCCCAGCCGGCTGGCGAGACCCCCAGTGAATGATCGCATATTGAATTTTCGTTTTGACAAAGAAACTCCTGAGCGGCTCGATAAATATCTGGTCGGGTTGTTGCAGGAGTTTTCGCGTTCGCGCATACAGGGTTTGATCGAAAATAGCTGTGTGGATGTGAACGGTCAACCCGCGAAGAAGGCTGGCCAAACCCTGGAGAAAGGTTCCGATGTGATTGTCCGGATCCCGGCACCCGTGCCGACCGCTCTGGTCGCCGAGGAGATTCCACTCGATGTGATCTTCGAGAACGATGATCTGATCGTGGTCAATAAACCTGCCGGGATGGTTGTCCATCCTGCCGCAGGTCATTCTTCCGGGACACTGGTCAATGCCGTGTTGGGCTATGAACCGGATATCGAAGGCATTGGCGGCGAGGAACGTCCGGGCGTTGTCCATCGGCTGGATAAAGAGACATCTGGCTTAATTATGATGGCGAAGAATGAACGCGCCCACCGCTGGTTGCAGGACCAGTTCCGTTTGCGCAAAGTGGAAAAAACCTACCTTGCCCTCGTGGATGGCAAGCCGCCGACACCCGCTGGTCGCGTGGAAGCGTTTATCGGGCGCGACCCGAAACAACGTAAAAAGATGGCGATTGTCTCTGAAAAAAAGGGACGCGAAGCGATCTCGGAATACAAGACACTCGAAAGTTTCAACAAACACACCTTGCTGGAATTCCATCCGTTGACCGGACGCACGCACCAGATCCGTTTGCATTGTGCGTTTTTGGGCTGTCCGATTGTGGGTGATCCTATATATGGGAGAAGGAATTCCACTCTGGAGCTTAATCGTCACTTTTTGCACGCGGCGAAACTGAGGATCACATTGCCGAACGAAAAACATCCCAGAACCTTCGAAGCGGAGTTGCCGGAGGAGTTAGTCCGCGTGTTGAATGTTGTCCGTTTGGGGGGATGAAGTGCACACTCTCATTCTCGTCAAACATTCTCTGCCGGAGATCGTCGAGAATGTCCCTGCCAGTGAATGGGAACTTTCGACGGAAGGCCAGTCGCGTTGTAAACGCCTGGCTGACTGTTTGGTGAAATATCAGCCCAACTTCGTCGTTTCAAGCGTTGAGCCAAAAGCCTGGAAAACGGCTGAAATCCTTGCAACAGAATTGAGGTTGTCTGCCCAAGTGATTGAAGGTTTGCACGAGCATGATCGAAATAATGTGGGATATCTTCCAGGTGGAAAATTTCAAGATGCAATTCGTGAGTTCTTTGCCCGACCCGACGAACTTGTTTTTGGAAGCGAAACCGCCGCTCAGACTCACCAACGCTTTCAAAGCGCGATTAATTCGACCTTGAGTCGATTTCCAGGCCGAACGATTGTTGTTGCTCATGGCACCGTCATTTCTCTTTTTGTTTCCCGACTGACCGGCATATCGGACCTGTTCCTTTGGAAGGAACTTGGACTGCCATCCTTCGTTGTGTTGGATATGCAGTCCAATAGTCTGCTCATAAAAGAAAACATTCAATAAGGAGTTTTCACCATGGAACTTGTAGATCTTCGTTCTGACACTGTCACCAAGCCCACGCCTGAAATGCGCGAAGCGATGGCAAAAGCGGAGGTGGGCGATGATGTCTATCGTGACGATCCGACGGTCAACAGACTCGAGTCACTGGCGGCGGAAATGCTTGGCAAGGAAGCGTCGTTATTCGTTCCATCTGGCACGATGGGGAACCTGATCGCTCTGCTGGTTCACTGTCAGCGCGGGGATGAGGTCATTGTTGGAGATAAGTCGCATATCTACTTGAATGAAGCAGGCGGGATGGCGGCGCTGGGCGGGATCCAGCCGTGCCCGGTCCCGAACCAAACGGACGGTACTCTCGCATTTGATGATGTTCTCGCTTCCATCCGGACCGAGGATGTGCATCATCCCATTACGAGGCTCATCTGTCTGGAGAATACGCAGAATATCTGCGGCGGTGTCCCTTTAACGGTGGAATATACCCGTCAGGTGGGGGAGTTGGCGCGGAGAAATAACTTGTCCCTGCATATCGACGGGGCGCGGATATTCAATTCGGCTGTCGCGCAGAATGTCCCGGTGAAGGAACTGGTCGCGCCGGCGGATTCGGTCATGTTTTGCTTGAGCAAGGGGCTTGTCTCCCCGGTCGGATCGATGCTGGTGGGGACGCGAAAATTCATCGCGCGGGCACGTCATCTGCGCAAGATGCTGGGCGGCGGGATGAGGCAGGTCGGTGTCCTTGCGGCGGCAGGGATCATTTCACTGGAGAAGATGACGAAGCGGCTGGGCGAGGATCACGCCCGGGCAAAGAAACTGGCTGATGGTCTGAGGCAGGTCAAAGGTGTGGTGGTCGATGCGGGGTCTCCATCCACAAATATGGTGTATTTGAATCTGTCCGATGATGTTAAGATGGACGCCGGGCAGATCGTCGAACAGGCAAAGAAGTCCGGGATTTTGCTTGACGCAGATAACTCAAGGCGCTTCCGGTTGGTGACGCATTATTGGGTGGATGATGCGGGAGTGGATAGAACGATATCTGCTTTTCGGGAAGTACTTGGCTGAATGAATTGAGCAGGCGTTTCGCCTGCTCAATTATGATGTTCTGATCTGATTTTTTCCCAGTGACTCACATCGGGTTCGATCTGGTTGCGCCCGCGCTCCTTTGCAACATAGAGGCGCCTGTCTGCCAGATCGATGAGATGGTAGATCTCATCTGCTTCGTCCGGGAAGACCGCGATTCCCTGGCTGACGGTTGGAACCGGGATGGTACGTTGTTCGCGGTCCTCCACCCGCAGGGAAGCCATCGTTTCGCCGACGCGCCTGGCGACCTGCATTGCCTGCTCGCCGGTCGCGCCGGGCAGTGAGATAACGAACTCTTCGCCGCCCCAGCGTCCCACGGCGTCATTTTGTTTAATGTGATGTTTGATGGCGATGCAAAGTGTGTTCAGGATTTGATCCCCAACAAGGTGACCATAGGTGTCGTTGTATTGCTTGAAATGATCGATATCAAGCATGATCAGGCTGAGAGGGATTGTTGCGGACGAAGACATTTCCGCCTGCTCGGTAAGTTTTTTGAGAAAGTAGCCGTGGTTATAGACGCCGGTTAAACTGTCGAGGCGCGCCTGTTCTTCCACCTGCGCGTGCCGGATGGAGTTGTCGAGTGCCAGGGTCATGTGCTGAGCCAGATTGGAAAGCAATTCCATATCTGCATGGTCGAAGGCGTTAGGGTTGTAGGATGCCAGCGCAACGACTCCGTTTACATTGGCGGATTTCATCGGCACGCCCATCCATGAGAGGCTGGTTTTCTCCTTGCCGATGATAAAGCGTTTAACACCCTCCATTTGTACATCCTCGCGCAGGTCCGGCAGGAAAAGTTCCTTTTGATTCTTGATCACCCATCCCGATAAGGTGCCTTCGAGGGGGACGCGCATTCCATTGAAATATTCGCCATCGTCATAAAAGAGATCGAGATGGAGCTCGTTGTTTTTTACGATCCCGACAAAATAGGTATCCGCTTCCAGGGTGTTTTGAATGGTGGCGCTCAACAGCGAAATTGTCTTTTCCGTATCCAGGGTCAGCATCATCTGCCGGCTGACCTTGTTGATGGTTTCGAGCCTGTGGATGTGTTGCTGTGTCGTATTCTTGATCATGAAGAATGCTTCAGATACGACTCCTGAGATTACATAAGGGGTGAAAAATTCAACAATGGCATCCGGGTCCTTTGAGATCGGCAGGCTGTAAGACAGGCTGATCCCCAGACATAGAAGAATGGTCGAATAAGCGTGATACCTTCCCGAAATGGTTGCCACAGCGATGACCCCAAATACGATCAGGACATGCGATATCTCTTTTAACCGGTCGGGTAGAAGATAGTTAATGAGACCAAGCCCGACGCCGCTTAGGATGGCATTTACCCATCCGTGGACGCCCAGAAAGCTCGTGGTCTTGATCACCATGATGCTGTTGATTGTCGCATAAAGAATGTAGACGGCACTGATGGCCAGCAAGACGTAATCGGGTGATGGCGAATTGAACAAATTCTCCAGGATCACCAACAAAAGGATGATGACCGAGGCGGCTGTCACGGGTAGAAGAAAGCGCCGGACCTCGTAAGGGGCAAATGACACTGTGGGTTTTCTGGATTTCACGGGACAGCCTTTCCGCCCTGGATGAAATCTTTGTAGGGAAGCCTTGCCAAAGTCTCGACAATTTCAGGATCGAAAAGGATCTCGGATTGTTCGCGCAGGTATTTCACGGCATCGTCGGGTGAGGATGTCTTTCGATAACTGCGTTTGCTGGTCAGTGCATCGAAAACATCCACGACCGCGAAAATACGTGCCTGGATGGGTATGTCCCTGCCCTTCAAGCCCACGGGATACCCGCTCCCGTCCCAGCGTTCGTGGTGATAACGGATCACGGGCAGTGTCTCCTGCAGGAACGGGATCCCCTCCACGATGCGCGCGCCGATATCGGGATGGATACGCATGGTCTTCCATTCGTCTTCGGTCAATTTTCCGGGCTTGTGCAGGATGGTGTCGCTGATGCCGATCTTTCCAATATCGTGGAGGAGTGCGCCTCTTTCCAACGCCTTGAGCTGTTGACCGTTTAATCCGATCTCTTCTGCCACCAGACAGGCAAACCGGCTCACCCTCGTGCTGTGACCTTCCGTTTCGCGGTCGCGCGCATCGAGTGCGGACATGAGCGCGGTCAACGTGCGGTCGTAGGTGATCTCGAGTTCCTCGTATGCTTCCTCTATCTGTTGTGCCTGTCTGCGTAATTCCGATAAAAGGATCGAGCGTTCCAGGGCGATGGCGGCCTGATTTGCCAGCGTTTGGATGTTGGCGAAGTTCTGTCCCCGGCTTTCGGGAATGTTCATCCACAAGGCGCCATAGGTGCGGCTGCGCGTCAACAGCGGATAACTGACCAGCGAACCGTTATCCACAGAGACAATGATGCTCTGACCGGATTGGATCGCCTGGTTGATGTTCTCTGTCGGGTGGTCCCTGCGCGTGTGCAACCCATTCGCGTCGATCTCGACTTCAGCTTGTATTTCGCCGTCGCGCGTCAGCAGGACGATGCCCGTCTCTTTTGCATTTGTCACTTTATGTGCGGCTTGAGCGATCAACTCCGCCGCATTGCCTAATTCCTCAGTCTGGATGACATCCACGCTCAGTTGATACAGCATGGATGTGATGTTGAGTGTGCTTCGCAGTTCCTGGTACAGCCATGAGCTTTCGATGGATGCCGCCGCTTGAGACGACATCAGGTCTGCCAGCGATTCATCGTTCTCCGAGAAGAACACACCTTCCTGTTTGCCGAAGGCAAGGATGGTGCCGATGCTAAGACGGTGGAGCCGGATGGGAATGGCAAGAATGCTTCGCAGGCTGGCATTGTCTATGTCCACCTTCTTCGCGCTCGCGTATTTCCGCAAGTCGCGCACACGAAACGGTTTGGTCGCATTGAGTGCCGCCTGCATCAGGGGTTCTTCAGAGATGTTGTCGTTCAACGATGAGAGCAGGATGGGCGCATCGCCTGCGGACGCGGTACGGGAAAAATTCCCCTGCTGGTCGAGCAGGGTGACGAACACGAACCGCGCATCGAGCGTCTTGCGGGCAATGACGGCAATCTCCTGCACTGCGGCTTGCGGGTCGAGCAGGGTGGTCAGTGAAATACCTGCCTGGATGAGTTCGGTCAAACGCTGGTGATAACTGGAACGTTCCCAGGCGCGCATTAATTCAGCCGCAACACCTTCCACGATGGCGGCATCGACCCCGCTAAATCCATATTCCTTGTTCGAGCATATTTCCAAAATACCCAGCACATGCCCGTGCTGGATGATCGGCACAAAAATGGCTGATAGCGTGGTTTCATTGTTATTCAGCGGGATGAAATCCGGGTCGAGCCGGGTATCGTTTATGATCTGTGTCTTTTTCAGGCGGGCTGTCCTGCCGAGCAGTCCCTTGCCGGCATCCTGACGGTATCCCGACGGAATGATATTGGCTGAACTGCCTGCCGCCGCAAGCATCACATAACCTTTGCGGTCGGCTTCCTGCATCATCAAGACCGCCATCGAACATTCCATGGCTTTTTCGAGCGTATTCATTGCCAGTTGCGCCGCCACCGGCGGGTCGAGTTCTGATTCGAGTTGCTGGCTGAGTTCATTGAGGAATATCAATTGAGTGGTGCGGCGTTTTTCCGCGGAGAGCTGGCGGGTGAGCGACGCAACCTGTTCGTTCAATGCATTGACGTTGGTGCCGGGATCGAAAACGAACAGCGATTCAGATTCGGCATCCTTCCCGCCGGGAATGGTGTTTGAACCGCCCTTGAATTGTTTTATGGAAAGGAAGATACCGTAGGTCGTCAGAGTCGTGATGATGCCAGTTAAAAGGAACCCGGCCTCTCGTGCGCGTGAAGCGCTGTTCTCGATCAGAAAAAAAACTCCGGCAGTGATGATTGTCTGAATGGCAAGCAAAGTCCCGCTGGTATGTCGTCCCGCCGACATCCTTGGCAGGACCCGGTGCGTGATGGCGATATAGGAAAACACAACGACGATAAAGAGCGTTGCGCCGAATGTAATATTTCCCCAGGGCGGCAGGAGACGCAGAGCGAACCCGAAGAAAGCGGGTATGAATAAAACCCCTTGAGCGACAAGTGATACGATACCGGCGATGATAAGGAGTATGGCTGAAAATAGCGATGTACGCATAGACTGATCAGGATGGGAAAATTTCTGAGTTGTCCTTAATTGTAACTGCATGACATCCGGCTGGAAATACAGTTACTTTACAGCCTTGCAAGTAATATCTGATATAATTTTTTCATCAAAAGGGAATGAATCAGGGGCTTGTCCCTTATCTTATTTTTAAAGAAGAAACCCACCATGACAACTTATGTGACACTCGAACAAATTGACCAGGCGGCGGATGCGATACGGATGCGCACATCCTGCCAGCCGCGCGTCGGGATCATCCTCGGCTCCGGGCTGAACGACCTGGCTGATTCCGTTCAAAAAGCGGACATCATCCCTTACACCGACCTACCCAACTGGCCCCGCTCAACGGTCTTCGGACACGCTGGACGGCTTGTGATCGGCGAACTGGAGGGGCAGTCTGTGCTCGTCATGCAGGGACGCGTTCACTTTTACGAGGGCTACAGCATGTCACAAGTTGCTTTGCCTGTGCGTGTGATGTTGCGGCTTGGGCTCGAGATGATGTTCGTGACGAACGCGGCGGGAGGGGTGAATCCTGATTTTGCACCGGGCGATGTGATGTTGATCACCGACAATCTGAACATGATGGGCATGAGCGGAGCCAATCCCCTGATGGGACCGAATATCGATGAACTGGGTCCGCGCTTCCCGGATATGAGCCGCTCCTATGACCGCGACCTCATGGATGTTGCCCGCAAAGCGGCGGCGGAGAGTCGGATCACTTTGCATGAAGGAGTCTATTGCGGGTTAAGCGGTCCATCCTTTGAAAGCCCGGCAGACCTGCGTTTCTTGCGCATGGCTGGAGCGGATGCGGTGGGCATGTCTACGGTGCCGGAGGTGATCGTGGCGCGGCATGGCGGCATGCGTGTGCTCGGGTTTTCGGGTATCAGCAACAAAGCCAACCTCGACGGCTCGACGGTTACAACGCATGAAGAGGTGATTGAAGCAGGAAAGGTCATTACCCCAAAGGTCGAAAAACTGATCCGCGGCGTGTTGCGCTCATTATAGGGATTTCTCCCATGGGTGTTGTGTATCGCAATCTCGAAGCGTACGAATTGCTCGTCTACATAGTTTTGGCGATCGGCGGGTTATTCGTCTTTCGCGAGATGTGGCGTAAATGGCGTGAGTGGGGCGATTCTGTGTATGGCCTCGAGCGCGAATTCGCACTTAGAAGATTGGGGCGCGCCACCAGTTGGGGTTTGCTTGTCCTGTTTTTGTTTTTTGCGGAATTCTATATCGCCACGTTCATCGCGCCGTCCCTGCCTGCCTCCGATGTGTTGTTGACACCCACCCTCGATCTGCTTGCGGCGCCTATCGGGACATTATCTCCTGATTCCACCGCGCAGACCACATTATTGCCGGTGACGCAAGAAGTTCCCAGCGGGATGAGCGGCTGTGACCCGGACAAGATCATCATCACTTCGCCGAAATCAGGCGAGGAAATCAAAGGGACGATTAAGCTGGTTGGGACGGCAAATATTCCAAATTTTGGATTCTACAAGTACGAAGTTGCCCCGCTTGGTACGGCGAACTGGGCAACCATCTCAGCCGGTGATAAAGTGGTGAAAAATGATAAGTTGGGTGATTGGGATACGACCGCGCTTGCCAACGGCGATTATTTTTTGCAGTTGGTGATTATCGATAACGTGGGTGTCACGCTGGAGCCATGTGTGATCGCGGTGCGTGTGCTGAATCAATAGGCAATGGAGATGAATTGTGGCTTCGTTTGAAATTCGACCTGCCATGGCAACCGATATTCCGCGTCTGATGGCGCTGGACCATTCCAGCGTGAGCGATTACGTCTGGCAGTTGGAATTGCGCCGGGAGCCTGCACAGGTGATGGCGTCCTTTCGCGAAGTGCGTTTGCCGCGTACGGTGGATGTGCAATACCCGCGCAACCCGTCCGCGCTGGGCGACGAATGGACCCGCCGGGATGCGGTGCTGGTTGCCATTCAGGAAAATGCGCTGGTTGGTTATGTCTGTGTCGTGGAGGAACATGCTTCGGCAGTGGCTTGGATGACCGATCTGGTAGCGGCGCCCGAGTGGAGACGCAAGGGTGTGGCTTCCGCTCTTTTAACGGCGGCACAGGACTGGGCGTTGGAAAGAGGCGTGCGTCGTTTGATCCTTGAAACGACTTCCAAGAATCAAGCTGGCATTCACCTGGCGCAAAAGTTCGGATATGAATTCTGCGGGTATAATGACCAGTATTACCCCAGTCAGGACGTGGCTTTGTTCTTTGGGAGAGCATTAAAATAGTTCTGGAAGGTATTGCATGTTTAACGGTTGGACAGAAGGTTTATTGGCGGGGCTCCAAACGATCAACAACATACTGACAGCGGGCATTGCGATCACTGCCTTTTCGCTGTTCCTGTATGCGTTATCCTTTAATTTGCGCGACCGGGTGGCGCGTTCGTTCGCGATCATTTTGTTATGTGTGGTTGTGGTGTTCACGACCGAGGCTCTGCAGAACAAGAGCGTGCCGGATTGGGGGATTGACCTGCTCCTGCGTTTGCAGTGGATTGGTATCATCTTTTTACCTCCCTCTTATTTACATCTTTCGGATGCGGTACTTGTTACGGCGGGACGTCCTTCGCGCGGACGGCGGCGCGTTGCTGTGCGTCTGGTCTATGCCGCGTCTGTCGGCTTTATTGCCCTGCTTGCCTTCGGAATGCTTGTCGGCTCGCTCGTGCCGGATGGGAAACCCGCTCCGCATTTACAGCGTACTGCCCTGACCGAGGTATTTACGGTCTATTACATCGGGATCATGGCGTGGGCGGGGTATAACTTCATCCGCGCATTCACGCGCATGCTCACACGTTCAGGACGCAGACGGATGTTGTACCTGATGGCGGGCGCGACCGCCCCTGCACTCGGTTCATACCCCTACCTTCTGTTTGGTTCCGGTATCGCATCGCGGTATCCGCTCCTGTTTTGGAGTTCGGCTCTTGTCATCAACCTGCTGGTGGCTGTGCTGGTCATTATCATGGCGTATGCGGTGGCGTTCTTCGGTGTTTCGTGGCCTGACCGGGTGGTGAAGAGTCGTCTTTTCAAATGGCTCCTGCGCGGACCGGTGACCGCGTCGCTGGCGTTGACGATGATGACGCTTGTGCGGCGCGCGGGGGAATTGTTCGGCGGGGAACCGTACTCGGGATTTGTCCCGCTGGCGGTTGTAGTGACGGTCTTGTTGTTCGAGCATGCCATCACGCTGTTTACTCCGTTGTGGGAACGAGCCTTGTTCTTTGGGCGGGATCGTGTTGAACTGCAACTCTTGCAGAATATTGAGGAACGGTTACTGACACGCGGCGACCTCCAGCAATTCCTTGAGACGGTGCTGGCGGCGGTGCGCGACCATTTGCAATCGCCGTGCGCCTTCGTTGCCGCGCTGGATGGGGATGAATTAACCATCAGCGTGGTCGCCGGAAACCGTTCCATGCTCGAGAGGGAAAATCTCGACGAAGCCTTGCAGGTCCTCGACCACAACGACGACAATAAACATCATGAATATATTTGGGGCGATTTCTGGATCCTGCCCCTGCGCCAGAAAAAAGTCAACGGCGACCGCGATGATATCCCGCCGCTGTTGGGGTTGATGGGCATCGTCCGCAAGGCAGATCATCCAATGGATAAGGATCAACGCGATGCGCTCTGGCTGTTGGCTGACCGGGCCGCGCTCGCGTTGGAAGACCGGCAGTTACAACAGCGTGTCTTCCGTTCACTGGAGGATTTACAGCCGCAGATCGACATGTTGCAACGGATCCGTGCCGCGGGGCGTTACGATTCGCGCGCATCGGTGCTTACCGAACCATTGCCCGAAGAGTCCGATATGGCGGACTGGGTCAAGGATGCGTTGACCCATTACTGGGGCGGACCGAAACTGACGAACAGTCCGTTGATGAAACTGCAGGTCGTTCAGACGATGTCTGAAGAATATGATGGTAATGCGTCCAACGCACTGCGCGCCCTGTTGCGCAAGGCGGTGGATCAGGTGAAACCGGAAGGGGACCGCCGGTTCACAAGTGAGTGGATCCTGTACAATATTTTGGAAATGAAATTTATCGAGGGGCGCAAAGTGCGCGAAGTGGCGGGGCGGCTTGCCATGTCGGAAGCCGATCTTTATCGCAAACAACGCGTTGCCGTGGAAGCGGTTGCGCGGGCAATCCTCGATATGGAACAAAATCAGGAATGAAGGCAGGAGGATTTTATGAGTATCAGTGAAAATGCAAGACGCAGGTACAACGATGCTGTACCTGCCACCGACGAGGGCTGGTGGCAGGCTGTGCTGGCGGACGAACAGAGATATGCGCCGCCTCAACCACAACATGCGGCGGCGTCAAAACCCAAACCGGTTTCGCAGGAAAGACAACCGGAGAAGGCGGCAGTTGTTCAGACTGCCGAACCTGCGCAGGCGGATTGGGAGGCGATCAAAACCCTGTATTCGAACGATCGAATCGTCGAAATGAAGGTTGTCGGTCATAATCGCGGTGGACTACTCGTGGAAAGCGAGGGGCTTTCGGGGTTTGTCCCATTTTCCCATTTGATCGATCTGGCTGGGAAAGAACATGACGCTGACCGTGAAATAAGCCTTGAAACATATCAGGGCAAAATGCTGAGTGTGAAGGTCATCGAATGTGTCCCGGAGGATGGTCGTGTTGTCTTTTCGGAGCGCGCCGCCCTTGCCGAGCCGGGCAAACGCGCGGAAATATTCCACAACCTCACGACAGGGAAGCGTGTGCAGGGTACCGTGACGAACATTACCGATTTCGGCGTGTTCGTCGACCTGGGCGGTGTGGAAGGGTTGATCCACATCTCCGAACTTTCGTGGGGACGCGTTTCTCATCCGAATCAGATCGTCAAACTCGGCGAGCAGATCGATATCCAGGTGCTGGATATTTCAGCAGAACGCTGTCGGGTTGCATTGAGCTTGAAACGGATGACCCGCAATCCATGGGAGCGGGCTACTGCCGATTTTCCCGAAGGCGCGGTCCTTTCGGCTGTCGTCACGAGCGTTCTTTCCTACGGCGTCTTTGCGCGCATCGATGCGGGTGTGGAAGGGTTGATCCATGCCTCTGAGATGTCGCTTGACGCAGGGCAATCTCCGCGCGATCTGTTCAAGGAAGGGCAGAACGTGCAGGTGCGTGTTTTGCATGTTGACCCATCTCACCAACGCATGGGATTAAGTCTAAAGACCAATTAATGCCTACGCCATCCAAACATCAACATCAGGATGAACCGGAGCCGCACAACGACTGGCTCGACCGTCTGGCGCGCTTCAACGAACACTTCGGGCGTTTCATGCGCGATGCCGCCGGAGTGTTGTTGATCGCGTTCGCGCTCATGTCGGTGCTTGCCCTCGGCGGTTATACCAAAGGTGCGTTGTTGACTCCGTGGGTGGATGTGCTGTCACTGCAATTCGGATGGGGCGCCTATCTTGTTGCGGCGGGGATCGGATATTGCGGATTTGCCCTCCTGCGCCGCGATGGATTTTCCGTCCATTGGGGGAGGCTCTTCGCGGTGGAACTCGCGGCTTTCCTCACCCTGGGCTTGCTCGCCGCCATCGGAGGCAATTCCCTGCTTCGGGCGGAGGCTGGCGCCGACGGCGGCCGCATCGGTTGGGGGTTGCTGACCCTGTTCTGGAAGACGGGAAAGATCTGGGGAACACTCCTGCTACTTCTGTCGTGGGCATTGTCGGTGATGACCGGCTTCGGGTTGTGGGCGGTGCTCGAGCGCTGGCTGTTAAAACTCGCAGGTGAGACTCCGCCTGTTGAAGTGGTGATTCATCCTCTCGTCCCGAATGAAGCGCCTGCCGAAAAAACGGAATCAGAGCGTCCGGCGCGGAAGAGGACAGCAAACCCGCTTCCGCCCGAGTTCAGGAAATCCCTGAAAGCTTCTGACCAGAAGGATAAGAAGCCCGCCACGCCGCGTGACCGCGATGAACGCCTGCCGTCGTTGAACATTTTGCTTGCCGACCAGAACACGCGCCCCGATGAACGCACCATCAACCAGACCGCGGGCATGATCGAAAAGACGCTGGCTGAATTTGGTATCATTGCAACGGTGATCGGTTTCCGTGTGGGACCAACCGTGACGCAGTTCGCAGTGCAACCCGGTTTTATGAAGCGGGCTGGGACAACGGAAGAGGAGGCGCAACAGATCAAGGTGCGTGTGGCGCAGATTGCCTCTTTGCAAAAAGATCTGACGCTGGCGCTCTCTGCCGAGCGGTTGCGTATCGAAGCGCCGGTGCCCGGTAAGCCTTATGTGGGTATCGAAGTGCCGAACTCCCATACAGCCGTGGTGCGGATGCGCTCGATCCTGGAAACGGATGCGTTCCACAAGGTCGGCGCTCCGCTGGCGATGGCGCTGGGACGCGATGTTTCCGGTCAGCCGGTGGTGGCAGACCTTTCGCGCTGCGCCGGAAGACCTGCGCATGGTGATGATCGATTCGAAGATGGTCGAGTTGCTGAGGTTCAACGGTCTGCCGCACCTGTATGGGAAGGTCGAGACCAATATCGATCGTATTCTTGGCGTGCTCCGTTGGGTGGTGGTTGAAATGGAGCACCGCTACCGCCTGCTGGAAGGCGCGCATGCCCGCGACCTGGAGACGTATAACCGGCGGCTTTCCCGCAAGAAGGAAGGACAGCCGCTCCCACGCATTGTGGTGTTGATCGACGAACTCGCAGACTTGATGATGTCTGCGCCCGACCAGACCGAGCATAACCTTGTGCGCCTGGCGCAGATGGCGCGCGCGACCGGCATTCACCTCATCGTTGCGACCCAGCGCCCATCCACAGATGTGGTCACGGGTTTGATCAAGGCAAACTTCCCATCGCGTTTGGCATTTGCCGTCGCCTCCGGTGTGGATAGCCGCGTCATCCTGGATACGACCGGCGCGGATAGTCTGTTGGGACGCGGCGACATGCTCTTCCTCAATCCCGAAGTCGGCAACCCCGTCCGTGCGCAGGGTGTGATGATCACCGATATGGAGATCGAACGTATCATTTCGCATTGGCAGAAGAATGTCGATGCCTCCACCGACGCGCCGCCCTGGGAAAAATTATTGACCGAACCTGACGAGAACGAAGACGAAGGACTGATCGAGCAGGCAGTTGCGATCGTGCGGCAAAGTCAGCGTGC
Source organism: Chloroflexota bacterium (assembly GCA_041302025.1). Classification (GTDB taxonomy): domain Bacteria; phylum Chloroflexota; class Anaerolineae; order Anaerolineales; family Villigracilaceae; genus Defluviilinea. Next base: position 23,072 of record JBFYRY010000019.1, on the reverse strand, counting down.
TTCCGCGTCATTGCTTCAACGCCGCCTGCGGATCGGGTATCCGCGCGCGGCGCGCCTGCTCGACCAATTGGCGGAAATGGGTGTGGTGGGTCCATCGCTGGGCGGCGGCAAGGAACGCGATGTGTTGATGGGTCCGCTCGACGAGGAGGAAGAGGATGAAAAGTCCCGGTCTTGATCTGAAACTTTCATGACAAGAGGCATTTAGTGAAAAAAAACGTTGATAGCACATCCGTCAAACGGACGTTCACTGATTATTTACGATTGTGGTTCAAGTGGGTTCTGGATCCGCTCGGTGGGTTCTTTAACCGGCTGGGTTTGACGCCCAACATGATGACCATGCTCGGTTTGTTGGGAAATACTGCCGGCGCAGTCTTTCTGGCGCGCGGCGAAATGTTGACTGGCGGTATTCTCGTCCTGGTCATGACGCCCATCGATGCGCTGGATGGTACCATGGCGCGTTTGCGCGGAGAATCGAGCGACTTCGGCGCGTTCGTGGATTCAGTCTCCGACCGTTACTCCGAATTGATCATCTACGGCGGACTCTTGTATCACTTTCTCACATTGGGCGATCCCATCGGCGGGATGCTGGTCTTTGGCGCGGCGGCGGGATCGGTCCTGGTCTCCTACGTCAAGGCGCGCGCGGAGGGGTTGGGCTATGAAGCGAAGGTCGGTCTGTTGACACGGGCAGAACGGTATCTTGTTCTTGCCCCATCCCTGCTCTTCAATCAACTCTATATCGGTCTGGGGATCATCGCGGTCTTTGCCAATATCACGGCACTACAGCGCATCTGGCATGTCCGTAGACGGGCGCACGAGAAAATGAAATCGAGCGGATCATGATAAACATTCAATTTGACGGCATCCACTTCCTTTTATTTCAAAAGGATCTGGTGCTTGGTTTTTACGGCATCATCATTGTGATCGGAGCGATCCTGGGCGCATGGCTCGCCACGCGCGAGGCAAAACGACGCGGGCACGACCCGGAGATCGTTTGGGATATGCTGATCTACCTGATGATCGGCGGCATCATCGGCGCGCGATTATGGCACATCCTCACGCCATCGCCGTCCACGGGTATCACTCCGGCATGGTATTTCATGCATCCGCTCGATGCGATCGCCGTTTGGAAGGGTGGTTTGGGAATACCCGGTGCGGTGATCGGCGGCGCGGTCGTTTTGTTCTTCTACTCGCGCAAAATGGGACTTGCTTTTTCAGAGTGGGCGGATATTATCGCGCCGAGCCTTGCATTGGGGCAGGCGGTCGGGCGCTGGGGGAACTATTTCAATCAGGAACTCTACGGCGCGCCGACAAATCTGCCGTGGAAAATATTCATCGAGCCGGGAGAACGTCTGGCTGGTTATACGGATGTAGAATACTATCATCCGCTCTTCCTGTACGAATCCATCTGGAATTTTGCGAACATGTTTTTCCTGATCTGGATTTCGCGTCGATTTGCGGATCGGCTAAAGAGCGGCGACATCCTCCTCTTATACCTGGTCACGTACCCGGTCGGGCGCTTCCTTCTGGACTTTTTGCGGCTCGATGCTTCGATGGTCGGGGGACTCAACATCAACCAGACCGTCATGGCTGTGGTCGCCATTTGTTCGGCGGGGGCATTGTATTTGCGCCACCGTAAGGCTTAACTTCCCTGAATGGTGATAAGATTTTCAGGGTGACCGTTGTCTTATTGACCATAAGATTGTCTATGCTATGCTCTACGCAGGCAGATCGGTGATGTATGATAGAAACACATGATTTAAGTAAACAGTACAATAGTGATTTCTGGGCTGTGGACGGTGTGACTCTGAATGTACAGCCCGGCAGGATACTTGCCTTGCTGGGGCAGAACGGCGCAGGCAAGACAACGACCGTCCGCATGTTGACGGCGTTACTGGTTCCCACACGCGGATGGGCGCGCGTCGCCGGGTATGATGTGACGAAGAATCCGCAGGAGATCCGTTCTTCGGTGGGAGTATTGACCGAACAACACGGACTCTACATGCGCATGACGGGGAATGAATATCTCGATTTCTTTGGCAAGGTGTATGGACTTTCACCCAAGACAAGAAAATCCCGTAGTGATTATTTGCTGGAATATTTTGGTTTGTCAGAAGCGGCGAAGCGCCGCTCGGGTGAATACTCCAAAGGCATGAAACAAAAACTGGCGCTGGCGCGGGCGTTGATCCATGATCCGTCCGTGTTACTGCTCGATGAGCCGACCTCCGCCATGGACCCGGAATCCTCCCGTCTGGTGCGCGATGAGATCGCCCGCCTGCGTTCCTCCCAGCGGACGATCATTATTTGCACGCACAACCTTGCGGAAGCCGAAGCACTGGCGGATCACATTGCCATCATCTATCGCGGGAAGATTTTATTGAATGGCACATTGGAAGAACTCAAACGTACCGTGCTGGGACCGGTCGAGTATGAGGCGAAGTTCGCCGAGGCTTTCGACGCCGGTGAACTGGATCTGCCCGAAGGAGTGGCATTGGTTTCTCGAAGCGGGACCAGCCTCCGGTTCCGGATTGAAGCGCCGCATGTTGCGAATCCAAAACTGGTTCATGCGTTAACGTCCCGGAATGCGCCGTTGATCTCGTTCCAGGAAGTCCCAAGGAAATTGGAACAAGTCTATCTCAAGACCATGGCGGATGCGCAGGGGGTGGCTTATGCGGCGTGATTTCGAAGCGATCTGGATGGTGGCGCGGCGCGAGTTCCTGGACCAGTTCCGTGACTGGCGCATTGTGGTGCCGATGCTTTTGCTGGTCACGTTGTTCCCGTTCATCGCGGACGATACAACGCGGCAGGCGGTCAATTTCATGAACCGCTTTGGCGGCGACTTGATCCTGGATAATCTTGTGCCGTTCGTTGTGCTGGTGATCGGATTCTTTCCGTTGTCGTTCACGCTGGTTGTGGCGCTTGAATCGTTTGTCGGTGAAAAGGAGCGCGGTACGATCGAGCCTCTTTTGAGTTCGCCGCTCGAAGACAGCCAGATGTATTTAGGAAAACTCCTGGTCGGCATCATAACACCGCTGGTCTTCAGTTATGGTTCCATCGGGATTTATCTTGCCCTGATCTCCCGCCGACCGGTTGAATTTCCGGGTCCGTATATGCTGGCGTTGATCCTCCTGCTGACCTTCGCCCATGCCGTGTTGATGGTCAGTTCTGCGATCGTAATTTCTGTGCAGGCGACAACCATCCGCGCCGCGAATCTGCTGGCATCGTTTGTGGTGGTTCCGGTGGCGTTCCTTTTGCAGGGTGAGACGATCCTTATCTTTTGGGGCAACGAGGATGTGCTGTGGTTTGCCATTGCCGCGGTGACTTTGCTCGCCGGTCTGCTGGTGCGGCTGGGACTGGCGCACTTCCGCCGCGAGTACCTGCTGGGACGCGAGATCGATACCCTCAATTTCAAGTGGATCTGGCGAAGGTTCAAGGAACGGTTTGTCGGCGAAGCCCGGTCGGTGTTGAAGTGGTATTCCATTGAGATCCCCAGGTCGTTACGCGAGTTGAAGCAGTCCTTGATGATCGTCACTGGACTGGCGCTTGTTGCTGGTGTGGCAAGTTATTTCTGGGTTGTTGTCAATGTGCCTTCATATATTGACCTTACCCCTGAGATGAAGAGTGAGATCCGCACTCTGGTATCTGAGAACCTTTCCAGCCTGGATAACCTGGGTGAACAACTCCCTGCGCCTGTGTTATTCCTGCACAATGCGCGCACCACAGTCGTATTCCTGTTGTTGGGATTGGTTTCTTTTGGAACGCTTGGGCTGACGTTGTTCCTTGCGAATATCGGCCTGGTTGGCGGGGTGCTGGGTGCGGCGAATTTGGTCGGGTTTTCGCCCCTGCTCGCCTTTGTATCTGGAATATTGCCTCATGGGATATTCGAATTGACTGCTGTCTTTCTTGCCACCGCCGCCATGTTGAAAGTGGGCGCCCAATTGGTCACTCCGCAGCCGGAAAAAAGTCTGGGTGAAACGCTTCTGCTCTCGCTGGCGGATTGGTTCCGTGTTTTTGTCGGTCTCGTCCTGCCGTTGCTTGCCGTGGCGGCTTTGGTCGAAATTTATGTGACCCCGGCGTTGATCCAACTTGCATTCCCGTATTTCTAACAAGAGGATAGTGTGCCCAAAGTCATCATCCTTGGTTCATCCAACGCAATCCCTTCCAAAGACCATGAAAATACCCATATGGTCATTGTCGGTGAGGAACGCACCATCCTGGTGGATTGTGTCAGTACTCCCGTCGTACGGCTGGAACAGGCCGGTGTGGACTTCAACGACCTGACGGATATCATCATTACGCACTTCCACCCGGACCACGTGTCCGGCGTCCCGCTTCTCCTGATGGACATGTGGCTGATGGGGCGTAAAAAGCCGATCAACATCTATGGCTTGCACTACACCATGGACCGCCTCGAAGACCTGATGGGATTCTATGGCTGGGCGGAATGGCCGGATTTCTTCTCGGTGGGTTTCTACCGCCTGCCCGAAACCGAAATGGCGTATGTTCTGGACAGCGCCGAATTCAAGATCAATTCATCCCCTGTGCATCACATGATTCCCACGATCGGTCTCCGTGTGGAAAGTAAAAAAACGACCAAAGTTTTCGCCTATTCCTGCGATACCGAACCATGCGAGCAGACTGTCCGGCTGGCGGGCGGAGCAGACATCCTCATCCACGAAGCGGGCGGCGCGTCCTATGGTCACTCCTCCGCGGAACAGGCGGGCGAGATCGCCACAAAAGCCGAAGTTGGGGCGTTATATCTGATCCATTACCCAACAGGACGCTTTGCCAAAGGCGACATTGCCGCCGAAGCCAGGAAGACCTTCAAGGGCGAAGTGGTTGTCGCCAGGGACTTCATGGTGATCGAGATATAAAAAATCCCCTCTCCCATTGGGAGAGGGGATTTTTTACCAGCCGTTGATATACGGCTCCCACTCGCTATATTCGTTCAAATGCTTGCCGAAGATATACGCCGCGCTGGCAGGTGGTTCTTTTGGAATGTGGAGCAGGTGCATATGCACTTCTTCAGCCTTTCGCCCGCCCTTGCAGTGATTGCAGTGCGGGCATGCCGCCACAACGTTCGTCCAGATGTGCTCACCGCCCATGTGGCGCGGTATCACGTGGTCCACCGTCAGACCGCCATCGCGCCTGCCGCAATACTGGCAGGTATAATTGTCGCGGCGAAATACTTCGCGCCGGGTCAGCTTGATGTGCGGGCGCGGACGATGAACCTGCGCCTCCAGTCGAATCACGGAAGGCCGCGGGAGCAATTGTTTTACCGTTCGAATGTGACCACGTCCATTAACGACCATGCCGGCTTTCCCCGCAAGTAACAAACCGACAGCCCGCCGCGTGGTACAAACATTGATCGGTTCGAAGTTGGCGTTTAGCACCAGCACCGGCTCGTGCATACAGCCTCCATAACAGGCAGGATTATACTTCTGATTATTTGGATTCGTAAAATAGGCTTTTCGTAATGCCATGAAACTGAAACAGGAGGCTCCATGAAGGTCTTGATAGCAGGCGGCTCCGGCTTTCTCGGAACTGCCGTCAAACGCTCACTTGAACTGGAAAAACACCAAGTCATCGTCCTTACCCGCCGCGCCCCGAAAAATTCCAGTCAGATCCAATGGGATGGGAAAACCACCGAAGGTTGGGGGTATATCGTCAACGAGGTGGATGCCGTTATGAACCTGACCGGGTTTGGGTTGGAACACTGGCCCTGGACTCCTCAACAGAAAAGGAAATTTCTGGACTCACGCGTCCTTCCCGGGCTTGCGCTTGCTTCCGCTATAAAAGACGCTTCACACCGCCCTAGCGTCTTCCTGCAAATCTCGGGAGTCAACCGCTACGGTTTGCGCGGCGAAGGCACAGCGGACGAATCCACGCCCGCCGCAGACGATTTCCTCGCGCAGATCACCGTCCATTGGGAGGCGGCAACGCAACCCATCGAAGACCTCGGAGTCCGTAGGGTCATTGTACGCACGGCGGTGGTGCTGTCAGGGCGCGGAGGCTTGTTCCCGCTCATGGCTCTGCCTGTGCGGCTGTTTGCAGGCGGCAAATTCGGAGACGGGCGGCAGGCGATGCCGTGGATCCATCTTGCCGATGAAGTGGGAGCCATGCGCTTTTTATTGGAGAACGAGAATGCCCGCGGTCCCTACAACCTGATTGCGCCGGAGCCCACTTCCAATGCCACCTTTATGAAGATCATCGCAAAAGTTTTGCATCGCCCGTATTGGTTCCATGTGCCGGTGTTCTTGCTCCGGCTGGTGCTGGGCGAGATGAGCGTCCTGCTTACCGAGGGAAGGTATTCCCAACCCAGGCGTTTGCTCGAACTCGGATATTCCTTCAAGTTCCCGGGTCTGGAAGATGCCCTCGTTGATATTTTGATATAAACCAAAAGGAATTTCCATGAAAAAGACCATACTGTTGACCATGCTTCTTCTGACTGCCTGCTTCCCGCAGACCAACGCGCCTCAACGAACCGAACCGACTGCTTATATTGACCCATCCTACCCCACGATGGAATCGGCGCCGGTCACGTCCCTGCAGGTCTCCAGCGGTATCGAAGTGCGCGTAGAACGCGCCTGGCGCGACGGCAAGGAGGTTTCCACGGAAGTCTGCTTTACCCTGCTGGATACTTCCGACTGGTCTGTCTGGAGCGCCAGCCTGCAATACGCAAGTGGGACGGTGGTCGATTTCAGTTCGACGCTTCTCAGTCTGCAGGAGGCGGCGAACGGTCAGACCGGCATGCGGTGCGATACGTTGTCCTTTTACAACATCCCGCCCGATGCCGACCTGACGACCGTGTTGATCAACATTGATTCCATTGCCGCCACGCCACGCCCGGAGGACTATTGTGCGATCTACATGCCCAAGATCCAGCAGGCGCTCAACGAACGCGGCATCGCCATCACGCTGGGTTGTACGGATGTCGCCGGGGTGCAGACAATGCAAATCTTAAGCAGACCAGACACCATGTCGCAGGAAGAAGCGGAGCAACTCGTCTACAGCGACGAGTTTTACACCATCAAGGGTCCGTGGTCGTTCACCTTCAATCTTGGGCAGTGATGTTGCCCACAGGACTGCTTCGCGTGTATAATAGGCGCATGTCCGATCTAAAGTCCGCTCGCAGTTACTATTATTACACCCACTCGTAAAGCTTGCGGTGGTGTGTTCAGAACGCGCCCTCACCATCCGCGGGCGCGTTTTTGTTTGCGAATTTTCCGGAGTGATGGCGCGGGACTCCACAGGAGGTTCATGATGAACATCGAAGAACAAGTTGAATTGCTTATGCAGGGCACCGAATACGGTGACGAAGATCTCAAAAAGGCGATGACCAATGAACTGCGTCAGCGTTTGTTGGATGCAGAAAAAGAGGGGCGCCCGTTGCGCGTCTATTGCGGATATGATCCCACTTCCACCGACCTGCATTTGGGACACACCATCACGATGCGCAAACTGCGCCAGTTCCAGGACCTGGGACACGAAGTGACGTTCCTGATCGGGAGTTACACTGCGCTGGTGGGCGACCCTTCGGACAAGAACAAAGCGCGTCCCATTCTGACCGAGGAGCAGGTTGCCCATAATGCGCAGACTTATTCCGAACAGGCTTTCCGTGTGCTTGATCATGCGAAGACGAAGGTTCGTTATAACGGCGAATGGCTGAGCGAACTCTCGCTGGTGGATCTGATCCGTCTTGGGCAGAATTTCACCGTGCAACAGTTTTTGGCGCGTGAGAATTTTGCGAACCGTCTGGAGAAGGGCGAAGCCATTTACCTGCATGAGACGTTTTACGCCTTGATGCAGGGATATGACGCGGTCGCCATGAAAACCGATGTTCAGGTCGGCGGCACAGACCAGCTCTTCAATATCATCGTCGCCGGACGTAAATTGCAGGAGGCGTTGGGACAGAAACCGCTGGTCGGCATCATCACAGGTATCCTGCCGGGGACCGATGGCGTCCAGCGCATGTCGAAATCGACGGGCAATATCGTGCCGATCAATACCGGCGCGGAGGATATGTACGGCAAGTTGATGTCCATTCCGGATGCGGCAATGGTCAAGTACCTGCGGCTTGCCTCCCGCTGGACCCCACATGAGATCGATTCGTTCGAGAAGGATCTGATGTCTGGTAATCAGCATCCGCGCGATGCCAAGATGAAGATGTCTTTTGAGATCACCGGCATTTTCTACGGCGATGCAGATGCTCAAAAGGCGCAGGATGCCTTCGTCAAAACCTTCCAGCAAAAGGAAGTGCCGGATGAAATGCCTGATTACGAGTTGAAACCCGGGCAATCCGTGCTGGACGTGATCCTGGATGCGAAGATGGCAGCGAGCAAGAGCGAAGCCAGACGCCTCTTTGACCAAAAAGGTGTGCGGTTGGATGGGGAGACGATCGAGCGTGGCGATGTTCCATTCCCGCACGCTGGGGTGTTACAGGTCGGCAAACGGAAGTTCCTGCGGGTGAAGTAAAAAAGAAGAACGGGATGACAGCATGTCATCCCGTTTCAATTTCTGTTTCTTCTATCATTCTCAGAAAGATTTCAAGGATATCCGGGTCGATGTGCTTCCCGGCTATTTCTTTCAGGTAGGATATGACCTTGTCGCGTTCCCAGGCTTTGCGGTAGGAGCGGTCCGAGAGCAGGGCGTCCCAAATATCGATGATGGAGAAGATGCGCGCGGAGAGCGGGATTTGTGTCCCTTTCAAACCGCGCGGATAACCGCTCCCATCCCAGTGTTCGTGATGGCAGTAGGGAATCTCGATCGCGTCGCGCAGGTATTCAATGGGGGAGAGCAGTTTATAGGCATACACGGGATGCTGGCGCATCTCCCCCCATTCTGCTTCTGACAGCGGTCCCGTTTTCTTGAGGATGTTGTCCGGTACGCCCATTTTGCCGATATCGTGCAGGAGAACACCACGCCGAATGTTCACAAGTTCACTGTCTTTTATCCCCATGTATTTTGCGAGTTGCAGTGTCAGTTTCGTAACCCTGCGGGTGTGTCCTTCTGTTTCCTGGTCGCGGAGTTCGAGGGCGCGCGCCCAGCCTTCGAGAGTGGTATCGTATGCCTGCATGAGTTCCTGGTTCGAGCGTTGCAGATTTTCAAACAAGTGGGAATTGTCGATGGCAATGGCTGCCTGCCCTGCCAGGGTATGCAGGAAATCCATCCAATCGGGGGTGGGGGAAATGGCGGAACGTTGGAAAACCTCAAAGACGCCTTTGATCTGCCCTTTGACGATAAGAGGGATTCCGATATAGGCGACAAACCCTTCGCGTTTGATCAGGATGTCGTTCCTTGTTTCGGGAGCGCTCTGCAGGTCGGTGACATGGTACGTTTGTTGTTGCATGACCACCTGCCCGGCGAGTCCCTCTCCGATGCGTATCTGGGGACGTGTCGGGGATGTTGTGCGGAATCCGCTCCCGATCAGGTAGGAGATGCTCTGGATATCGGGATGGTATAAGGCGATGTCAACCGCGTCCACGTTGAGATGGCTGATGGTTTGATCGATCAAAATATTCAGAGTCAGGCGCAAGTCGAAGGAGGATGCGATGGCGGCGTCGATATCGCGTAATGTAGTCAGCCTCCGCACTTGTCTCTGGCTTTGTTCGTACAATTGACTCCGATGGATCGCATTGCCTGTGATCTCGGCGAGGATGCTGAGGAGGTTGAGTTCATCTGAAATCTGACGTCCACTTTCGATCAATGCGACCAATACGCCAACGGGACCCGCCGTGGATTGGATTGGGATATAACAACCTCCCACGCCCGGTGAGATGCTGTCGCGGTTTCCGTCCAGCAACATTGGGTCATTCTTGATCTCCGGCGAGACGTATCTTATTGCCGTTGTAAATACGTGACCGATGATCCCCTGGTTGGGCATCAGGGATGTGTGCTTGAATTGTTTTTCGGTTCCGCTGGTTATTTTTTGTGCAAGTGTGCCGCTGGAATGATCGTAGAGCCAGATCGAGCCATGTTGTGTGTCGACGAGTTCCAGAGTCTCGTGGAGCAGGATCGGAAGCATTTCGTCCAGCGATTGGGCCAGGCGTAAAGATGTGGATACGCGGTTGACGATCTCAAGTTCCTTCAAACGCCGCTGGGTTTCATTAAACAGGCGGGAATTTTCCAATGCAAAGGCGGCTTGTTGGGCAAGCTGGCTTGCGAAGTCCAGTTCTGCCAGTCTGAACTCCTGCCCCTGCCCTGTACGCCAGACCGCCAGCAACCCTGTCAATTGATTGCCAAAAAGGATTGGGATTCCCATGACATGCTCATGTGGGTTTTGTATCGTCCCTTTGACAATGATCATGCGGGGGTCGCTTGCCGTGTCGTTGACAAACGCTCCGGATTTCTGTAGTGCGATGTTTCCCAGGATTCCTTCTCCGATCGTCAACGGATCGTTCTTGATCTCTTCTGAATCAAATCCAATGGCGGCGATGGCGCTCAGGGTTGGACTGCCCTGGCTTGCGAGATAGACAGCACTGGTTTCGGCATGCAGTAGATCCTTTGCGTAGAACGCTATCCGTTCAAGGACGGCATTCAATTCCAGGGTGGATGATATGCCGCGCCCGACTTCCGCTATTGCCGCGGCTTCCTGGGCGCGTCTGCTTGTCTCCTGGAAGAGCCTTCCGGACTCGATGCAGATCGAAGCCTGATCGGCAATGCTGACCAGGAAGTTCAATTCCGTTTTGTTGAACAGACCGTCCTCTTTCAGCCTCCAGGCATTGATGGCGCCGATCACCCGGCCGCGCAGGACCAGCGGCGAAGACATCAAAGTTTCAATTTGCGAGTCTGTCTCCGGCGTGCCGGGCACCGGCTTTCGGCGCAGGTCGCTTGCCATATCGTTAATGATTTCGGGTCTCCCGTTGGCGATCACTTTACCAGTGATCCCTTCACCCAGTTTTATGGAATTGGAGAGAATCTGTTCCCTCTGCATTCCTTGCGCGCTGACGGCTTTTATTGTCCGGTTATCATCCTGGATCATATATATCGCAACACGTTTTGCCTGAAGCAGGGTGAGGGTGCGCTGTGTTATTTTTTCGAGAACAGGCAGGATCTCCCTGGTGGTGGCCATCTCGTTTGCTATGCCTGCCAGTGCTTCGATGATCTTTGAACGCTGGTTTTGTTCCTGGAATAGGCGTGCGTTTTCGAACGCGATCGCCGCTGAACTTGCCAGCGCGGTAAGCAGGTCCTCATCTTTTTCCGTATATGCGTCCGGCTGGGATGTCTCTATGTTGAGCACACCGATCGCCCTGCCCCGTGATACCAACGGGACGCAAATCTCGGAGTTAATACCCTCTATGACCCCGATGTAGCGTGGATCTTTCGTCACATCACCCGAACGGACTGCCATGCCGTTTTGAATGACCCACCCTGAAATGCCAACTCCCGGGCTGAATTTCTGGTCGATCAGGGATTGGAGTTCCTTTTTATAGGTTTCCTGGTCTTTTCCCTTGCGGCTGAGAGCCAGAGGGATCAACTGTTGATTTGATTCGTCCAGCATGCCGACACTGCAATATTCGTACCCCAGCAACTGTTCCAGAATGGTGATCAGGTTTTCTGCAACGGTTTGAGACTCCAGGCTCTGCGTCAGAAGTTTGGTGGTTTGATAGAGGGTCTCCAGTTCCCTTGACCTCTGTTGTTCCGCGTGGAAAAGGCGCAGTCTTTCCAGTGCTGTACCAAGACCACTAGCGATGGTGTCAAGCAGTCTTTCATCGTTTTCAGAGAAGGCGTTATATTCCCGGCTCTCAATATTGATGACCCCGATGATTCGTCTGCTTACCCGTATCGGCGCACAAAGTTCAGACTTGACGCCCGATGCGATCTCGATGAACGCAGGGTCTTTGGTGACGTCGCCCACCCGGATGATCTTTCCCAGTGAAGCCGCCCGGCCTGTGATCCCGGTGTTGGTCGAATAGCTTTGCCGCCAATCCGGTGCGTCTGCACCGATGTACGATGGGTGAGGTGTAAGCATTGTACCGTCTTCGTTGAGGATCAGAATCCCGCAGACTTCCGGGTAAATTCTACCGACGATCCCTGTGACCTTTTCGATGATCTCACTTTCTGAAAAACTTTCAGTTCCAGCGACTGCTGCGGATTGAAGAACGCTCAACTCGTTCAATTGCCTCTGGAGGGCGGCTTCATTCTCTTTTCCCTTTGTAATATCGTAAAGGATGCCCTGCCAGTAGAGCGGTTTTCCATTCTTATCGTGGATGAGGGTCGTATCCTCCTTAACCCAGACCATCTGCCCATCCCGCCGGATCAGGCGGTACTCTTCCTGGAACCGTTCTCCCGCCTTGTGTGTTCGACGCTCGGATTCAGAGATTCTCGACCGATCCTGGGGATGGATGCTGTTTTCCCAGAGGAGCGGGTCGGCGCACCATTCTTCGGGGGTATATCCGGTTAATTCGAAGATGCGCGGGCTGATGTAGATCGTCGTATTTTTTACATCCACACCATCCAAAAAAACGACTGCAGGAGTCTGCTCGATAAGCGATTGGTATTTGCCCTCTGCTTCGCGTTTTGCCGCCTGTTCGTGTTCGAGCCTGTTTTGTGCGACTGCATTGCTGATGACAACAGGCAGGCGATGTAAATAATCACTCTGTTTTACAAGATAATCTGCCGCACCGGCTTTCAGTGCTTTTACGGCGATTTCCTGGTCGCCCTGCCCCGTCACAAGCACAACCGCTGGATGGAACGGAAGTTCCTTGACCATTTCCAATAGTTCCAGGCCCGAACCGTCCGGCAGGCGCAAATCGGTCAGTACCAGATCGATATCCGGTTCCGTTTTTAGGAGTTCGAACGCGTCCTTGAGATTATCCCGGTGATATAAAACGAATTCATCGGCGAGATTGTCTTCGAGGGTTCTTTGCGTTAACTCCACATGCGCTATTTCGTCTTCGACATATAATATTTTCATGAATGGTTGATCTGTGCCGGGAACGGAAAAGATGCGGGGCAGACGATTGATTGTAAATCCATTATATAACAAAGATGTCATCGAATCCCACTGACAATGATCGCATCACGGAAAACAAAAACCGCCTTGCGGCGGCGGTTAATCGTCAATCCAAAATCCGGGATCGTAGATTTTATTGAGGCGTCGAGGGGATTCGAACCCCTGAATAAGGGTTTTGCAGACCCTTGCCTTACCACTTGGCGACGACGCCATCTGGAAAAACAAGAGCGGGCGATGGGATTCGAACCCACGACCTTCTCCTTGGCAAGGAGACGTACTACCACTGTACTACGCCCGCAAATTCCTGGCTACACTTCCAGCCGAGAGTGCCGAGACCCAGGATCGAACTGGGGACACCGCGATTTTCAGTCGCGTGCTCTACCAACTGAGCTATCTCGGCTAGATATTTTGTTGTTAAGCGTGCGGAATTTTACTTGGTGACTGGGGGATTGTCAAGCAAGGATTATGGATGTCGTTGCGAGACGGCGCTCTTCCGCCGATGCAATCTTCGGCTTGGACGGAGATCCGCATCCCACTTGACCTGAACCTGCTTCGCCACTACAATCTTCGCCTACTCTGATACATCGTCATTGCGAGGAGCCCGAAGGGCGACGAAGCAATCTCCGAAATAAGCAGGAGATATTATCCCCTTGATGGATTGCTTCGGGCTAACGCCCTCGCCATGACAGAGATATACATGTTTGAAAACCTTACCTCACGACTCAATCAGGTCTTTGACCAGCTCCGCCGCCGCGGCAAACTCTCCGAAGCGGATGTGGACGCCGCCATGCGCGAAGTGCGGCTTGCCCTCCTCGAAGCAGACGTCCATTTTAGCGTCGTCAAAACCTTCATCGCCCGCGTGCGCGAACGCGCCGTCGGTGCGGAAGTATCCAAGGCGCTGGCGCCGGGTCAACAAGTCATCAAGATCGTCAATGAGGAATTGATCCAAACCCTGGGCGAGCCTGCCCCGTTGAACTTCAAGGGACCAAAGCCGCATGTCATCATGATGGTCGGTTTACAGGGTTCCGGCAAGACAACTCATGCTGGCAAGATCGCCAAGATGCTCCGCTCGAAAGGGGAGCGGGTGATGCTCGTGGCAGGCGACCCGTATCGTCCCGCCGCGGTGACGCAGTTACAGCAACTCGGCGAGCGGATCGACGTCCCTGTCGAATCGGATCTCAATGTCAAGCCGCCGGAACTCGTCAGGCGCGCGTTCGAGAAAGCGGAAAAGGGTGGATTCGGCGTCATGATCGTGGATACAGCCGGTCGGTCGCAGTTGGATGCGCAGTTGATGGACGAGTTAAAAGCCATCGTGGCGAAAGTCCCGCCGGTGGAAATCCTGCTCGTGGTCGACTCGATGATCGGTCAGGAAGCGTTGAACATTGCGCAGGGCTTCCGTGATAGCGTCTCCATCACCGGTTTGGTGATGACAAAAATGGACGGCGACTCGCGCGGCGGTGCGGCGATCTCGATCCGTTCGGTGACGGGCGTGCCGATCAAGTTTATCGGTACGGGTGAAAAACTGGATGCGCTCGAAGCGTACGATCCCTCGCGTTTGTCGTCGCGTATCCTGGGCATGGGCGACATGATCGGCTTGATCGAAAAAGCTGAAGCCGCCTTCGACCAGCAAACTTCACAAAAGACCGCCGAGCGCATGATGAAGGGGCACTTCACGCTCGAAGACTGGCTCGACCAGATGAAGCAGATGAAAAAGATGGGACCGCTGGCGCAGATCATGGACATGTTGCCTGGGCAGATGGGACAAGCCGCGCGTCAGATCGACCCGAAGGATATCGAGAAGAATTTCAAGTCCACGGAGGCGATCATCTATTCGATGACGATCAAAGAACGCCGCGATCCCGATATTTTGAACGCCTCACGCAGGCGCCGCATCGCCGCTGGTTGCGGCATGGAAGTGCAGGACGTGAACCGCCTGATCAAGCAGTTCCGCGAAGCGCAGAAGATGATGAAGATGTTTCAGAAGACTGGGGGCAAAGGATTGGGGAAGTTGTTTGGGTAGTCCCTTGATTATATAATAAGAGTGACTGTCATCTTCGCAAAGCACTCCCAAAGGGAGCCAGATGACAGTCACTTTTTACGCATCATTCTTTCACTAAAAACGCCAGTTCCGTCTTGAACTTCGTGGGGTCTTTTTCGGTCGCAGGATCAGAGAAATGGAACTCGGTACGTCCGTTCCACCACTCGACACCTTTTTTCCTGGAAGTGTCCCATTTGACCTTGTTTTCCTTCGCCCAATCCAGCAGAGCGACGGTCGCTTTTAAGATACCTTTGCCTTTGTACGGTCCGGTGTAGAGAAGTGTTGCGTATTTGCCAGCAGGCAGAAAGTCCGCGATGATGCGGTCAGTGCCTTTGACGGCTTTATCAACGGTGAAGCCCACGTCAATATCCAGTTCTTTGGACATATCCGTGGTGAGATAGCGAATGATGGCTGGACCGGAAGGCTTTATGTCCTTGTGCATCATCCATTCGTAGACTTCGTTCCACGCGGGTTGCAGATATTTCCCGAATGGGATCGGCACTGCCATGCGGATGGCGACATAATATTGTTTCTTGCGGCGTTCGATTTTGGGCTCTGTGATCATGGGACATTCTCCTGGATTTGTTCATTAATCGGTTTCTCTATGACGATTTTTTCCTGCCTTGTTTTCCAGCAGGAATAGCAAAGATAACATTTGCCAAGTTCGGGGTCATCCACCAGATAGGATGCGTGGAATTTCTTGCAGATCGTACAGCGGCGCAGAATTTTCCAGGCCGCCGCAAGTTGCTTTTTGTTCATACAGCGATTATACGTTCGCATCTGGATGAACGGTGGAGTCTTTTCTCCCTCATCTCTTCACAATCAATTCACAACCTAAATCTATACTCCTGTCATAAGTTCACGCAAAGGAGTAGAACATGAACGGAAAAATTGGTTTACGTATTGTCTCGGCTTTAGTGTTGATCGCCGCGATCGCTGGCATTGGCTTCTTCGCATTTCGGGCAGGTGTTGCCCAGGGATCGCCGGTCACCATCCAAGCCCCATCGGGTGATTCGGTTCCTGTGCCATATCCGCATTATGGTTACGGTATGCCCTTCCATCGTTCGCATTTCGGGTTTGGCTTGGGTTGCTTCGGCATTCTCATCCCGCTCTTCCTCTTCTTCCTTGCCATGAAAGCATTTCGCGTGATGGTCTGGGATCCGCGTTGGGGTCATCATGGACCGTGGGGCAGGCATTGGGAGAACGGTGTCCCGCCGATGTTTGAAGAGTGGCACAAGAAAGCACACAACGTCCCCGCAGGGGGTGGCGAAACTACTGAAGACAAAAAAGAATAAGAACGTATAATTGACTCGCATGTCGTTGCGAGGGCGTAGCCCGAAGCAATCCCCTTATCGTGAGGAGATTGCTTTGTCGCAAAGAACGCTCCTCGCAATGACATTCCGATATTTATGAAAACCATCCTCGTTGTAGACGATGAACCCAAGATCACTCAACTCGTACGTGACTATCTGGAGCGCGCGGGATATTCCGTTTTAATTGCCCATGATGGGATGAAAGCCTTGTCGTTCGCCAAAACGGGAAAACCAGATGCGGTCATTCTGGACCTCGGTCTGCCTCACCTCGATGGGCTGGATTTTACCCGTGAATTTCGCAAAACCTCCAATGCTCCGATCATCATGCTCACTGCCCGCTCCGAAGAATCGGACAAGCTCATCGGACTCGAACTCGGCGCAGACGATTACATGACCAAGCCGTTCAGTCCCAAGGAGTTGGTGGCGCGCGTCCGGGTGGTGTTCCGTCGTATCGAAAACGCGACAAGCGCAGGCTCCGAAATGATCCGCGTTGCCGATTTGACCCTCGATGTGCCGCGGATGCGGGTCACAGCGGAAAAGCGCGAGATCGAAGAGCTGACTCCCACTGAATTTGAGTTGCTTGCCACACTTGCCCGCCAGCCAGGAAGAGTTTTTACTCGCGCACAATTGTTGGATGCGATTCACGGCGTGGCGTTTGAATCCTATGAGCGCGCGATAGATGCTCACATCAAAAATATCCGCCGTAAAGTGGAAGTCAAAGCAAGTGAGCCCAAGTATATTTTGACCGTGTACGGTGTTGGGTATAAGTTTGCGGACAAATAAGATTGTCACTCTGAGCGAAGCGAAGAGTCTTTACCATGACAAACGAGAGTCCTCGGTCGCTATCGCTCTCTCACACCGTCCCGAAGCGGTGTCTCTTCGGGAGAGTGACATGTTGTGAATGATATGAAACATCACCCTCCCTTTTCCCATCGTCAACGCCCACCGTGGTGGCCCGAAAACGAAGAATGGCCGCCGAAGCGCTGGCGTCATATGCGTGACACCCCGTTCTTCCGCAGGATGGGATGTTTTTTCCTTCTGTTCAATTTCTTTGCCTTTGTCGGTTTCTTAGCGTTACTCCGATTTGTTCTTGCACCCTTTGTTGAAATTCATGGCGCGCCTCCGCTGGATCAGCCGTGGGTTATTTTTCCGTTCGGGATCGCCGGGCTTTTCATCCTGCTGGTTACAGTGTTTCTGGCAGTACGAAGCCTTCGTCGCATGTCGAGCCCGCTGGATGAGTTGGTGGATGCATCGAACAAAGTTGCTGATGGGGATTTCTCCGCCCGTGTAGAGGTGAAGGGACCGCCAGAAGTCCGCTCATTGTTGCATGGATTCAATTCGATGGCGGAGCGGTTGCAAGTCAATGATACACAGCGCCGTAATATGCTTGCCGATGTGTCGCATGAGTTACGCACGCCATTGACGGTTATTCAGGGAAACGTGGAAGGCATTCTGGATGGGATGTATCCCGCCGACGAAGCGCGGTTGCAATCCATTCTTGAAGAGACGCAAGTGCTTTCGCGGTTGATCGAAGACCTGCGGACGTTGTCCCTGGCGGAAAGCGGCGCGTTGCAGTTGAAGAAAGAGTCAACGGATTTGGGCGAGTTGATCCGTGATACGACTGCGGGGTTTGAATCACAAATCAAAGAAAAAGATATATCCCTTGGGTTATCTTTATCTCAAATTGAGGAAGTGAACATTGACCCCCAACGCATCCGTGAAGTGTTGTCGAATTTGATCGGGAACGCGTTGCGCTATACGCCAGGTCAGGGTGTGGTAATGGTTGGTTTGGCGGAGTCAGGTTCAGGCGTGGAAAAGGAAGCGTTGCTTTTCGTCCAGGATAACGGTCCGGGGATCGAGTCCGCTGATCTGCCGCACATCTTCGAGCGATTCTATAAATCCAGTGATTCGGGCGGGATGGGGTTGGGGCTGTCCATTGCGAAGTATCTGGTCGAGGCGCATGGAGGGAAAATCTGGGCGGAAAGCGCTGCGGGGCGGGGAATGAAGATTTCGTTTACCATTCCCCAGACTTCCGAAGTCTGAGAGACTTCGGAAGTCTGGCATTTCTCTGGTAAAATACCCGCCTGTGATTTCAGCTCGCATGTGTCCTTTCACACACCTCTCTATGCCTGCCTGAAACGCAAAATATTTCAAGGAGTAAAGAAAGATGGTTCGTTTACGTTTACGTCGTATCGGTTTGAAGGGTCAGCCCACCTATCGTGTTGTCGCCGCGGACAGTGAGTCCCCTCGCGATGGCCGCTTTTTGGAGATTTTGGGCTTTTACAACCCCCGGACCCAGCCTGCAACAATTCATTTGAAGGAAGACCGTGTGTTCCACTGGATGAAGAACGGCGCTCTGCCAACTGAATCTGTGGGGCAGGTTTTCAGGAGCGCCGGCACGCTGGATCGCTGGGAACGTTTCAAGAAGGGTGAGTCTGTTGAGACTCTCGTGAAGGAAGCGGAAGCCGCCGAAGCCGTGCGCGGCGCAACAGGCAAGACAGGCAAGTAAATTTATCCGTCATTGCGAGGGTTGAGATGCGATAGCATCGAAATCCTGAAGCAATCTCCAACTTGACAGGAGATTGCTCACCTGCACTCCCCGGCACTTGCGTCCGGGGCAAGTGTGCGTGCTGGTGCAAGTGTCGTCGCTCCGCTCCTCGCAATGACGAAGGTATTATTATGAAAGAACTGATCGAATATATCGCCAGGTCGTTGGTGGATCACCCCGAAGAAGTGCAGGTGCACGAGAGCGGCGGCGGTTCACGTATCCGTATTGAGTTGAGCGTTGCCAAGGATGACATGGGGCGCGTCATCGGGAAAGGCGGCAAGGTTGCCAATTCCATTCGCACGCTGTTACGGGTGGCGGCTGAAAAAGAAGGCAAGCAAGCCACACTCGACGTGGTAGAGCCGGAATAATGGCTGACGCTAAAGCAAAAAACACAGGCTCGCCGGTTGGCGAGCCTAATTATTTGAGCGTTGGTTTCCTGCGCCGTCCGCATGGGGTGAAGGGCGAGATCGTCATGGATTTGCATACCGACTTCCCTGAACGCATGAAAAAAGGCAGGGAACTTTTGGTGGGCGAGGATCACAAGCTGATGACCATTACAAATGTACGCCCTCATCAAACTGGATTACTCGTAAAATTCAAAGACGTTGACACACCCGAAGATGCAGGTGCGTTTCGTAATCAGTGGGTGTATGTGCAGACGAAAGATGTGCCACTGCCTGAAGGTGAACATTACAAACATGAACTGGTGGGATTGAAAGTTGTGGACGAGGACGGGAATCCGCTTGGCGAGTTGGTGGAAATCCTGGAAACGGGCGCGAATGACGTGTACGTGGTGCAGGATGACTCTGGCAGGGAGATTCTCCTGCCCGCCATTCCCTCGGTCATTCTGGACCTGGATCTTGGTCGCGGTTTTCTGAAAGTTCATCTGCTCGAAGGGCTGTAGGGCAAAATACCATTTTGTCCCACGATATTTTATGGACGATAAAAAATACTGGATCGGTTTCAATCTCATCAAAGGCATCGGCGCCGTCCGCATGCAGGGACTCGTCTCATACTTTGGCGACCTGGAGTCTGCATGGAGGGCGAGTCCTACCGATCTGGCGGGAGCAGGTCTCGGATTGAAAGTGATCGAGCGCGTCATCTCAGCCCGCGACAATGTAGATTTAGATCAGGTCTGGGAAAAGATCGAAAAGCAGGGGATCAAGATCCTGACCTGGCAGGATGAAGCATATCCACAACGCTTGAAGGAAATCGACCAACCGCCCCCCGTGTTATACATCCGTGGCGATTATCTGCCCGATGACCTGTTCGCGGTTGCAATTGTAGGGACAAGGCGCGTCACCCCTTATGGAAGACAAATCACGGAAGAGCTATCATCCTTCCTCGCGGCAAACGGCATGACGGTCATCAGCGGATTGGCGCGCGGTGTGGACGCGATAGCGCATCAAGCCACGTTGAAAGCAGGCGGGCGGACGATTGCTGTATTGGGTTCGGGTGTGGATAAGATCTATCCCCCGGAGCATCGCGCGCTGGCTGAACAGATGATGGAACGCGGTGCGATCATCAGTGATTATGCTCCAGGCACACCGCCGGAGGCGTCCAATTTTCCGCCGCGCAATCGAATTATCTCTGGTTTGTCATTGGCGGTCGTTGTGATCGAGGCGGGTGAAACAAGTGGAGCCTTGATCACAGCGGAGTTTGCCGCCGAGCAGGGACGAGAAGTATTTGCCGTGCCTGGTAGTATACTTGCGCCGCAGAGCAAGGGAACGAACAAGTTGATCCAGAGAGGCGCGTTGCCCTTGTTAAGTGTCAACGACCTGATGCAGGCGCTGGATATCACACGTGTAGGCGAACAGAAAGCCGCGCGGAAGATCATGCCGAGCGATGCAACCGAAGCCAGGTTATTGGGTTTGTTGACGAATGAACCTTTGCATGTGGATGAAATCCGCAACCAATCGGAACTGCCGATCGAGAAAGTATCCGCCGCGCTGGCGTTGATGGAATTGAAAGGGATGGTCCGTCAGGTGGGCGGTATGAATTACGTCGCTGTACGTGAGGTACAATCGGAATACCGGGTGGAGAAGTAGGCTGTAGATAAGTAAACTGATGGACAGATTTGTTGCTTGTTTACGTGTCTACCTGTATCCGTGTATACTTTCTGCAAATCAACGGATAAATAACCAATGACCCAACACACATACGCTGTCATCATGGCTGGAGGCGGGGGGACTCGTCTCTGGCCTGTTTCCAGAAAAGAGACTCCGAAGCAACTACTGCCATTGCTCGGAAAGGAAACATTATTCCAGAGCACTGTCTCACGTTTGGAAAAAATCTTTCCGCATGAAAGGATCCTGGTGGTGACTGTCGAACAACAGGCACAGGTCATGCGGGAACAGGTGCCTTCCATTCCCGTGGAGAACTATTTGATCGAGCCTGCTCCGCGTGGGACGGCTTCTGTGGTAGCATTGGCGGCTGCGGTGCTGAGGAAGCGCGACCCTCAGGCAGTGATGGCGATACAGACGGCTGATCATCACATCCGCAACCAGGACCTGTTCCAGTATCTGCTTCGTGCCGCGTTCGAAGTCGCAGAGAAGGAATATCTGGTGACACTTGGCATCACACCGACGTTCCCTTCAACGGGATACGGATATATCCAGCAGGGCGAAGCGCTGGGCGGCAATTACAAATATCCTGTCTATGCGGTCAAACGATTTGTGGAAAAGCCCGATGAGGCAACAGCCCAGCAACTACTTCGAAGCGGCGACCACTCATGGAACAGCGGCATGTTTGTCTGGCAGGCGGATGCGATCCTCGGCGAGGTGAAACGGCAGATGCCCGATCTGTTCCATGCAGTGGATGAGATCGCCGCCGCGTGGGACACACCGAAAAAGGACGAGGTCATCCAAAAACTTTGGTATGATCTGAAATCCCAGACCATTGACTATGGCGTCATGGAAAAGGCTGAACATGTTGCGGTTTTGCCGGCAGGTGGTTTGGGCTGGAGCGATGTCGGGTCGTGGAGTTCGCTGTTTGAAGTCCTTTTGCCGGATATGAACGGTAACGTATCGGTAAATTCCCAGCATCTACCGCTGGATACTCACAACGCGCTGGTGTATAGTGTAAGTGATGAGAGACTCATTGTCACAATCGGCATGGACGACGTTGTGGTGGTGGATGCGGGCGATGTATTGATGGTGTGCAAGACGGATCAATCGCAAAAAGTAAAGAATATTGTGGAGCATTTGAAGAAACACAGCCAGGAAAAATATTTATAATTCGTCATTGCGAACCCGAAGGGCGATGCAAATTCCGTTATTGACTTGGAGATCGCTTTGGGATGTCGACGCTGTTGTGTCATCAACCATCGTAATGACGGAATAAAAGGGAATCTATGGAAGCTTATTGCATGAAGTGCAAGACCAAGCGTGAGATGAAAGACCCCGTTGCTGGATTCAACGCAAAGGGATCTCCTGTCACGATTGGCGTTTGCTCTGTTTGCGGGACAAAACTTTATAGAATGGGAAAGACCGATGCGCACGCTGGTTTGATTCCTCCGCCGAAACCTGAAAAGCTGGTGAAAGAGGTAAAGCGGGAGGGCAAGCTCGTGATCGTTGAATCGCCTGCCAAGGCAAAGACGGTTGGTCGTTTTCTCGGTAGGGGATACACCGTCCGCGCCTCGGTGGGTCATGTGCGCGACCTGTTGAAGTCGCAGTTGTCGGTGGACGTGGAGAACAACTTCACACCAAAATACCGTGTGCCCAACGAGAAAAAGGAAGTCGTCAGGGATCTCAAGAAGCTCGCCCAAAAAGCGGAGGAGATCTTTCTTGCGACCGATCCCGACCGCGAAGGCGAATCCATTTCGTGGCATTTACTCGAAGCCGCAGAGATCGATCCGGAGCGCACGAAGCGGGTCGTATTCCATGAGATCACGGAACCCGCCGTCAAGGAGGCGTTCGATCACCCGCGCCATATCAACATGGACCTGGTGGATGCCCAGCAGGCGCGCCGCATCCTGGACCGGCTGGTCGGTTACAGTATCAGCCCGATCCTGTGGGAAAAGGTGCGTGGCCGCCTCTCGGCGGGACGCGTTCAATCGGTGGCTCTCCGGCTCATTGTCGAGAGAGAGCGTGAGATCGAAGCGTTCGTGCCGGTCGAATACTGGTCCATCCATGGCGAGTTCAAGCCTGAGGGATTGAAGTCCACATTTATCGCGAAACTGGCGAAGATCGACGAGAAAGACCCGGAACTTCAGAACGAAGA
>JBFYRY010000166.1:0-8454 GCA_041302025.1 Chloroflexota bacterium | reverse complement strand
CGGTCATCTCCCTCGTGCAAGGACTCTCCCTGCTGGAGTTCGCCTACAGCCTGCTTGCCATCGTCATGTGCCTCGCGGGGATGAACGGCATCCTGCTCTCGTTCGGAGTTGCCGGGGCAAACCTCACCTGGGATGACCCGCGCAAGATGAACGCGGGTGTGCTGGGATGCTTCGGTCAGATCGTGACCATGCTTTACCTGCCGCTTAGTTTCGGCTTGTTCATCGCCCCGCTGGGATTTGCCGAATTCCTGAACTATCCCATTGCCTATGGCTATCTCTTAGGGTTGATCTTCGGCACCGGCACAGCGCTGATCTTTGCCATCGTTCCGCTGGTGCTGGTGCGGAAACGAGTCGAACGACTCGGCGAGGGATAAAAAAGTGACTGTCATTTCGAATGACAGTCACTTCACTTTATTCCTCCACCACTGCCGCTTCCACCGATTGAATGGGCGGCAGGAAATCTGCCATCAATTCCCAACTGTCGCCTGAGTCGCGGCTGTAAAACAACTGACCGGTGTTCGTGCCGACATAAATTCCGGCATCTTCGAATGTATCTGTTGCCATGGCTTCGCGTAGCACGACCAGATGCGCCTTCTCCGGCAAACCCTTTGTCATGCGCTCCCATGAGTCGCCTGCATCGCGACTGCGCCACACAGAAAATTTTCCGTCCACGCTCATGCGATACTCATCGCTTTCTTCGAGCGCCACATACACAGTGCGCGGATCGGTCGGATGCACCGCGATGGGGAAGCCGAAGCGCGCCGGTAACCTGCCCTCGCCGATATCGATCCAGTCTTCGCCCCCATTGTCACTGCGATACACGCCGCAATGATTTTGCTGATACAGCACATTCGGGTTCGCGGGATGCATTGCCATCTTATGCACGCACTGCCCAAACTCCGGGAACTTGTTCGGCATGAAGTCGGCGCGGACATTCTTATTGAAGGGTGCCCACGTCTTCCCGCCGTCATCTGTCCGATAACAACCTGCGGCAGAGACGGCGATATACATGCGCTTCAAATTGGCTGGGTCCAATAAAATCGTGTGCAGGGTCAATCCCCCGTTGCCGGGATTCCACTGTCCGCGTTGGGGGTGGTCGTAGAGCGGCTCGTTCAACGCCCAGGTCTCACCGCGATCTTTGGAAATAAAGAAGGATGCAGGTTGTGCGCCGGCATACAATACGTTGGGTTCGTCGATTCGCCCGGGCGTAATGTTCCAAACCTTGATCATCTTTTCAGGTGTCTCTTTGATGCTCTCGCCGCCCTCGGAGCGGAACGCTTCATCCACGGTGCTGGCGGGTCTGCCGGATTTTGACGGGCGCGTAAGAATCGGCACCTGCTTTGCCTGTGTCCATGTTTTGCCGAGGTCATCCGAATAGTGGGTGGTGGGACCATAGACGAAATGAATCGTCGCCGCGTGCAGGCGCCGGTCGCGTGGGTCGAGTTGCATGTGCATCACGTTCCAGCTTTTGAATTGTATGCCGTCTGTCTGCCATTCCCTGCGTTTTTCGTTACTGCTGAAAATAAAGCCACCCTTGCTTGTGCCGACGAAGACCATCACCTTTTTGCTCATGGATAAAGCTCCTTTCGCTGATACCAGAATAAATGTTCTAGGCATTCTACCACAGGAAATTCGCGGGACCAATTACCGATTCGTCCCATGAAAACCATCAGCCTGGAGCGATGTCCTTTTAACGGAGGCAGGATGCGGGGCGTTCGATGCGGCACTTCATCCCGTGCATCCGAAGGACTATTGCGATAATTCATCGGCGGGATTATCATCCTTTCTCAAAGGAGGAAAGATGAGAACTCACCTGTGGACCGTTTTTGTTGTGCTGGGACTCTTGTCCTGCAACCTGCCCGTAAACGGGACATCCCCCACGCCTCTTCCCACGCTCGAGCTTGATACGCCGATATCAAGTTCTCCCACCCCCACGCTTGTCCCCATTGAAACCCTGTTGGCAATTCCTTCCGCCACTTTCGCGCCGACCTCCACACCGCGGACCGTTTTCGCTTCACCTCTCGGTCAGCCGGTCAATTGCCGATACGGACCCAGTGTTGCGTATTCGGTGGTTGGCGGTTTGGATGTGGGCAGGCAGGCTGAGGTCGTAGGGAGGAGCGAGGATTTCCAATGGTGGTATGTGAGGAACCCGAGCAACCCTTCCACCTATTGCTGGCTCTCGACGAGCGTCACCAACGCAGTCGGCAACCTGGAAGGGCTTCCGGTGGTGGAAGCGCCCATTGCTACTGTCTCCCGGATCGATGTTGAGGTGGAACCGGTTTCCATGAATGTGCCATGCGGTTCCTTTCCCAATTATGTCACTGTCACCGCCACCATATTCACCAACGGACCCGCGAACGTGACCTGGCGCTGGGAATCAAGTGAAGGGGAAACCTACGACAAGGATCCCCTGCTTTTTCTGGAGGGGGGTTCGCAGGTGGTACAACTATATTACAGGGTGAATGGCGTCAATAATTTCTGGCTGGAGGTGCATATCCTTTCGCCGAATGATATGACCGGAAGGGCATATTTCAAGGTCACTTGTGTGTAGTGTTACGCTGGGGCAATTTTTGTGCCATATATCGATTTCTGGTCTCGACCTTCATTTTCATGGGTGATGGGTTGAGACTTGATATATATAATACCCACGGTCACAAATTGCGCTTTCCGCTCTCTCAAAAAAGTGCAATTTGTGACCGCGCTGGGTATAATCCCTTGAAAGGAGACCAACATGAGGCGCACTGAAATCATAGCCGCAGGTATCTTGATGATTCTTTCGGCATGTTCTCCTGCCACGGCAGTTCCCACTCCTCAAAATGACAAGCTGGCTGAAATACTGGCTCGCGGCACGCTGGTCATTGCCACAGATGCCGATTATGCTCCCCAGTCCAGATTGCTTCCAGATGAGTCTCCCGTCCCGGGCACAAAATGCAATCCTGCGCAGTACACTGGCAATCAGATGAAAGGTTTCGACGTGAATGTCGCCGTGGAGATCGCCCGCCGCCTCGGCGTGGAACCCTGCTTTGTCGCTCCGCCCTGGAGCCAGCTGGTTGCCGGGAACTGGGGCGATAATTGGGATGTTCATGTCGGGTCTGTTGCGATCACGTTCGACCGCATGAAGGCGCTGTATTTTTCCCAGCCCTATTATGCGACGCCCACCGTGATCCTTGTCCATGCGGATAACACGACCTTTACTGTGCCTGAAGACCTGTCAGGAAAACGGGTCGGTGTCTGCGTCGGTTGTACATTTGAATCCTACCTGAAAGGCATGCTTCAAGTACCCGGCGAGCCGGTTGAGTATCGTATTCAGGATGCGCAGATCATCGGGTACGAAAATGAAGATCCGGCGATTGCCGATCTTTCCCTTGGGGATGGGATCGAATTGGATGCCGTCATGACGATCCTGCCAGTTGCCGAACGCGCCATTGCATTGGGAAAACCCGTTAAAATTTTGGGCGAGCCGCTGTGGTTTACCTATGCCTCCGTCACTTTTGACCGTTCAAGCAGGCGGGATCAAACCCGTATTGTGGATGAGGTATCGAATATCATCCGTGAACTTCATGCAAATGGTACTCTGCAAAAGTGGTCGGTGGAATTTCAGGGGGTTGATCTTACGCAGGAAGCCGCCCGGTTCGACATCACCTCCCTGCAACAATCGCTTCAACCATGATCAATATCTTCGCGCAACTTCGCAATCCAAAAATTCAAACCCGCCTGATCGTATACTACGTCACATTTGCCATCGTCACGGTGGCTTTTGTGGCTTATATCGCGTACACACAAGCCGCCAGTTCCCTCCGTTCGACAGTGGAGGACAAACTGGATACTGTCGCCGGATTGAAAACGGATTCTTTGGACCACTGGGTGAACGATCAACAGGGCAATGCCATATTTCTGACAAGCCTGCCTGAATTGCGGGAACTTTCGGGTATATTGCTCGACCCGGATTCCCCGCCTGCCGACAGGAGACAGGCGCAGGAAAAAATGGGCCTGCTGGTCACATTGGTCGCCCAGCGGTCAACCGATATTCAGGATGTTCAGATCCTTGACCAGGATGGGACCATCGTCGTTTCCGCCTCTTCGTTGTATGTGGGGAAATCACAATCCGATCAGCCGTTTTTTATCGAAGGTCAAACAAGGACGTTCACTCAAAGTTTTTATCGATCCGACCTCTTCGGCAGAACAACCCTGACTGTCGCCACTCCACTTTTTGATAACAACGAGAAACGGGTTGGAGTTTTTGCCGTGCATTTCAATATGCGGCAGGTGGATAACATCATGCATGTCAATGAGAATACCGATGTGCATCCGAAAAGTTACCTGGTCACACGCCAGCGCGAAATCGTGACCGAAGACCCCATCGTTCTCAACCGCTCCGCCGGGATGGAGTCGCTCGCCATTGATTCCGCACTGGCTGGCGGACAGGGCATCGAGTCTTACCGAAACCAAGATGGTCTGTTCGTTATTGGCAGGTATCTTTGGATCGATAACCATAACGTTGCCCTGATCGTGGAGATCGACGAAACGACCGCTCTCTGGCCAGCGCGCCGCCTGGCAATCATCATTCTAATGACCGGATCGATACTCTCGGTCGTACTTGTGATCGTCGTGACCATATTGGCAGGACGTATCACCGCCCCCTTGCGTTCGCTCACCGGGACCGTAACTCGTATCTCAGCAGGGGATCTGGAAGCTTCCGCTCCGATTCTTTCCCACGATGAAGTTGGCTCCCTTGCCCGGGCATTCAACTCCATGACGGAAAAACTCCGCCAGACGCTTGCCGGTCTCGAAAAGGAATTGCGCGACCGCAAACAGGCGGAAGACTCCCTGCGCCAAAGTGAGGCGCGTTACCGCACCTTGTTCGATGGAATGCAGGATGGTGTATACCGCAGTACACACGAGGGCAGGTTCATAGACGTCAACCCCGCCCTGGTAAAAATGTTCGGCTATGACAGTAGGGAGGAAATGCTCGCAGTTGATATCAAGAACGAATTGTATTTTGCTCCCGAGGAACGTGAAAGCCTGATCGTGGATAAGGCGCAGGAGATAGTGGATGTCTATCGTATGCGCAGAAAAGACGGTTCCGAAATCTGGGTGGAAGACCACTGGCATTACACCTTTGACGCCGACGGCAACATCATCTATCACGAAGGGCTCCTGCGCGATATCACCGAACGCATTCATGCCGAAAACGCCCTGCGTGAAAGCGAGGAGCGCTTCCGGAAAGTCTTCGACTTCAGCCCCATCGCGATTTGCATCACTTCACTTGACGATGGACATTTCCTTGATGCCAACTATGCCTATTGGGACCTTTCCGGGCTGGACCCAAAGACGACACTTGGACGTACCTACGCCGAGATGAGTATCCGCGGTAATGACGCTGAGCGCAGTATTTTTGTCGAGAAAATAAAAAAGAAACGGTCGATCTATGACGCGGACTATGTGTTCCAGGACGCGGCTGGAAATCGAAAACCCACACTCGCATTTTACGAATTGATCCAGTTGGGCGGTGAAGAGTGCATCCTCTCCATGTTCTATGATATGAGCGCCCAAAAACAGGCGGTGCAGGCGTTGCGGGAAAGCGAAGCCCGTACACGCGCCCTGCTCGAAGCCTTTCCCGACATGATCATGGAACTGTCACAGGATGGTCTGATCAAAAACATGATCCCGCCGAAAGGGATCGAATCTTCCATGCCTGTGGATGGTTTTATTGGGAAAAGGATTCAAGAGATCTTTCCTGAAACCGTTGTATCGCAGGCAATATTTGCCAGCGAACGGGCGGCTGAAACCGGCCAAATGAATAGCTTTGAATTCGAACAGGTGATGGACCGCACATTGCGTAACATGGAAGCCCGCGTGGTGACCAGTTCGCCGGATACCGTGCTCATGCTCATCCGTGATATTACCCAGTGGAGATGGATTCAGTCCGAGAGGGAAAAATTCATCAATGAACTGGAGGTAAAGAACAGGGAATCGGAAACCCTGCGCGCGAGCCTTGCCAGTGTTGTGACAACGTTTGATCTGGAAATGGTGCTTGAACGGATACTGGACCAGATCAAACTCGTCATTCCCTATGACACAGCCTCCGTATGGCGGGTGGAAGGCGAATGGCAGACCCTGATCCTTGGCCGTGACCTTCCGCCAAATATCCCACCTGAGAGCCTGAAATTCAGGGTCAATGAAGATAACTCCTCACGTCCGATACTCTATGGGGAAAAAACATTTGTATTGAGCAATAATGTTCAGGAGGAACTGCCCGACTTCAAAGAGCCTCACTCCTATGTTAATTCGTGGCTGGCAGTGCCGTTGAAAACCAGAGGCAAAAGCATAGGTTTGATCGCTCTTGATGGCAGACAAAAAGATCAGTTCAATGCTCATCATGCAGAACTTGCGGTAACCTTTGCCGATCAACTAGCCATTGCGCTGGAAAATGCAAGCCTGTTCACCAGCCTGCAATCCGAACTGGAAAAACGCAGGGAATTGATCGAAGAATTGCAGGCGCGAAATGTGGAAGCGGAGACAATGCGCGAGAGCCTTGCAAGCATCGTGGGTACCTTCGAGTTCTCCGACATCATCCAGCGCATTCTCGACCAGATACAACTCGTGGTTCCCTACGACAGCGCCTCGATCTGGCGGCTGGAAGGCACGAAACAGATCTTGATCGGCGAACGTGGATTACCCGGGGAACTGCCGGAAAACATCGAATTCCAGATCGATGACCAGAACCATGCCATCCGCCTATTCGACGGGGAATTGCCCTACATGACCTGTCACGATGTCCAGGCGAACCCCGCATTTGCAAAATTCCATGAACCGCCTCATACCTATATCAATTCATGGCTGGGGGTGCCGCTCAAAACACGCGGGAAGGTGGTTGGTCTGATCGCTCTGGACGGCAGGCGAAAGAACCAATTCAACGAGCATCATGCCGAACTGGCGGTAACCTTTGCCGACCAGGTGGCGATTGCGCTCGAAAATTCCAATCTCTTTTCCAACCTGCAAAATGAACTCGAGGAGCGCAAGGCATTGATCGCCGAACTCGAAATGAAAAATATCGAGTCTGAAACCCTGCGTGAAAGCGCCGCAATCGTCACCGCAACCCTTGAAAAGGGCGAAACCATCAAACTGATCCTTGAGCAATTGGAGCGTGTCATCCCGTTCGATAGCGCATCCGTGCAACTTGTCAGTGGCAATATGCTCACCATCGTAAGCGAAAAAGGGTTCACGCTTAACGGAGAGCAAAGCAATTTCAAGATCGACGAAAACGAACCATCATATCCGGTACTGACCGGCACTGTTCCCTATATCCTTTTTGACGATATTCAACTCCATTCGTCCGCTTTCACCGAGACCCCTCACGACCGGATCCACGCGTGGATGGCGGTCCCTCTAAAGGTGAAGGGGCAGGTGATCGGGGTCATCGCTCTCG
This sequence comes from Chloroflexota bacterium, assembly GCA_041302025.1. Classification (GTDB taxonomy): domain Bacteria; phylum Chloroflexota; class Anaerolineae; order Anaerolineales; family Villigracilaceae; genus Defluviilinea. The sequence continues at coordinate 1,025 of JBFYRY010000166.1, read as the reverse complement.
ACGGATACTCGGTTGGAAAATTTACCGAGCGGCACGCCCAATTGGCTGTGACGTATGCCAACCAGGTTGCCATTGCTCTCGAGAACGCCCGCCTCTATTCGGACCTTCAGTCTGATCTTGCCACACGTCAGAATCTCATCTCGGAGCTTGAATCCAAGAACGCCGAACTTGAACGCTTTACCTATACGGTTTCACATGACCTGAAATCACCGCTCTTCACGATCCGCGGTTTCCTGGGCTATCTCGAACAGGATGCGCTGGCTGGTAACCATGAACGCATGAAATCGGATATACAGAGAATCGCAGACGCCGCCAACAAGATGCAGCAACTATTGAACGAATTGCTCGAACTCTCCCGCATTGGACGGCTGATGAATGAACCGGTTTTGATCCCATTCGGAGACCTGGCAAGAGATGCTGTGGAACTTGTTCATGGGCGCATCATGGAGCGCGGGATCTCCGTCCACATGGATGAGAATATGCCTGTGATCTTTGGCGACAGGCAACGCCTGCTGGAAGTGATACAGAACCTGGTGGACAATGCCGCCAAATTCATGGGGAACCAGACAGACCCGCGCATCGAAATCGGACAGTCTGGGGAGGAGGGCGGCAAGCCGGTCCTGTACGTACGCGACAACGGAATGGGCATTTCCCCGGAACACCATGAGCGCATCTTCGGCCTGTTCAATAAACTGGATGTAAAAGCGGATGGCACTGGAATCGGACTGGCTCTCGTGAAGAGAATTGTCGAGATCCACGGCGGCAGGATCTGGGTCCAGAGCGAAGCGGGAAAAGGTTCCACTTTCTATTTCACACTGCCTGCGTCCCCTGAGTCAAAATCTGTTGAAAGTTGATCCATGTTGAATCGTTTTCTTGCATTTCTCAAGTCACCTGAATTTCCAGGAGATGAAGAAAAGACGCGGCGTGCCCGCGCGTTGAATGCCTTGCAGTTGAACATGGGTATTGCCATTCTTGTGTTGGGCGGGGCGGGGGTATTGTTTTTCTTTACAGAGAAACTTTTTACT
>JBFYRY010000407.1:0-2547 GCA_041302025.1 Chloroflexota bacterium | reverse complement strand
CACTGCCACCCCAACTCCAACGGATAAACCCTCATACCTGTCGCAGTTAGCACCGTGGAAAGAGGGCATGGGAGACAGCCGGGATAATTTCCCGATGGTTGACATGGCCAACGCGTCAGATGGGCTGCGCGAGGCTTATGGCAAGCTTGTGAAAAATAATGACGGATCTTCAACCTGGGATGGGAAGCCGCTTTTTGCGGCAGACGCGCCGATAGGTCGACTTGTACCGTTTGGCGGTGAGGGCTTATATAAAGTTTCTGGATATGATGGATTCTTTGTGCCTCTATGTGGCTATAAGGCAGATTATGTACATGGCGGTGCAGTTGAGGGTGAAACAGAATACCGGATGTTTGTGGCGATTAATACAGAAAATGGCCCTGTTATATTAGATGTAATCTATAGAATCGAAGACCCACAAGGACGTTTTCGGAGTTTAGATTTCGATAATAAATTACCAGATACGAATGTGTTTTTTAAGATGTATTTTGCACCCCCTAGCAATGATATTGATCGGATTATAAATTTTCCGATGCTCATGCGTGTGGGAAAACTTAATGACCAAAGAGTATTTGAGCTGTATCCAGACTATGTTGATTTTTATAATCAGGCGAAGGAATTTGTGCTCCCCCAGATTTTTGTTCCAACCGGAATTGTATTGACGGATTAAGCTCCTTTTGGCGACATACTGTTATGCATAGCCTTGATTAGTTTTGCACGCAACAATAGGTATATGATAGATTTGTGCAAAAACACGGATAATCCCGATAAGCATCAAAGACCTCCGAGAGTTTGATGAAACCGATCTCGGAGGTCTGTTTTTTTTATTCTATCCCATCAAAGATATGATCCAGCACTTCCTCACTCACGTCAAAGACCGCTCCATTTTCAGGGATGGCTTCCTCCATCATCCATTTTGGCAGGCGGTCATCTTCTTTCGTAAAGCCTGCACGCTTATTGAATTCGCGCTCCATCTTGATGGTTTCTTTCCCCAACGCCTGTAGAACATTATCCGGCAGGTCATCCCAGCCGTAACGCGCCGCAAGCAACCGCTTGACCACTCCATCCGGCGTGGCGGCATAGCCGAAGCCCGCAAAGATACAGGCGCCGAGCGTGTCGTAGCCTGCCATGTTCAACTGCGCGTTCAATGAAGCATCTCTCTGCGCAGTCGGGTCGAGATGGTTGACCTTCGCGCGGATGGTCAGCCCGCAGGTATGGTCCGCGCCTTGCGGCGTGGTGGCATACGTCAACCCGGTGCCTTTGATCGAACGCGGTTCATAAGCAGACATCGCCTGTCCCTTCACGGAAGGCACATGCTCGATGTTATACACTTTCCCAACGGTGGACGCGCCATCACCGATCACATGTCCGAGTTCGGTGCCCTTGCGGATCTCATCGATCAGCCTCTGCGCGCTGGCTTCATCGCCCCATTGCATCAGCCCTGCCTCCGCCGCCACACCGAGCGCCGCGCCAATCTCGATCGAGTCGAGTCCCAGGTCATTGACGTGCCAGTTCATGCGCCCGATGGCATCCAGCGAATTGATCTCCAGGTTCGTACCCATCAAGCCGATGGTCTCGTACTCAAGCGGCGAGACGATGACCTTGCCATCCTCCCCGCCGAAGACGTTCGAGCATTTGATGGTGCATCCCGCCATGCAGGCATGCGCCGGGTCCGACGGTTTGCCGCGCGTCAACGTGAACTCGCGTAGTTTTTCGCCGCTGATCTCTTCCACGTCCGCGAAGGTGCCTTGCGAGAAATTCTTCGTGGGAAGCGCCGCAAAGTTCTGCGTCATCTGCGCCATCGCCGCCGTGCCATAATCACGATACGTGATGGACTGCGGATGTTCCATGACCGACTTGGTGTAATCCTTCTGCGCGACTTTGAACGCTTCGGGACTCACAATGGGCGGTTTCTGCCCCCCGGCATGGTCGAACACGATGGCTTTTAATCCCTTCGAGCCCATCACCGCGCCCAGTCCACCGCGCGCCGCGATTCGGGAGGGGATCTTGTCCTTGTCGAGGTTCTGGATACCCGCGGCTTTCATCTTCATCTCACCACCGGGACCGATCATCGCAATGGCGACTTTGTCACCATATTTTTCCAGCAACTTTGGCGCAGTCTCGTAGACACCCAACCCTACAAGACCTTTAGGGTCTTCAGAGACCCTAAAGGTCTGCTCCCATTTCGCGCCGTTCAAGGAGAGATACAGAATCCAGAAACCATCTTCCTTCGGCAGGTCTTCGATGATCAAGGCATGGATGCCCATGTGCGTCATGTGCAGACCCGTGCGACCACCCGCGTTGGCTTCCTTGATGCCGCCCGTCAACGGGGACTTGCCGCCAACAGAGATACGGTCCGTGGAGGAAAGCATGTGCCCCACTAATAAGCCCGGCGCAAAGATCAACTTGTTTCCCACACCTAATGGATCGCATTTCGCGTCCACTTCATCGAGCAGGATGCGCGCCAACAGTCCGCGCCCGCCGAGACGTTTCCATGAATCGGGAACTTCTTCAATTTTCAAGATTTGTTCGCGCACGTTCACACGCCAA
>JBFYRY010000406.1:0-3894 GCA_041302025.1 Chloroflexota bacterium | reverse complement strand
GGTGTAGAGATCGGCAAAGGCACCGGAACGCAGGATCAGGTGCTGGTAGGAAACGGGAAAGTCATCTTGCCCTGCGGCAAGCAAATGGATGCAGGTCCGCCCGGGATGCTCCCGATAATGATCGAGCAGGATATTGGCAAGGGTGGGCACGATGCGCTACATCCGCGATTGAACGATACCGGCGAGTTGGTCGAGGGTATCAAACTTGGAAACGTTCAATTCCGTATCTTCGATCCGCACGCCAAAGGTATCTTCGATGAACAATGCCAGGTCCACCAGGCTGAAGGAATCCACCATGCCGCTCGAAAGGAGCGGTTCATCCGGTGCAATGGGCCGGCTGGGGTCTTTGAGCATTTCACGTGCAATATAAGAGGAGAGTTGTGATATCAATTCGTTTGTCATGTTGTATCCAATGTCCGCCAATTATAGCAGAGGCAAAATGCTATAATGGCATAATTATTCCACCCGACCGGAGTTCTTGATGAGTTTTACAAGCTATGCTTTTATTATTTTCCTCCCATGTGTATTGGTTCTTTACTGGCTGGTAAAGAAACGGGAATGGCAGAACTCCATTCTACTGGCCGCAAGCTACATCTTTTACGGATGGGTCAATCCATACCTGGCTGTCCTGCTTGGCGCCTCAACATTGCTCGATTATTTTCTGGTGCGCGGCATGCAATCGAAACCGGTACGCAAAAGTCTCTTCATGGCACTGAGTCTCGTGCTCAATCTTGGGGTTCTGGCATTTTTCAAGTATTACAACTTTTTCAATGAAGATCTGGCAAGGCTCACAACATCGCTGGGATGGAACGGCGACTTTTTGCTCACTCGTATTTTGTTACCCGCAGGATTGTCTTTTTATACGTTGAAGAAACTCGGCTATATGATCGATGTCTCGCGCGGCACGCTGAAGCCGACGCACACCCTGATGGATTTTGCGTTATACGTCTCTTTCTTCCCGCAGATCATTGCGGGTCCCATCGAGCGCCCGCAGAAACTTCTGCCGCAGATCGAAGTGCAACGAACATGGAAAGCCGAATATTTTTATAACGCGTGGACCCTGATCGTAATGGGATTTTTCAAAAAGATCGTCATCGCCGACAACATCAAAGTGATCTCCGACCAGATCTTTTCGCTCGATGAGACATCGATCTTCCTGCTCGCCATGGGCACCCTGGCATTCACACTGCAGATCCTGGCGGATTTTTCGGGCTACACCGACATGTCGCGCGGGTTCGCATCGCTCTTTGGATTTCAGACTAGCGAGAACTTTAACCTGCCTTACGCATCCCTCACTCCCACCGATTTTTGGAACCGCTGGCACATCACACTCTCCAACTGGCTCAGGGACTATATCTTCTTCCCCATTGGGCGTTCCTTGAAGAAGAGCCGCATCAGACTTCCCCAAGGGCTGATCCTGTCCATTCCGCCGATTGCCACCATGTTCGTCAGCGGCTTGTGGCACGGCGCCGGATGGACTTTCGTGGTGTGGGGTTTGTTCTACGGCGTGCTCATCAGCGTCTATCAACTCCTCGGCATTCGCGGCGACTGGAAACCAAAATCCCCTGTCACGCTTGGGCTGGCGTGGTTTGTCATGTTCTTCTTCATCGTTTTCGGCTGGGCAATGTTCCGCGCCCCATCGATGACATGGCTTGGGCATATCCTATTCCATATGCCGTTCCTCCGGTCACAAGACGATATGATCGTTGGGTTGATCGCGCTTTCGATGTTCGTTGTATATTCCACGCCATTGCTAATCAAATTTTTTCTAGACAAGTACGCGAAAGACGGCTGGCTTCTGCCTGCCTATTATGCCTTCGCCACCGTACTCATTATCATCTTCCTCAATGCAAGTTCCCCCGATTTCATCTATAACCAGTTTTAGGCATCCATGCGTTCCTTCCTTCGCTACCTGACAATCCTTTTTATCATGATCACCGTTTCCTGGGTCGCCATACCGCGCTGGCTGGACATCCCATTCCCCAGACAACCCGGTCCCGAATTCGATAAGCGGGCAAGAAAATCGTACATCACATTAATTGACAACGAACATCCGGATATCGTCATGCTTGGTGATTCCACCTTGATGGATGGTGTGGATCCTGATCTCTTGTCAGAACTCACAGGGAAAAAGGTATCAAGTTTCCATGCCCCGGGTTCGGCATCCGCGTTCTGGTATATCGTTTTGAAGAACAACATTATTATCGCCGAACACCACCCGCGGGTACTCATCGTCGTGTTCAGGGGTACGATGCTGACCGCCCCGGGATATCGCGTGCATGGCGGGTATTTTGTTAAACTGGATGAGTTTGCGGCAAAGGATGAACCCGTCCTGCTCGAGAGAGCCTATCTTAATCACATGAATCGAGCAGAGATATGGTCAGAGCAATATTTTCCGTTATACGGCGCCAGGGAGGATATCCGCAAGAAGATTTGCGACAGGACCTGCACAGATGACAGCATGTACGCGGTGTTCATTTCCGCCGACCTGGAACCGGGTCAACTCAGGAATGCGGTGGCGGCGGCGGAAACGTACCTGTATACCCCGGCTCAATTGGATTTTTCCCGCCAGGTGGAAAGCTCCTTTTTGCCGGAGATGATCCGTCTCAGCAGGGAAAGGGGAATTCAACTGGTCGTGGTCCGGTTGAAAAACGAAATGACAGGCACAGGCAATAGGGAAACCGCATCGATGAAGAATTACATCGCTGACCTGTCCGCGTACCTCGACGAACAGGGGGTGGTCTTCCTGGATTATGGCCGCGATCCAAGGCTTGGAAGTGAATACTTCAAAGATGCATTACACCTGAATCCTGAAGGCGAGATCGTCTTTACAAGAATCCTTGCCGAGGGATTGAACGAAGTTTTGAAGTAGGGTTAGAACACAAAATACCCGATCAGGGCGGAGACCAGCGTGAGCGTGACATTGTCGATGTCCTTGAACGGCAGGGATTCGACCAGTGTCGCGCCGAGGGCGATCCATGTGACAGGAATGATGTAAGCTGAAAATGGAGCGGCAAAAACTCCTACACCAATGTAGACGACGATGATGAAAAGGGTCATCAGCCAGCCGCCGATGAAAACGCTGACGAGTCCGGCAACGCTTTTTTCACGGGACCAGCCCAGCTTCGGCGATTTGATGCGCCGCCCAATGATATCGGCAATGCCGTCGCCGCCGCACATCATCATCAACGCGGTGATGCCGATCGGGGAGTCCTTCCAATAGACAATGGTCAGCACAACAAACATAATCCCGTAAAAAAGCGGGCCGCGCAGGATCTCGCGCCGGTCGCCTGTACGGGACATGGCTTCCACGGATGCATCGTCTTTCAAGATGCCCAGCCCCACCAGCGCAAACTGAACTGTGATGGCGAACGGCACCAGCGCCGCCAGCCAGCGCGAGATGGGCAGGTCGGGGAACATCAGCCAGCACAACACAAAAATAGGACCGGTGCCGATATGAATGAGTTTGCGGCTCATTTTGCTCTCGATCCAGCCGCGATGGGCGAAGTAATCCATGATGCGGAGGAAAAAGAGGGCAATGGCGAAGGTGAGGACGGTGGCGAGGTAGGGGTTCATGGGTTTATCCTTGGTAAGTTTTCTGTATTAACACAAAATGCCGCATTTCAGCGCGGCAATCATAATTCGAAAATCTTCAATCTAAAATGAAAGTGGGCCCAGCAGGATTCGAACCTGCGACCAAGCGATTATGAGTCGCCTGCGCTAACCACTGCGCCATGGGCCCCTTTTTCAGTAAAAAAGTAATCAGTGATCAGTGACCAGTAACTGATTACTGAACACTGACTACTGATCACTGAATCAAAGAGCGGGAGACGGGATTCGAACCCGCGGATATCAGCTTGGAAGGCTGATGCCTTACCACTTGGCGACTCCCGC
>JBFYRY010000165.1:0-13944 GCA_041302025.1 Chloroflexota bacterium | reverse complement strand
TCTACCGCAAACCCGGAAGACCGTCGGTGGATATGCAACATCGCAGAAGACTATTCAGGACTTTCGCTTGTGGCTTTCGTTTTGCATGTCACCCTGAGCGGGGGAGCGAAGGGTCTCTGAGATGATCGTAGAGATTCTTCGCTACGCTCAGAATGACAAACGAAAGTCCTACTATTTCAATCCTTCGAGCGAATAGATCTCTATTGCCTGCTCGCGTCCCTTCACGAAGGTCGGCTCCAGTTGCGAGCCAGTGATCTTCTCCGCCACAATGTCATACGTCGTATTTTGGATGAGGATCTGCCCCGGCTTGGCGACAGTCTGCAAACGCTGTGCGATATTGACCGTGTCACCGATGGCGGTGTAATTGAATAGTTCGCTCGTCCCCACATTACCGATGATGGCGGCGCCGGTCGAGATGCCGATGCGGAAGGTCATGTGCTGGGCGGGGTCGGGGATATCCTTGTGCGCCTCCTGCGCGCGGCGGACAATGTTCAGCGCGGCGCGTGTGGCACGTAAGGCGTGGTCTTCCTGCAGGTCGGGGCTATTCCAGATGGCAAGCACGGCATCGCCCATGAACTTATCGAGCGTACCTTCCTCTTCGAGGATGGCTTGCGCGGCCAGCGAGAGATACGAGTTCAGTATCTTGAACACAACTTCTGGTGGATTCTTTTCGCTGTATGTGGAAAAACCTGACAGGTCGGCGAAGAGCGTTGTCACGATCCTTTTGTCGCCATCAAGACGTAAATTGCCGGGGTCAGCCGCCAGCAGGCGGTCGCGCACACGCGGGGCGACGACCCGCCCAAACGTCTGGCGGATGCGTTCCTGTTCGGCTTCTAGTTTGCGGCGTTCGGTGAGGTCTTCGAAGACGATGGTTGCGCCTTTGGTGCTGAGACGCGCATCGCGCAGGGGAGAGGTGGAGAGGTGAAGGATGAGGTCGCCGCGTTCGGGCAGTGAACTGTTAAGTTCGCTGACGTGGGTGGAGCCTTTCAGCGCACCATCTGCCACGCTTTCCATCTTTTTTCCGAATCCCGGCACTACTTTCGAAAGAGTTTTACCGATCACATCGGAAATGGGAATGCCGAGTATCTTTTCGGCGGCGCGGTTAAAAAGTGTCACGCGCCGTTTCATGTCCATGGTGATGATGCCTGTTGCCATGGACTGGAAGATATCGTCCATCAGGTTTTTCATCTCGAGGGTCTGGTCGAGGGTGCGGCGCAGGTTTGCGAACAGGCGGGCGTTCTCCAGCGCGAGGGTGGATTGTCCCGCCACGGCTTCGAGGAATTCAAGGTCGTCGCTGGAGTACAGGTCGCCGGAGCGGCGCGGACCGAGGGCGATGAATCCGATCAGGCGGTTTTCATATCTTAACGGGACAAAGACGTAGCCGTTGAGTCGCTCGTAGGCGGAGGCAGGCGCGAGCTTGGAAGGAAGCGGAAGCCCCGGGGCGATCCAGATGGGATGTTCGGACGTCTTGATCAAATCCACCAGCGGGTCTTCCGCAGGGTAGGGCGGGGCGCTGTCTTCGTGGGTGGCGTGCGGGAAGTATTCGCCGAGTTCGTCGTTGTAGAGGTAGATGACGAAGCGTTCGGGGTTGAGCGCCTGGTTGAGTTCATCGTCGAGGATGCGCAGGGTCTGGGATAGATCGGGCGTGATGACGAGACTGCGCGAGAGGGTGGTCAGGATGCGGCGGTAATCTGCCCGGTCACGGTAGAACAGGCGGTCGATGATGCGTTGCACCAGTTTGTGAAGCGGGTTGAGCCCGACGACAAGCAGGAGCAGGAAACCCGCGATGACGAAGGGGTTGTTGGATTGGATGGTTTGCTCAAGGAGCAGAGAGATGACGGTAAGCAGTCCGTAGAATATGCCGAGGACAGTTGCCGTCATGATGGTGTAGGTGAGGACGCGCGTGAAGATGGCGTCCACATCCAGCAGGCGGTACCGCAAAATGGCGTAGGTGATCGAGAGCGGCATTACGATCATGGGCGGGAAGAAGATCCAGCCGCGCAGTTGCACGGCATTGCCGCTCCCGAGCATGGTCAGGTAGAAGACGATGGGGGCGAGGGCGATGGTGGTGCCGAAGATGATGATGCGGCTTTGCTGGCGGATGAGCGGTGATTGGGCGCCGATGATTCTCCGGACCAGCGTGCCGATCAAAAGAAGGAATCCCAGCACAATGGTGAGGTATCCCAATTGCCACATCGTGCCGTAGAAATAACGGTCTGTTGAATTCAGCACGGAGGAGATCATCCACGGTACGAACAAGGCAAGAACGACCCAGGGTAACATCCTTAATTTGGGATTCAACCGCACAATGCGGACGGGATGGGGGAAGACCAACGCCAGGTACATCATTCCGCCCGCGGTGAGCAGGATCGCAGGTCCCCACAATACATTGGTGTATCGTGTGGTGCTGATCTCGAACAGGGTGGATGTCATGATGCTGACGCCCGATACGAACAACACAAGCGCGCGGCTCTCCCAGCGGTCGTTGCGCAAGCGGTATGCCCACAAGCCGATCAGCAGGAATACGAATCCGACCAGGCTTGGGACGATGTAATAGGAGATCAGGTCTTCGAATGGGAATGGGATGGGGGTGATCTCAACCGCATACTGCGAGCCATTGGGGCGGGTAAAGGCGGCTGTGATGGGCTGGTAACCGTTCCCTGTCAGGATACGTTCGATATCGCGCGCAGTGGCGATGGGTTCGTCGTTCAACGTATCGAGATGGTCGCGGTACTTCACGCCGGCATCGAGGGCGGGCCAGCCTTCCCGTCCCAGCGATGCGACCACATTGTTCGTCTCGATGAACATCCCCAGGAAGGGCAGGCGTGTAAAACGCACCGCCCAGAAGGGGGTGAGGATCAATAATGCAATTGCAGCTCCCGCGGCAATTAACGGGGGCAAATGCGATGACCATGTACTGCGGTATCGTTGGGTTTCCAAATGCGCCTCACGGACGATTATAAGCGATTACATTGTTTGTTCGGAGATTTATACGGTCATCCCGAATCCGGGCGGGTTATTAACCTTTTGTGTCGTAACGAAAAAATAGAGGTGCAAAATCTGTTAACAAGCTGACAAGTCTTACCTGTATTACCTGCGGGTTATAATTCCGCCAGTCGTTGACAGGAAACAACATCTCTCGAAATTTGAGGAAATATGAAACGCAAATATTTATTCGCTCTCACGGTCGTTCTGGCCGTTGTCCTGGTCTCATGCGGGGAAAGCCCGGTGTCTGCACCGCAGGATGAAACTGCCCAACAAACATCCGAAGCCCACGCCATCTTGCTGGGGGATATTTCCGACGATCCGGCGGAGGTCATTGAAGGGTCCCAGCCTCTTGCCGATTATCTCGCCGGTCAATTGGGCGAATACGGCATTACAGAGGGGCAGGTGAGAGTCGTGTCGTCTACAAATGAGATGATCGAGTTGCTTGCGAAAGGCGAAGTTGACCTGTATTTCGACAGCACCTATCCAGCCACGTTGATCAGCGACAAATCAGATTCGAAGATCATCCTGCGCCGCTGGCGGTTCGGCGTGGAGGAATATCAGGGTGTGATATTTGCCAGCAAGACGAGCGGGATTACTTCCATTGAACAACTGCCCGGACGCATGGTGGCAATGGATGCGCCATATTCGACATCGGGTTTTCTTTTACCGTCCGTCCATCTTTTGGAGAACGGTTTAACCCTGGCGGGAAAACAGAGTTATGGCGACCCTGTGGCTGGGAATGAGATCGGGTTTGTGTTTAGTTATGACGATGAAAACACGCTCCAATGGGTCTTAAGCGGATTAACCGATGCCGGCGTGACGGACGACTATAATTTTGATGTTGCCTTCCCTGAGGATGCAAAAGCACAACTCGTGGAATTGGCGCGCACCGAATTTACACCGCGTCAGGTTGTGGTGATGCGTTCGGGGCTGGACCCAGAACTGGCTCAAGCGATTGTGCGGGTGTTGACCACGATGCATGAAACGGAGTTAGGCGCGGCGGCGTTGGACCCGTTCCAGACATCCAAGTTCGATGAGTTCCCCGAGGGCATCGAATCAGCCACGGCACGCATGCGCGAGATGATGGAGTTGGTGCAGGGTATCCAACTGCCGTAAAGGATTTGATGAAGCGATTTGTTTCCCGTATCCAAATCTATTGGAAGAAAGTATCCCTGCAGGGCAAGATCGTCAGCCTGGTGAGTTTGCTTGTCACTGCCACGGTCTTTGCCCTGACATTCCTGTCCATCCAGCGTGAACGTTCGAACTTCCAAAGCGAATTGATGGAGCAGGCGAACCTGCTATTGGATACCACGTCGCTTACCTTGCGCGATCCGCTTTATAACCTGCAGATCGATGAATTGAGCGATGTTGCCAAGGTCGTTTCGAGTAATCCCGATGTGACGATCTTCATTGTGTACGACCAAAACGGCAGAGCGCTGGTTGATTCATCACAGGAGGGGTTGATCTTTTCTCAAAATGCCGATCCGTTGGGGTCAAGTTTGCTGAGGCTTGCACAGGGCGATGCATATTCTGAATGGCAGGAGGGACAGTTGCTGGCAGGGCGTTCTGTCGTCCTCGGCAACCGCCCGATTGGCGCGGTGGTCGCGGGCATGTCCACTCAGCCGTTGGATGCGAAGATCACGACGATCACATTTCAGGGCATCCTGCTCGGCATGCTGACGCTTGCGATCGGAGCGACCCTGACAATCGTGTTTGCGAGGCAGATCACTAATCCATTGAGAGAACTGGCGGATGCGGCTGGAAAAATGGCGGGCGGCGACCTTTCGATGCGGGTGGCAAAGACATCGGACGATGAGATCGGTCAACTGGCGGGTGCGTTCAATGAGATGGCAACCGGTTTGCAGGAACGCGAATGGTTGAAAGACCTATTTGGGCGCTTTGTCAGCCATGAGGTGGCGGATGCGATCCGTAACGGGCGGGTGATCCTGGAGGGTGAAAGCCGTTTGGTGAGCGTCCTGTTTTGCGACATACGTGAATTTACAGATTTTTCCGAACGCCATTCCCCCCAGGAAGTGGTCAAACTTTTGAACGAGTTCCTGCCGCTGGTCGTGCAGGCGGCGCAAAAATATAACGGCATGGTGAATAAATTTGGCGGGGACAGCACATTGATCATCTATGGCGCGCCCAACGAAGTGGAAGATAATGCATACAAGGCGGTCATGACAGCGCTTGAGATTCGCAAGGCAGTCCGGCAGTTGAATGTGAGTCTCGCTGAAAAGGGGGAAGACTTCCGTGTGGGTGTGGGGATCAACACCGGCACGGCGCTCGCCGGCGCGGTGGGACCGATGGAACGTCAGGAATACACTGTCATCGGTAATACGGTCAATCTTGCCGCTCGTATTGATGGCTTGAACAAGCAGTTCCCCGAACACGATATCCTCATCAGCCCGTGGACGTATGAAGCGCTGGGCGATCACAGGCAAAAATTCAACATGGTCTCATTGGGTTCCGTGAAAATACGCGGGAAGAACGAGCCAGTCGAAATCTGGGCGGTTCAGGGTGTGGCGTAGAAGATCCCCGACCCTACTTGATACAGACCAAAAATAAATAACGCGACTGCCGAGATGCCGAGTAATGCACGGTTCACTTTCGGACCGAGTTCCCGCGCAATTCCAAAGACGGTGATGATCAGCGCAAGCGACGAGATCATGGTGACGTAAAATCCCACCATGAAACCGATCCCGTGGATGGGCGTTTCACGCCAGCCCCGCATCAATATCGGACCTGTGACCAGGCTCCAGAAAATATACGGACCCGGGCTGAGAGCGTTCATCAACGCCGCCTGCCAGAGGCTTTGTCTCGTTTCCGATTCGCTGTTGGTGAGATTCGTGTCAAAACTTTTCCATGCTTTGTATGTGCCGTAGGCAAGATACAAAATAAACAATCCACCCGCGATGTAAAGAAACCTTTGAAACCAAACCGGAACCTGACTCAACACCAGCAGGCATAATGTGACGATCGGCGGGTCGCTGACGAGCGGTGCCAGCGCGGCGAGGATGGTTTTTCTCCATCCCTTTGCCAGAGATTGCGAGATGATGTAGGTCTGAAACGGACCGGGTTGTGCCGCGGCGGCAAGCCCGTAGCCGATGCCTTGAATGATGTAGAGCCACATACCTATATCTTCTTTGCCACAATCAGGATACGATGGCTCTTAATCCTCAGACTACCCTTGTCCTGCATCATGTTGTGGATCTGAACCAGTTTATCGTGATATTTCTCAATGCTAAAATCCGCGATCTGCCAGGATATGATTCTGAGGTGAAAAACAAGCGCGCCGATGTCTGTGATGATGGTTTCGGGGAATTCCTCCCTTTGATCCAGGATCTGGAAGCCCGCATCGGTCAATTGTTTTGTCGCCCACTCCAGGGTAAAGTACGAATATTGAAATTCAGGCTCATCCTGGAGGAGTTCATTGAGTTCGAAGTTGTTTTTGCCTCCGACCTGCTGTGTAATAAACAATCCATTGGGCTTTAGAACTCTGTGAACCTCGGCGGCAAAAAAGGCAGCATGCCTATTGATCACCAGGTCGAAGAGACCATCTTCGAAAGGCAAGGTGTCCTCCTGATGGGTCTCAACGAAATATACGCCAAGGGGTTCAAGCCTCGCCTTCGCTACAGGGATATTGGGCGGATACCCCTCGGTTGCGTACGTGTTCTTCGGTAGAGGTTGAAGGGAGGATAAGACCTCACCGCCACCTGTATCCATATCGAGCATGTGCATGTCAGGCTTGATATGAGAGAGCACAACCTGCGGATAATTCCAGGATAAGGGACTTTCGATCCATCTCTGGGCAATATACTTAAAATCCCATCCAGAGAATTCCTGTGCCAGAGCTTCAGCGACCAGTTTTTCAAACAGTTCGGGGTTTTTGATCTGCATGATTCACTCAAACTCAAATTTCGTCGGATTTTCGGTGAAAACGGTCCATGCAATGCATTGGTGCGGCGTGAACACGAACAACCCGCCTTCATCCCATTGATCGGGTGCGGGGGAGTAGCCGCGTTCTGCGTATTTTTTGCCGATGGCTTCGGCTAATCGCTTTGCGAACTTGGGATCGGGTTTTCCGGCAGGTTGTGATGTGCCTTCCAGAATGATGGCTTGCTCTCCGCTTTCGAGATTGAGCGTAACGTGTGGATTCTCTGCGATGTTGCGGGCGTGCCGCGTCTCGGGACTGCCGTCGTAGTAAAACCTGCCATCGAGGAAGGCGCCCCAGCGCGGGACAACGTGCGGTCTTCCGTCCGGAGCGTCAGACGAAGGGGGGCGGACGGAACAAAGCCAGTAGTGTCTGGCATCGGTCAATTGCGCGGCGACCCAGTCCCAGGTCAGGTAGGAGGCGGGGTTGTCCGCATATCCTTTTGGAAATTTTGGACGGGTAATCTTCGGTTCAGGCATGAGACATCGTCCTCCGCTTAAATTTTCCGTCCACTGTATTCCACCACAAACCGAATCGGTAACCCAGCCAGGCTGTAAGATATCCGGCGATCACATCCAAGATGTAGTGTTGTTGCGTGAAAAGCGTGGAGAGGGAAACGATGACGACAATGGACAACCATAGCCATTTGTACTGCGGATACCAGTAGTGGTAGAACAAGGCGAGCAGGACGGTTATATAGATATGAGAACTGGGTAGGGCATCGTGATCCCCGCCTGCAATTTGGATGGAACGTAAAATGTTTGAAAGAATATCTGTCCCATGCAGTTCAGGTTGCACAACGTAAGTCGGGAACAAAATAAAAATGGATACGCCCAGTGTACAGGCAAAGAAAAGCCCGGCGATGGTCCTGCGAAACATGCTTTCATCCATTTTCCACGTCAACCAGACCAGCGCCGTCGCCCAGAGCGGATAGCACAAGGCATATGGAATGACCCAGACGGTCCAAAGCGGGAAAATATCGATCGGTAGTTTCGGCTCGATGCCGCCAGTCAGGAACAGGCTGGTGGGTGTATAGATCGATTGTATGAGAATCACCCCAGTGATCAGTAACACACGCTTTTTTAGTGACGGTTCCATGTTTGGCTCACTGTGAAGGTCTTGCCCAGCCCGCGATCGCTTGAATATCCTTCGGTGAAGTGCGGCAACAACCGCCGATCATCCGTGCGCCCGCGTCATACCAGACCTTTGCCTCTTCACCGAACGACTCGAACACAGGATCGTCGTTCCAGTCCTTTTTCTCGGCGCTATAGGTTTCGCCCGAATTGGGATACACAAGGATGGGCTTGTCCGTTGCCTTTTTTGCTTCATGGATCAAAGAGGGGATAAACTTCGGCGATGTGCAATTAATTCCGACTGCCGCCACCTGCGGACTCGACTCAACCTGCCGGATACACTCTTCGAGTTTTTCCCCCTCACAGACATGCGTCTCATCCCGACAACTGAAACTGATCCATGCATGGACGCCTTGGTACTCGCCTAGGAGTTTTACCAGCGCCCGCGCTTCGATGGGGGAGGGAATCGTCTCGCAGGCTAACGCGCGGACGATGGAACTCGATCAACTGTTCCTCGGTCAAACCATAATTCCCGCGATACTCGGAACCATCCGCAAGGAACGCGCCATACGGTCCCACCGATGCGGCAACGAACGGCTTTGCCCTGCCAGCCCGGTTTGCCTCGTCGTTCCAAAATTCATCACGCGCTTCGATGCCGAGCCGCACCGATTTCTTGATGAGTTCAATAGCTTGTGCTTCGGTCAAGCCGCGATCCATGAAGCCTGCGATGGTGGCTTGGTAACTGGCTGTGATGACGCAATCCGCGCCGGCTTTGAGGTAGTCGTAATGGAGTTGTTTGATGGCTTCGGGTCGTTCGAGCAATATCTTTGCCGACCATAATTTATCCTTCAGGTCGTAGCCGCGGTGTTCCAATTCGGTGGCGAGCGCGCCGTCTATAACGAGGGCAGGTTGGATGTTCAGTATGGAGGCGATGGGGTTCATGTCCGCGAGGATACCATTAATCCATCTCTTGACAGGGATGGGTATCAGGAATAACATATGTCATATCACGATATATCACTAAATGACTATTAGGATAAACCCATGTCCACTGATCCCATATCTTATCTTCCCCTCACCGAATCGACGTTTTATATTTTGCTCAGCCTTGCCCCCGGCAAAAAACACGGATACGCCATCATGAAGGATGTGAAGGATCTGAGCAAGGAACGAGTCAATTTAAGCACGAGCACTCTATACACGGCAGTTGGGCGTTTGCTGGACCAGGAGTTGATCGAACGCTTTGCAGATGATGAAGAAGATGTGAGTCCCGGTTTGCCCCGCAAATCATATGCACTGACCGAATTGGGGATGCGCGTGCTCGAAGCGGAATCAGTCCGCTTGCAGGGTATGGTCAAAGAGGCGCGATTGCGGTTGCGGGAGGATGGGGCGTGAGAAGTCTTTATGCCTTGCTGTTGCATTTGTTCCCAAAAGCATATCGTGATGAATACGGCGACGAATTACAGACCGTTTTCGAATTATCGCTCGATGATGCAATGCAGGCAGGGAAGTTCCCGGTTGTGCTTTTCGTCTTGCGCGAATTGATCAGTTTGCCGCAGGCAATCATTTATGAACATCTGCGGGAGAGGAGAAAGGCAAAGATGATTGGAAAATTCTCTTCACGATTTGATTTTGTGCCGGGTTCGCGCCGGGAATTTCTCACAGCGTTATACCCTTTCCTTTTGATAGGATTCGTCGAGCCGCTGATGATCGTGCTGATGGTGTCAAACTTGTTGACCCCTCAGAGCATGTTGGTCAACGGGATTGGCATCTTCATAGTTGTTTCCCTGGGTATCCTGCTTCTCATTGGGTTTGTCAAAGGCTTGCCGCGCTGGTCCCTGCCTTATCTGGGATTTGCGTTGACGATACTTAGTGTGTCTGGTTTCTCGTTCTTATTGGACATCAGATCATTGCGTCTCTATGATCGGTTATCGCCATTGGGCGACATCTTGTTTGAAGGGGGCTGGTGGTTTGGGTTGCTGGTCGTAATGATCCTGCTGGTGACGGTAACAAGGTGCTTGCCCGCTTTTCAACGTTTTAGAAACGATTGGACACTTCTGTGTTTCATCCCATACGGTGGGGTGCCTTTCGCCTTGATGATAACGTTCGATGCGTATACAGGCGACGAGCCGTTCATGTTTTTTTCGTTTCTGGTTTTGGCTTCAGGAACATGGCTCTACCTGCACAATCAACACGAGTGGAAACGCTTTGGGGCGCTGTTTGGCGCCATGACTCTGGCAATGTTCATTGCCGCGGCAGGCAAGGTGATCCTGCTTCCAGCCCAGGATTGGCTCTATGTTGTTTCTCCAGCCACCTGGAAGACCGAAGCGATGTACACGCTCGTCATGATCATGCTGATACCGTATGCGCTCAAGTTGTTTCAACACCCAGAAAATCCTGTTCTCGCGACGTGATTCATGCAAACATGGCGGAGATACCAGCAGGATGCCTGTCAGTCATTTCATGAAGTGATGGTCCTTTGGCGATGTTTTTTGATTGACTCATCCTGATTAGTCTGTTATTATCATTTTAGTAGGATAACGGTAAGTTACGTTGGTTAGAAGAACAGCCACAGCTCACGGTTTTATTCCGCGGGCTGTTTTTGTTTTATCCTCCGATGGAACAAACAAGACGCCTAAAAACTTTTTATTTTGCCAAAGGAGGCAAACATGTCTGAAAGAATAGTCGGTAAGGTTAAGTGGTTCAACGGTGACAAGGGCTTCGGCTTCATCGAACGCGAAGGCGGCAAGGACGTTTTCGTCCATTTCTCCGCCATTCAAGGCGATGGTTTCCGTAACCTGATGGAAGGTCAGAAGGTCGAGTTCAATGTTGAACAAGGACCCAAAGGACCGCAGGCCAGCAACGTCACCATGGTCAACGCCTAAGTTGATAAGAAAAAGAGCCCCGCGATTTCGCGGGGCTCTTTTTGATTATATAAACACAGCGGAGATGGCAATGAGCAGGATACCGATGATGCGATTATCTATGGTCGGAATCAGGTCTTCCTTTTTCATCAATTTCTTTTAGAAGTCTTTTCACGGCATTCCAAGCCATCTCTGCATTTTCTCGTGATACTTCAATCGTCTTCCGATATTCTATAGCTGGGTGAACTAAATTTCTAAATTCTCTGATCCCATGTCCCCAATGGTAAAGATTGCTACTAATGAGGTTAATTTCTTGAGCGACATCAAGCATTCTGCTTAATCCCCATTTTTCAAGTTTTCGATCATCGCTTTTCAGTGTTTTACCTTCTTTTGAAAGAATTACTTCGAGTCCATGAATTGCCATATCTTCATTTGAAAGTAGCTGATCAAGCAATATAGCTTCTACTATACTGCCACATAGAATTAGCGTTGATTTGTAAGCTTCCATGACCAAACTAGTAATAGCTTCGTTCAAGTCTCGTTCAAGTATTTTTGCCAGGCCTCTTTCATTCACTGAGACTAACTTCTCAACAAGTGATTTGTTATAGCCGTATTGACTGTCTAGATTTTCGCTCAACAATCTCTCGGAAATTTTATCTATGAAGTCAAGTTTCTTGATTCTATCAAGTTCTTTCTCTAAATGTGAAATTAGTACGGGATTTATCCGTAGGACTTTCCCGTTAAATATAATGGCATGATCTTTTACTTCTTCAAAATAGTTTTTTTGGAGAAATTCGGCAATAATTTTCTTACCGCGCTCTAACTTCACGCCAAGCTTGTCGCTGGTTTTTTGTGGGTCGCATAATATTAAATTATCCTCGGTTCTTTGAGTGAACAAATCAGCAATCACCCTTTTGTGATCATCGGTTTCTTGTAGAAATAATTCAGCAGCTTTTTGAACAGCGCGCTTCTGTTCGTCTAGTTTCTTGATTTTCCCTTGAATACGAGTTAAATTTATTGGGGTTTTTTCGTTGGCAACATCAAGTTCCAGAGCGAGTTTGAGTAATCGTTCTGCTTCATGGAGATTGCCATCTTCTTCCTCAATTAAGGCTAAATTGTTCGCTACAGCTTGGTTGTTCCCAATGTCGCGTAAATAAGATTGGTAAACGGTTTTAGCCTTCTTCCTATTGTTGGTTTGTGTGTATGCGAATGCTAATTCAAACAAAATCCCGGCATCTTTCCATATCTCGTAAGAAAATTTTTCTGCTAAGTGTACAACCATCTCAAATTCTTGTTTGTTATGGAAAAAATTTACCAGTGTTGCGAAGTCATGAGACGAAAATCGGCGAACAAAACGATATTCATCTTTGATGAATTTGTCAATTAAATTTAAAAATTCATCCAGTAATGATTTGTTGTCATATATTGCATTGATTGTCTTTTTGGTTAGGTATGAATAATTATCATCAAAGCTAAGTGCTTGGCTTAAGAATGTTTGTTCCGCGACCCCTAGCCAGTCGTTTAGGTCTTCTAATACTTCTGCTAGAAACGAATGAATATCAGCGTTTTGTGGAAAAACTTTCAGGCTTTTGAGAAGGTATTCTTTTATTAAGAGTAAATCACTCGAAACATCTCCTGCATATTGATTTGAGTATTTTATGATATTGTGTTTATATTTCGCTATAATGGTGAAAGCCTTTGCTGCAATGGTTGGTGTAGTACTTTTGGCGATAATCGAGTTTAGTACGTTTTCCAAGTAGTCGCTGATATCATACCAGCCGTAAAGTATAGGCGCAGCAATTAGGATTTGGGGGTCAAACTGGTTTAGTATAGGAATTTCGTCAAAAATCCCTTCTGCACTACTCGTGTTGCCATCTTCTAGATAGCAACAAGCAAGGATTATGTGTGCAGAAAACTCAAGCTGATTGCCGAAATCTTGTGCAATAACTTCACGAAGGATATTGATGGCGGCTTGATAATCGTTTGATGCAAGATATGCTAAACTCTCAAGCACGCGAAGAACATATTTTCCTTTGGCGTCTTCGGCTCTGATTTTTTGGAAGGACTGAATTGCAGATTTGGTGTTTTTGAGTTTTATAAACGCTAATCCTGAAACATAGATTATGCTTTCGTTTTCAATACCTAACTTGGCAGCTTTTTCAACCGCTTCAATACACTCAAGATATTTCTCGTTAAGATATAGCGCTTCACATAAATTTGTGTGTAGTTTTGGATTGTTGGGGAAATGACGTAAGCCGTTATTAATTACATAAATTTTCCTGCTGAAATCTTCAATATTAGATAATTCTATGAAGGCTTCTTCGAGAGGGTTTTCATCTGCAGTGGCTTTGCGAAAATATCTTTTAGCACTCTCGACATCTCTATCTTCAAACTCGTAATTGTTGTAAATACGTCCTAAATAATAATAAATCAACAATCTTCGCTTATCAAACTCTAAAGCTTTATGGTAGGCGTCTATGGCTAATGAATACTTTCCTTGGTTATGATAGGAAACCCCCAAGTAAAAAGGAATGTCAGGATTGGTTTTATCTATTTCTAACAACTTCTCAAAAATTTCGACTGATTCGTCATATTTTTCAACTATCCCTAGAACTCGTCCCAAGACTATTTTCCGACTTGAGTCACTGGTGTCTAAATCAGCAAACTCTCGCGCCAATTTCTCGGCTGTTTCGAACTCATCTTTGTCAATCATTTGTTGGATGGCTTCTTTTGAGATTTCCATTGCCTTTTTATATTCCTTTTGCCAAAAGTCCAGTGTTGAAATTATACACTTTCCCAAAACAAAAACCCGCCTCTCATCGAGACGGGTCTGATAACTGTCCACTGATTACTGCCTTACTTCCTTCGTGGCGCCAGCCGGTTCCTCGTATAACTCTTCGGCGTAGGGGCGGGGCGCGCAGGGCGGGTCCCCTCACGGCGTTCGTGACCAGACCTCGGCGGCGCGGCAACTGCATAGTCGAAGTCCGGGAGAGTGATCCGTTCGAGCGGTCCGCCCATGATGCGTTCGAGCACGCGGATCAGATCCCGGTCTTCATCGGTGACGAGTGTAAAGGCATCGCCGGTA
>JBFYRY010000164.1:0-10797 GCA_041302025.1 Chloroflexota bacterium | reverse complement strand
GCCACTCCAGCACTTTTACAATCTTCCCGTACAACCTATGCTGTGGGTGGGACACGCTTACATATCCTACATTTTGCGACTCTTTGGGTGTCTTTTGTTGGTAGCAATCCGGTCAATTTTAATGACCCGACGGGACATGCCGGATGTGACGGTGATTATCTGGGATCGTGTGTGGACTGGTCCAAGTCACTGAAATATCCAAACAAGCCCAATGAGACATTAGATAAGGGTGAGCACTCTTGTAGAATAAGAGGCGACAAGAGACTTTGCTATAGTGGGGAAATGATGAGAGAACTATATTACTACTATGCAGATTACGAAGGAGATGGCGCGTGGTGGAAGGAAGATGGTGGTTTTACTATAGAAAGATTCTTAGGAATGATGGTGATGTACGAAATGGGAGTGTCCCCGGATGCTAAAGATTTTATGATCCAGGCGGTTTCTCTCCACTTATGGGGTGATGCGAGATCTGTTGGCGGAAATGGGCCTTATTGTACCGGCGCCTGTGTAAATGGCGTCTTTAATTTTCTGGCCGCATATGCTCAATCTGCTCAAAAAAGATATGACGCATATATTAGGCATATTGATCCGGCAACTGGCGATCCAAATGATGCAGATCCAACCTATGATTATCCAATTTGGCCAGGACCCAGAAACTTATGGAGTCCCAGTGAGGTTGTGAAATATTCTAACAGCAACTCATTAAGTATTGGACACGATATCCTCAACCCTTCTCCAGGAAACACCATTTATACAGGTGACAAAGCATATCATTGGGGAAACTATGAGAAAGCAGGAAGCAATCCCTCGATGTTCCACTTTGATACTTTCTTTGTGTTTAGTGTTAATCAATTAAACACTGTCCAGGCTGGTGGCGGACGACTAATACAGGTCCCCTAAGGAGTTATCGAATGAATGGGAAGTTGTTTTTCAGTATCTTGTTGGTAATGGTGGTTTTGTTGACAGGATGCAACATTGTGGTTGCCCCAACAGGGAATATTACGCCCACGCCTTTTGGGAACGGTACCCAGTTTGTCTTTCCAACTGAGACTAGAGAAAATGTTACACCAATGCCTCTTAATAATAACCAACTTGTATCTCCAGCCTCTACAGAGCTAGCTCATTCTGAAGTGACCGAGACTGTTGTGACAGAAACTTGTCCAAATATTGAACCGTCTCTCCGAAGCCATAGTACCGACCTAGGGAAAATACTCTTTATTGAGTATGATCAATATAAGATCATGTCTCTTGATCTTGATACATGGGTGGCAAGACCATTTATTCCTGATAATGAAATTGTGTATTCATTCGCACTGTCGTATAACGGAAAATGGTTGGCATATCAATCTGAGGATGTCTCAACGCATGAAAAACGGTTGGCTGTGGTAACAGGCACTGGAAATAAGGTTTTCAACATTCCATGGGAAGATGAGTGGGAAAAGGTTTCTTATTGGCTGGACAATGATCACATAGTAATAAAAAAAACTGGTGATGAAACTCCGGCTCTGTTGATTCTTGATCCATTCTCAAATGACCGCAAAGAACTAATCTCCAAATTCCCAAACATCTATTTTTTGGAGTACCCGCCTGATTGGAATGGATCAGGAAGAGTTGTTTATGATTCGACATTGACGAGGGCAGTTTATGCGGGCACGAATCAAAGATATGTATTATGGAATGTCGAGACCAATAGTCATATTTTGTATCTACAAACAACTTCATTTCTTCAATTTCCTGTGAAGGCTCCGCAGTGGTCATTGGATGGTAATCAAGTAATAATGGCTGCACCAGGCAAATCTCTCGAATATATGAACGATGAGTTGTTTTTAATTAATAGGAATGCTGGAATAACAAAATTAACAAATCTGTCTGACAACTATGACAGAGTAAGTATTGATAGATATAGTTGGTCTCCTGATGGATCATATATTGCATTACTTTTTTCAGCGGATCCAAGCAATTACAATTTAGATCGGTTGGCAATTCTTAATTACTTTAGCAGCAATATTGATTTGTATTGTATTCAAGGTAATTTGATGTCAGATTATCGGCGCAATCCGCAGGGAGATTATGATCTCATAACATATACTGGGGTTGCTTGGTCTCCAGATAGCCATAAGGTTCTTTTAGAAAACCGTACCGCAGAGAATTCAAGTCGAATTATTATGATTGATGTTGTTGATTCGCCTTATATCAACCACTTTATCCAGCCGGATACGGTGATTCCTGACCAGGCAAATCTGCAGAGTTGGAATCCGTATTCGTATGTCACGAATCAACCAATCAACTATTCCGACTTAAGCCGGTCATTTCAAGTGTAAAAATGTTAGTAAATTTTTTACAGAGAATGATTATAGGCTGTTTAATTTCTTTTTCAATATCCAAAATTGATTAAAACGGACTTTCAATGCGTGGAGTTAGGACATCTTCACTTCGACACGTCCTGACGGGCAGTCAGTATGCCACCTGATTATGGTGATTGATCGGTGTGTCGACTTGTCCTTTCGTGGCAATGGTGATTCGGGATCACCGTAAAAACGAACCTGCGCTTGCAAAAATATCCTTTAGGTGCGGCGTCTCCTGAACATCGTCTACATACGTGCCGTTATTGCTCCGCGACGAATGGACGATCCTCCAGCCGCCCAGGCTCATGCCCACATGCGTGATGTTCCGTTTGCTTTCACCTTCCGCAAAGAAAAGCAGGTCGCCGATCTCGAATGGCAGCTCAACCGGCTTTGCCGCATCGCATTGCATATCGGCATCGCGCGGGATGCCCACGCCGACCCAGCGATGCAGTAAACGCGCAAACCCCGAACAATCGATCCCGTTTCCGCTCGTGCCGCCCCAAAGATACGGGATGCCGATCATGCGCATCGCATCCGCAGTCATCAACGCACGTTTCTCATCGATACTTTTTGGGATGTCTGCCAGCGCGCGTATACTGGACGAGGGGAGCCATCCCGTTTTATTTGCCTTCACCAGCGACCAGTCGCCCCGCTTCTCTTCCACGGCGACACCTGTTCCGCTTACGAGACGCGTCACCACCCCGCTTGCCTGATCCGGCTTTTCGCGCAACTCGATGACAGGGGCAAGGACAAGATGTGTCGCGGCTGGCGCCCTCCCTTCGCCGAGATAACGACGATATACCCAGCCCAAATATCCATCAGGTTGACGGGTGTATACCCAATTGTCTCGTTCGTCCAATGTCTCCAGATCTGTTCCGAAAGGCAATTCGCTTGAGAGGGGCATGCCGAAAGTTGGACGTTCGTACAAGCCGGTCAAATTCGTCGCCACGTGGACTCGGGTGTGAGTCTCAGCGTTGAGAATGCGGATCGAAGCGGTATCCAGTTTCCGGTCCGGGAAGAGGCGGGGCAGTTCGTCCATTTGCGACTTGTCGAGCACGCGTCCGCTGAGGGTGAGAGTCCCATTCGTCTCCGAGTCGATCTTCACATCGAAAAGGGATGTGCGGCGGTCGATGGTCTTGATGTAGTCGTTGAGGGTGTTTTGCATGGATTGATTCTACCATTTGTGTTAAGATGGCGATATGCCATATACAACGCTCAATGGTGCGAATATTTATTATCAAGAGTATGGTAATGCCGGGGGAGTTCCGATTGTATTGATCCACGGCTCGACCATCGACAGCCATACCGATTGGGATTTGCTCATCCCCACACTGGCGAAGGAGTATAAAGTGTTTGCGCCCGATTGCCGCGGGCATGGACGGTCGAACAACCCGGACAAGAGTTATTCGTTCAAAGAACTGGCTGACGATGTTGCGGCGTTCGTGCGCGCGATGGGATACGAGAAGGCGCACATCATCGGTCACAGCAACGGCGGGAATGTGGCATTGCTGACCGCGGTGGAGCATCCCGAAGTGACGCAGACGTGCATTCCGCAAGCCGCGAACGCATATGTGACGCGTTACCTGGTGGAGCGCGAGCCGGGGATCTTTGACCCTGACCGCGTGGAGCGCGAAGCACCCGAATGGCGCAATGAGATGATCAAACTGCACAGCGAGGTGAACGGGAAGGAATATTGGAAGGACTTGCTGTGGCTGACGTTGAAGGAACTCATCTCTGAGCCGAATTATTCACCCGCTGATCTCGCGCGCGTCAATGTGCCGATGCTGGTCATCATGGGCGCGGATGATAAGGTCAATGCGCCCGATGAGCACGCGCAGTACATTGCGAAGCATGTGCCGAACGCCGAGTTGTGGATCCCCGAAAAGACGGGGCATAATGTGCATCAGGAACGCAAAGGGGAATGGGTGGCGAAGGTGTTGGATTTTTTGAAGAGAAGAGGGTAGAAGACATCCTCGGTGATTGAGTAGCGGCGCTGTTCGTTACGCCGCGTATCGAAATCACCATTAACCAGAATTATTTTACTTACATGGTGGTTTCGATACGTTCCTCGCTGTCGCTCGGAACTACTCAACTACCGACAACGGGTGAAAACATGAAACTACACTGGGAACCGATCACACTTGAATTGCGGACAACGTTCCGCGTGGCGCATGGGGCGAGCGATGTTCGTAATAACGTGCTTGTCTATCTGGATGACGGGGTGGGAGAAGCGGCGGCGGTGCCTTACTATGGTGAAACGCAGGAAGGTATCATCGAATATCTCAAGTCCGTGCCGGAGTTGGGCGATAACCCGTTCGATTTGGATGCCGTGCTGGCGAAGCGACCTGCCGGTTCGCGCGCGGCGCGTTCCGCCATCGACGAAGCGCTCCACGACCTGTGGGGCAAAAAACTGGGACAGCCGTTGTATAAATTATTCGGTTTGAACCCAAAGGACTTGCCTCTCACTTCCTTCACCATCGGCATGGACGAGCCCGAAGTGATGGCAGAGCAGGCGAAGGAATCGGGACATCCGATTTTGAAGATCAAGTTGGGAAGCGAGGATGATGAGGCGAGAGTCAAGGCTATTCGTAAGGCGACCAGTGCAAAGTTAAGAGTCGATGCGAATGCCGGGTGGAGCCGCGAGCAGGCGTTGCAGGTCATCCCGCGCTTGATGGAATATGATCTGGAGTTCATCGAACAGCCGCTCGCCGTGGACGATGTGGATGGGTATTTCTGGCTGAAGGAGCGGTTGAACGCGCTGAGAGTCAATGCGCTGATCTTTGCGGATGAAACCGCAAAGACGTCTCATGATGTGGCAAAACTCGCGGGCGCGGTGGACGGTGTTGTCGTCAAGACCATGAAGAGTGAAGGCATCCGCGAAGCCCTGCGGATGATCCACACGGCGCGGGCGCACGATATGCAGATCATGTTGAGTTGCATGGTCGAGTCGTCGGTGGGCGTGACTGCCGCCGCTCACCTGGCTCCGCTGTGCGATTACGCCGATCTGGATGGTCCACTGCTCATCAAGAACGATCCCTATCGCGGATTGAAATACGACGGCGCGAAGATGTCCCTGCCGGAGGGTCCCGGCTTGGGGCTGGAACGCCGGTAAAAAAATAAGAGCCAGAGGCATTGCCTCTGGCTCCTTGATTTATTCAGTTGTAGCAGGTTACGCGACTGCCTGTTCCTGGTAAAACTTTCGAACATGGGCGATCATTTGGTTCATGGTCATTTTGTCGGTTGTCTCCGATTTCAGCAGGCGGTTCTGCATGTCCTTGTGCTTTTTCAGGGTTTTCTCGAACTCGATCTTGGCTTCGCCGGGTCCCATGATGAAGATGGAATCCACATCCCTGAGTTTGGCGATTATCTGTTGATAGTACTTAGTCAATTGCAATTTGTACCGGTCATTGTGGCGCAGTTCCAAATCTCCTTTTTGGTTCAACTTTCCGCCGAGTTGCGTTCCGCCTGAAAAGTGGGCGGGTGGTTCGATGTTGGAAAGGATCACCTCGATCTTGTCGTTCTCATACCAGATGATGTAAGCCTGCTTATGGTCAATCCATAGCCCAACGTTTCGATCCATACTACCTCCTTGTCTAGGTTTGGGTTGTTAACGTGCCGGACGCTTCCCCTGATTTATTTATAGCACTTCCGCATTCAAAATGCAATCGTGCTTTTTGTGCTACTCGGACTTCTCCACGACCACTGTGGCTTCGGTCAACAGGGCGGCAATGGCTCCGATGGCGGCGAGCTGCGGCGCGATCAATGCGCCGACTACGCCAAACGTGAGCGGGATCTCGAACACGATCTTGCCTTCCTTATCTTTGATGATCACCTTGCGGATATTCCCCTCTTTGATCAGATTTTTGACCTTGGCGATCAGTTCTTCGCCATTGACACGAAACTCTTCTGTGCGAACTTTTTCTTCAGACATTTTTCCTCCAGAACTGAAAACATTGATACTATGTTTACGTTATTCGACGGCGGAAGTTGCCGTTATGTTCCAAACCATTTTTCATCGAGCGGCTTCCACTCGTCGCTTTGGTCGGCACGGTCTTTCCAATTTTCCTTGCCGCTCCATTCCTCGATCTGGATCGCATAGACAGATGTATGCTTCAACTCCTTGTCGGTGATCTCGCGGTATTCCCTGCCTGCCTGCATCTCAGGGAAATACTTTTGGATGAGACCGTACAAAACGCGCCGCGCCTCAGCCGGGTCTGTGACCAGCCGTGCCGTACCGAACACGATCACACTGCGATACTGGAGGGAGAACTCGAGCGCCACATTGGATGGGAGCATCTTCCCCAACTCGCTCGCCTCAAAACAAACCTTTGGGTTACTCTCGATATTGGAGCGGATTCTACCCGTGACATTCGAATGGAAGACGATCTGGTGATTCTCCTCGTCGAACCAGAAAGTGTTTGGGGTCAGGAACGGCTGTCCATCCCGCGAAGAGGCGAAATGTCCCACTTTCGCAGAGCGCAAAAAGGCGCGGATCCAGTCATCGTCCCGTTTGTATTCGGGCAGTCTTTGAAATGCGGTCGGGGGTTGATCTGCGTAATCGCGCGGCATGTTACTTCAATGATCGTCTGTAGACGACAATCTGGATATAGATCATGAATATGCCGGCGAGCAGGGCGGCGATCCAATGCATAATGCCAACAGTGGGAATCAGCGCCTGATACAGGAAGAACGCGGAGGCGCCGAACATCAACCCGCCGATCAGCGCGACTTCGACGGCTTGATAGTAGGAAACGCTGTTCTTTTTGTATTTCGAGGGAAGGGTGCTGGTCTTCCATCGAAAGGCTTTGGCGAGTTCCGGGTTTTGACTCACCGCAAAGTCCTTGATCTGGTTCATCGCCTGCATGGATTCGTGCCATGCCGAGCGCAGGCGAGCCAGTTGCATGATCGTGGAAATGCCCAGCATGGTCAGCAGGGTAAAGAGTCCGCTGAACATGAGTTTGACGGTCTGTGTGAACTTATCCGCATCGAAGAGCTGTGTGCCGAAGAGCGCCGCGACCAGCGACCCGACCGCGATCAGGTAAAACGAGGATACACGTGCGCGGTCTTCGTTTGCCTGTGCGGCTGTCTGTGCAATGTAATCGAACTCCGCTGCAAGCAGTTCATCCAATTCGACAGATTGATTCTTCTTTGGAGGCATCTTGACACAGCCTTTCACGTTGATCTTTATGCTGGTTCCCTACACATCGAATGCCCACTCGCCCTTGCGCATGACCGGTTCGCGCGTGCCGTCTTCCTTGATGCCGTCGATGTCCATTTCGGCGGAACCAATCATGAAATCGGTGTGGATGAGGCTCTTGTTGCCGCCTGCTTCTGCAAATTCCTCGTTGCTCATGTCCGCGCCGCCTTCGATGGAGGTGCGGTAGGCATTT
This sequence comes from Chloroflexota bacterium, assembly GCA_041302025.1. GTDB lineage: Bacteria > Chloroflexota > Anaerolineae > Anaerolineales > Villigracilaceae > Defluviilinea. The sequence continues at coordinate 3,062 of JBFYRY010000164.1, read as the reverse complement.
CCAAGCGCAATATGACAGGAGGCGTTCTCGTCGAAAAGGGTGTTGTAAAAAAGGATCCCGCTTTGGTTGATGGGACTGCTGTTCGGGACAAGGGCAACTTCCCCGAGGCGTGAGGCGTTCTCGTCCGTTTCGATCAACTTGCGGAGGTCGTCCTCGCCTTTTTTTGCGGTCACTTTTACGGCGCGTCCATTTTCAAAGGTGACAGAGAAATCTTCGATGAGTGTTCCCATCAGGTTCAACGGAAGTGTGGCTTTGACGTATCCATTCACCTTGTCTTTGTGCGGCGCCGTGAAGACCTCCTCGGTGGGGATGTTGACCGTGCAGGTGATGCCGTTCTTGAAGGTTTCCTGCGCGCCAGCCCAGACTTGTTTTTCAGGCAGACCCACGGTCAGATCGGTACCGGGGGCTGTATAGCGCAAGGCGGTGTAGCGTTTGTTGTTCAGGTACTCCTTGTATTTGACAAGCCTGTCTGTGTGTTCTTTCCATGCGGCAACGGGATCGGGCAAATCGATACGGCAGACCTTGAAGATCGCCTCCCATAGTTTTGCCTGTGCCTCTTCGACAGGGATGCCCGGGAATACCTTTTTTGCCCAGGATGGCGCGGCAGTTGCCACAACACACCAGTTGGCAAGGTTTTCATATTTTCGCAACGGCTCGAACTTTTGCATGCGGGCTTTCCTGCTTTTGGCAAGCAGGTCTGAATCGATACCTTCAAACAGATCCGGATCGGTGGATGCGATTGCCAGTTCCGCATTGCCATCCTTGTAGAATTCTTCGTAACGACCGAATACCCAGTCGGGTATGTAAGTGATATTCTCCGGGTCGCCGTATTCGAAGCGGGTGCGCGCGGAGCCTTCGTCGCTCCACAGCACGTCCACGTATTTGGCGCCCGCCTTGTAGGCGCTCTCGGTGACCTTTCTGATGAATGGTGCGTCTTCCAGAATGCCGCGAATGGAAAGGATCTGGTCCTTTCGCAGGTTCAATCCGACCTGCACAACAACATCCGCATATTTTGATAACAGTCTGTCGAATTCCTGTTGGTTCATTTTTCCTCCGGTTAAAAAACAGCACCCTCCAGAAGTCGTTTCGAAGGGTGCATGGTGTAATTTAAAGGTCGAATGCCCATTCGCCCTGGCGCATGACTGGTTCGCGCGTGCCGTCTTCCTTGACGCCGTCGATGTCCATTTGCGGGGAGCCGATCATGAAGTCCACGTGGTTGAGGCTGATGTTGCCTCCAGCGGCGATGAACTCCTCATCGGTCAGTTCCTCGCCTCCGGTGAGGGTGAAGCGGTAGGCGCGTCCAATGGCGATGTGGCAGGATGCATTCTCGTCGAAGAGCGTGTTGTAGAAGAGGTGTCCGCGTTGGGCGATGGGCGAACTGGCTGGGACAAGGGCGATTTCCCCGAGCCGCGTTGAGCCTTCATCCGTATCCACGATCTTTTGCAGGACGGCTTCGTTCTTCTTCGCATTGACCTTGATGATCCTGCCGTCCTTAAATGTCACGCTAAAGTCTTCGATCAGACTGCCGCCATACGAAAGCGGGAAGGTTGCGGCTACGGTGCCTTCGGCGCGGTAACGGTCTGCCAGCGTGAATATCTCTTCGGTGGGCATGTTGGCGGTGAAGTCCACGCCGTTCTCGGCGGGCATGCGTGCGGAGACCCAGCGGTGTCCCTGCGGCAACCCGAGGGTCAGATCTGTGCCGGGACCTTTGTAGTGCAGGGATGAATACTTTTTTGCCTGCATGAACCTAGCGCGCTTGACGAGATTTTGAATATGTTCCTGCCATGCCGCGACAGGGTCAGGTTGTGTGGCGCGGGTGGTCTCGAAAATGGCTTTCCATAATTTTTCCTCCGCTTCCTCGGGTGTGAGATCGGGGAAGATCTTCGCCGCCCATGCCGGGCTGGCGGATGCGACCACACACCAGTTGATGGCATTGCGGCTGACCTGCGCGCTGACGGGGGAGTAGTTTTCGAGATGCGCCCTTTGCAACGCGCCGACACGTTCGGGGTCCATGCCTTTGAGCGCGTCCGGATCGTTGGCATAGACCGAAAGCAGGGCGTCGCCGTTCCTGACCATATCCATGATGGCATTGATCTGAAATTTTGGATACTCATCGAAGGAATCGGCTGGCGCATTTTGCAGGCGGATGCGCATCATTTCCTCGTCACCCCAGAGCACTTCCACGTATTTCGCGCCTGCGGCATAGGCGGCTTTTGTCACTTCATGGACAAGCGCCCGGCCTGCCGGCGGCACCCCCCGTGAAGTTCCATTGGCGATGATGAGACGTTGTCCCTGCCGGATGTTCAATCCCACTTTCACGATGGCTTCGGCATATTTGCTGAGAAGTTCCCGATGATCGTTTGTCATGATGAAATCCCTTTATATATTTTTTTCAAGTATAGCACGAACCCGTCATGGCGGATTTGTGTTATACACGATGTATATCATCCATCAGGAGTCATTATGCTTACCATCGAAAAGATCGACACTGAAAACATGTCACAAGTGAAACGCTTTGTTCGGTTGCCTCACAAATTATATAAAGATTGTCCGCAATGGGTGCCGTTGCTCAACATCGATGCCTATACCTACCTCAACCGGAAGAAGCATCCCTTCCACGAACATTCCGATATGGATTTCTTCCTGGCGGTGCGTGACGGCAGGGATGTGGGACGCATAGCCGCCATTGAGAACAAGCCCTTCAACCAATATCACAACACCAAAAAAGCGGATTTCTATTTCTTTGATTGCGAGAACGATATGGAGATCGCAACTGCGCTGTTCGATGCTGTCTTTGAATGGGCAAAGGCGCGCGGTTTGGATACAGTGATGGGTCCCAAGGGTATGGGCCCGCTGGATGGGTACGGCATCCTGATTTTCGGCCATGAGCACCGCAATACAATGACCATGCTCAATTACAACCATCCGTACTACCAGCAATTGGTCGAAGCACAGGGATTTACAAAGGAAGTGGACTTCGTCTCCTGTTTTCTGCCTGCCGATAAATTCCAGGTTCCCGAACGCGTGGAGCGCATTACACAGCGCGTCATGCAGCGCGGCGG
>JBFYRY010000163.1:0-8634 GCA_041302025.1 Chloroflexota bacterium | reverse complement strand
TCGATGCAAGACGAGCAGACGCGATGAATCACGCGGTTCGGCGGGTGTCTGCGCGATGCATGATTCGGGGAGATGGTAGTCGAAGTCGGAGGTTTTCATTCAATCAAAAAGGGATGGCTGATATGAACCAGATGGAATATTTAAATCAATTTTTCTAGGAATAGTCTTTCCTTCATCAACGCCACCTAAAGAATTTATTTTCTTAACCACCGTTGGTAAACAATAATCTGCCATTTGCTCCTGAATTTGATGCGAACTAAAATGAAATATCTCCCAACCTGACAGCTTCAAATCAGTATCACGAACATTATCTTCTTCAGCCTTTTCTGGATTTGCATGCCAAAAGTCCCCATCTGCTTCAATTGCAATATTACCTTTAGCACAATAGATTGCAAAGTCTAAAAAATAGTTTCGCTTTCCGATTTCAATATATTCCTGTCTCTCAGCGGGGATATTCCAAAGCTTGAATTCCTTCCAAACAGATTCTTCAAGATTACTCTCGATATATAAATCATTTATTTCTTCCGCCGCAGAAAATCTCTCCCATGTAGTTGGAATAAACACAATTCGCCGCCAACGGCGGCTTGTTATTGGACTTGGCAATCGTTCGATGGAATTCAACTTAATTTGGAAATATTTCTGTTGGCTCTTTTTGTCTTTTGGCTCATCAGGAAACAATTGCCATCGGTATACTTCTTGAATGCTTGAAACTTTCCCGAAATAATTAATAGCATACGCATCCTGGTCAAATTTTTTCGTTTGATAAAACGCAATCCATTTCGGAGGCCATTTATCATTAAGCCATTTGATTTTGCTATTAACAGGAATGCGATACCAAAGTTTCTCGCGCAAAATGGCAAAGTCAAGAGATTTATTCATAATTGCCACAAGAACTTCGCCACGTTTAGACATAATTATCTATTGAGAAATTTTCTAATAAGATTAAGAACAACCGTCAACACCACCGACACCAAAATCGAAGTTGTGATTGGGAAATAGAATGAGCCGTTCTCACCCTCGATGCGGATGTCGCCGGGCAGGCGTCCGAGAGGGATGCCGAATTTCGTGGCGAGATACAGTCCCCCACCGACGAGGAAGAGGATGATGCCGCCGAGCATGAGGTAGCGAGCGATGGATTCCATTTTCGAGTTTAAAGGTTCGCAGGTTTGCAAGTTACAGGTTAACTTTCAAACCTTTAAACCTGCAACCTGCCAACTCATAAAAGTCTTTGTTGCCCCTCACCCGTGTACGTGTACCCCAAATGCTCATACGCGGACTTGGTGGCAACGCGTCCCTGCGGGGTGCGGTCCAAAAAACCGAGTTGCAGGAGATACGGTTCAACCACGTCCATGATCGTATCCTGCTCTTCGCTGATGGATGCAGCGATCGTGTTCAAGCCCACCGGTCCGCCGTTGTATTTTTCGATGATGGTCTTCAGCACACGGCGGTCCACATCGTCGAGCCCGAGTGGGTCAACCTGCAACAAATCCAACGCCTCTTTGGCAACCTTTTGCGTGATCGTCCCATCCGAGCGGACCTGGGCAAAATCGCGGACGCGGCGCAGGAGGCGCAACGCGATACGCGGAGTTCCGCGCGCACGGGTCGCTACTTCAACGATGCCCGATTCATCCGCCGGGACTTTCAACATGCTGGAGGCGCGTGCCACAATACTCTTCATCGCTTCGATATCGTAATAATCCAGGCGATAGACGGCGCCGAATCTTGCCCGTAGCGGAGCTGTCACCAGCGCGAGTCGCGTCGTCGCCCCGACAACGGTAAAGTGCGGCAGTTTCAAACGGATGGAACGCGCTGAAGGTCCCTTGCCGATGACAATATCCAATGCGAAATCTTCCATGGCGGGATACAACACTTCTTCGACGGCACGTCCCAAGCGATGGACTTCGTCAATGAACAGCACATCCCCGGCGCGCAGGTTGGTAAGGATGGCGGCAAGATCACCCGCACGTTCGATAACCGGTCCCGCCGTAACCTTGATGTTGACGCCCATCTCATTCGCGACCACATTCGCAAGAGTCGTTTTGCCCAAGCCGGGAGGTCCATAAAACAGGACATGATCCAATGCCTCGCCGCGTCCACGCGCGGCAGAGATTAGGATGTTGAGATTCTCCTTGACCTGGTCCTGACCGATCAGGTCATTCAACTTTTGCGGACGGAGGGCATTGTCCACGCGGTCATCGGGCTTGGATTCGGGGTCGAGGGGTCGGGATTTGGTTGATGTCATGAGGAGGATTATAAGGGAAGAAGGATGAATTATGAAGGATGAAGACTACGAGTGAACCGTTGGGTGAGCAGGCGGCGCTCGTCCGCCGTACCGAAACCAACAGGTAACATGATATATTTTTGTTACAGGTGCAAGTGTACGCTCTGCAACAATCGCGCAGGGCTACTTAACCACCGCGATTTCACATCTATAAAAAGGTGAACAAATGACAACTCTCATGGCAATCGGCGGCGCAGTGGATGATGAAGAATCGGTGTTATTCGAGGAATTCATCAAGCGGGCGGGCGGTGCGAAGGCAAGGATCGTCGTCCTGCCGCAGGCTTCGAGTCTGAAAGATACGGGCAAAGAATACGCGCGGGTATTTCAGCATTTGGGCGTGAAATCCAAACCGGTTTCGCTGGAATTCCGGGAGAGAAAACTCGCCGATAAAAAGAAACATCTCGATGCGCTTCGCAACGCAACCGGCATCTTCATCGCAGGCGGGACTCAGATGCGCATCACATCCATCATCGGCGGGACGGAATTCGAGCGGGAGTTGCTGGCGGCATTCCGGCGCGGGGCTGTGGTGGCAGGGACATCCGCCGGGACAGCGATCATGTCGAAGGTGATGATCGCCTACGGAAAAGGCGGCGCGACTCCGCGTGAGGGCTTGGCGCGTTTTTCGCCGGGGTTGGGGTTCACAGATAAGATCATTTTCGATCAGCACTTCCGTCAACGTGACCGGTTGGGACGGCTGGCATATGCCATATCCATGCATCCGGGGCATCTCGGCGTGGGCGTGGATGAAAACACCTGTGCCATTGTGGAAGACGACGTGAAGATTTCTGTGCTGGGGAAGAATGCGGTCACGATCGTGGACGGCAGGGAAATGACATCCACCAATGTGGCGGAGATGGAAGGGTCGCGTCCCGTGGCGGTCAGCGGGTTAAGGATCCATGTGCTGACGATGGGCTGTTCGTTCGATATGAAAACACGCCGGGCGGCGATTCCGGGAGTCCGTTTGGAGTGAGGGAAAATCGTTGTAACGGAATCATTTACCGGCTGGGAAAGAAGCGGCTCTTCATCCAAATAAAAAAGCAGGGATGCCTTATTACAAGGTCATCCCTGCAGGTGCTCTTCGGTGGTCTGGCGATCATGGTCACAATAATTACCGTGACTGTAGACCCATGACTTTGCGTCACCAGGTTTCCCTGGTTTTGCCTTTCGGACAGCCGGTCGGTCTTGATCAGCGCGCGACTGATTTTAGATGCCTGGCTTTGCGAAACCGCCTTTCGACGGATTGGCTTTTATCGGCAGTCTGGCGGTCGTGGCTCAGTTCAGCTTTAGACCCATGACTTTGCGCCGCCGGGTTTTCCCGGTTTTGCTCTTTCTCGGAGCAATTCCATTATTGCACTTTTCAGACTCGATTTCAAGCCAACAAATGTTCTAATTTTGAGAATCGTCCCGAAGGCTCTTCGTTCGTGACTCATCCCTTCGGGACGATGCGTAAGCGGTTATTCCAATGCTTCGAATGTCACTTCGACAGTCATACCCCATTTCACCAGCGGATCGACCTCATCGGCTTTGATGCGGACGGTGTAAATCACGTCTCCGCTCTGCGTGTAGGACGACTGGCTGACCTCGGTGACGGTGCCTTTCATGGTGACGTCGGTGAGCGCATCGGCTGTGAAGGTAACCTTCTGACCGACGGCGACCTTGACGACTTCGAGTTCGGTGATGTCGGTGGTCTCGATGATCCAGGTGGATGTGTCCGCGATGCTCACGGCTCGGGACTCAGGTCCGACCTGTTCGCCGTTTCCAATCGCCACCTCGGCTACGACCGCGTCGAACGGCGCGGTGAGAACGAAATTGGACAGGTTCGATTCAGCCGCGGCGACCTGCGCTTTGGCGTTATCCAGACGAGCCTGCGCCAGCGTAAGTTGATCCTTGTTCGCGCCCTCGGCGGAGAGTTCGTATTGGTGTCTGGCTTCGGCTTCATTGGCAAGAGCGACATCCAGCCCGGCACGGAGGCTGTCGCGTTCGCGGGTGTCCTCTTCCAGTTTGCGAACCGCTTCGTTGTAATCCTCCTGCGCGTTCTCAAGGTCATCTTCGGCGGTCTTGCGCTTGGAGTTATCCTTGTCGAGATCCTTGTATTTGTCGAAGTCTTCCTGGGCGTCTTTCAGGTCCTTGGCGCGGTCTTCCAACTCTGCCTTATCATCATCGAGAGTGTCGTCGATATCGTCCAGGTTGAGGTTTTCCCAATCGCGTTCGGCTTTGGCACGGACGACCTGCGCCTTCATATAGGCGTCCCATGCCGCGGCAAGGTTCGCCGGTCCTGTGCGGATGAGGGTATCCATTGCCTGCTGTGCGTTGACCAGTTCCAGGTTCGCGGCGGCAAGTTGCGCCTCCGCCTGGCTGGCATTGGCAAGACGCGCAAGCACGTCCCCTTTGCTGACGCGGTCACCGATCTCCACGTTGACCGTTTCCACGATCCCGCGCGCCTGGAACGACAGGTTCGCGGCATGGACAGGTTTGAGGTGTCCCTCCGCGACAACCGAATCCGATGAAACGACGGGAGCCGCAGGGGTGTCATCCTGCACGGGTGTTTCCTGCTGGTTCGCGCAGGCTGTTAATCCCAGCGCAAGGATAAGTACCAGCATCGTCAAGTTGTAAAACGTTTTTTTCATTGTTACCTTCCTTTTGGTTATCCTGTTGGTTGAGTAGTTCCGAGCGTTAGCGAGGAATGTATCGAAACCAACAAATTGTATATAAGTGCAAAATTTCTTGATTAGTTGTGGTTTCGACACCTGCACTTACACCAGGTGCAAGTGTACGCCGCTTCGCGGCTACTCAACCACCGGGAATCGTTATTCGTACGCCAGCACTTCACGGATCGTGAGCCGCGCCGCGTTGCGCGCAGGCAAAATGCTTGCGAATGTGGACAACAGCAAAACCAGCCCCAGCCAGATGGCATATCCCTGGTACGTGAACACCACGTCAATGGGCGTCTGGAAAATAGCCAAACTAACGATCGTCGAAAGACCATACGTGAATGGGAAAGACAGGACGATCGCCAGACCGAACGAGAGCAAGCCGATCACCACACCTTCGGCAATGACCGTCCGCATCACGGCGCGGTCATCCGCGCCGATGGCGCGCGTGATTCCGATCTCGCGCGTGCGTTCGAGCACGTTCATGCCCATTGTGCCGGTCAACCCCATCGAACCGACAACGGCGGTCAGGATCGCCATGATCAACAAAAACACCACCAGGATGTCGAGGCTTTCCACAGCCGTATCCAGCGCTGCAGTCCCCGCCTCGGCAACACGGACTTTGTATCCCTGATCGCGCAGGTATTTGTCCAGTTCCTCGGCTTTGGCATCCTGATAGGCACGGTCGTGTCCTTCGGTCACGACCCTGTAGGAAAAGGAACGGTTCGCCTGATTGTTCATATCCGAAATATATTCGAAAGGCGCATACCCCAGAATACCTTCCTGATCCACAAACTTGAAGAGGCCGATCACCTGCCAGACCTCGTCACGCCCATTGATCCGCATGTTGACGTAATCGCCAGCCATCAGGTCAGGGTACGTTTTTTTCAAACCTTCGCTTACCGCCATTTTCCGCACATCGTCCACGCGCAGCCAGCGACCATCCACAAGGATCGGCTGTACCAACTTACTCTCCGCAGGCGGAGCCAGCAGGGTGATGTTCTCAAGCACGTTCTCCTGGTCGTCCATGAGTTCGCCGCTCGCAAATTGCCAACCCTCGACCAGCGTAACACCGTCCACCTTCATTACAGTCTTCTCGATCTCCTGCAGGCGATATGCCCTGTCGAAATCGAGCGTCACGTCCGCGCGGAAGTACTTCCCGATCTGACCGATGTAATCATGCAAAGTCACGCGCACATTGAAGACCGAGATAAAGATCGCGCCGCCCATCGTCAGCGTGAACAACGTCAACGCCAGGCGGCTCTTTCTGCGGAACGTATTTCTCAACGAAATAATGAACGGACGCGGGATGTGGATGCCGCGCGCCGCAAGCAGACGCGTCACCTTGACCTGCGCCCAATCGAACCAGGAGAGACGCATCTCACCGTCTTTGAATTGGATCTCGTCCTCAGCCACGTCCCCACTGAGAGCTTTCAAGACCGTGATGCGCGACCCATTGATGACGGGCGCAAGACCCGCGATCAATGGAACGAACAGACCCACAGCGATCTGAACAAGAAACGCCACTGGAACAATACGATACCCCAACAGACTAAAACTCAACTGGCTCGAAATGAATTCGGCAAGAGCGTACGCACCAAGTCCGCCAAAGGGAACGGCAATTGCCAGGGCAATGATGCCGAACGACATGATGAGCGTAATGTACATACGGAAGACCTGGTTGCGCTGTCCGCCCACCAGTTTGATCACACCGATGTGACGCAAGTGCTGGTTCAATAACGCGCTCAGCGTATTTGCGATCAATGAACTGGACAGCAACACGATCAGGACACCCAATGCCAGCAAAATGCCCAGCACAGCATTGATCGTGCTCCCCAACGGATGTTGATGTGTCTCTGAAAAACGCGAACGACCGACAACCACATCGCTTTTCTCGATCTTGTCCTTTACCACCGCCCCCACTTCACGGATGTGCTGGGAGTCATCGTCATCCCCTTCAACGGTCACGAGAGCGCGGTTGTACAGTTTGGGTTGACCTAAATATTGCAACGTGTCCATCGTGATGTAGGCAAATGGATCGGCGAGAAAATCGCCCGCCCCAGCCGCCGTATCCTGCACAACACCAACGACGGGCATTAGTTTGGTCGAGCCGTCGGGGAGTTGGAACTCGAGCAGACCGCCCAGACCCACGTTCAGGTCCAGAAGCGCATCCGCCTCCAGCAGGATTTCGCGTTTGCCCGGTACAGCAGCGCCTTCGATGGGCTTTAACAGGTTGATGGTATTGTCCTCAAAACTTTCAAAGGCAGTCACATCGAGCGTTGTCCATTTTTCGGTACCCGGCACACGGACACGCATATTGACCACGCGCCGCGCCTCGGCATTCTCAACATCCCTCTGGTTCCGAAGGACTGACAATACATCATCGTCAAAATCCGACATGCGCATTTCGACGTTCGCAGGCTGGTTCGCCGCATACGAAATACCCATATCATTCGAGATGATCTGGTAGGCACCCGCGATCACGCCAATGGAGAACACACCCACCGCAATGGAAAAGACCACCAGCAGGGTGCGTCCCATATTATCGAACAGGTCGTGTATTACTTTTCGCCAACGAGGTTTCATTCATTCTCTTTCGTCATTGCGAGGAGGGTTGAGGTGCGACAGCACCGAAATCCCGACGAAGCAATCTCATTCACAGGTTCAAAATTTCTTCTGTAACGCTACAGATATTTCACCAACGGCGACATTCATGTCGCATTACCGAAATTATCTCAACAGTTCAGTGACTTCCGCGCCGGAGTATGGTTTCAAGGTCACGTCCTTGACGCCTTCGCGCAGGAATTGCGTCACACGCTCGGGGTTGATGGCGGAGGTGAGGAGGACGGTCTTCGAGGAGAGTCCAGCCGCTGAAAGAGCAGACAGGACATCGGTCAGGGAAATTGAGGCGATGTTTTCATCCACAAGGATCAGGTCGGCGGCAGGAAGTTTCTTCAAATCAGTGGATTGGGTCAGCTTGACCTTTGTTCCCTTGAGAAGTTCGGCAAAGAGATGCGCCCAGTCGTCGTTGTCATCGATCAATAGGATGTTCTTGACACTGCCAGCGTGAGACGTTGCCATGTCCACGCGCGTGCCGGGCATGAACATGGCAACGGTTGTGCCTTTGCCTTCTTCACTGACCAGCGCAATGCGACCCTGCGACTGCGAGATGACATGCATCGCGGCGGGCAGACCGAGCCCGTGATGCGGAAGTCCGCGCGTGGAGAAGAACGGCGACCAAGCTTTTTCAGCGACATCCTGAGCCATGCCCGCGCCATCATCTTCGACGACGATCTCCAACATGCCGCGCTCTTCGGAGGGACGCGCCGTGACCTTCACATGCTTCGCGCCAGCCTCCGCCGCGTTCTGCAAAATATTCCCAATGGCGCGCGTGAGTTGTGTGCTGTCGGCAATGACGTACGCCGCGGCAGGATCGATCTCAACCTTGAGCAGGTTCTCAGGGATGGCACGTTGATGCACGGCGGTTTGAAGCACGTCCGCGAACAGCACGGGGCGTGGACGCGCTTCACGTACCGCGCCGATCAACTGTTCCTTCACTTGAATGATCTGCGCGGCGCTTTCAGAGATCATATCGAGATCTTCCTTGAGCGACTCCACATCCACTTCGCCGTCAGCGATCTCTTCGCGCAGACGGGCAACCGTGAGCGAAATGGGAAGTGTCTTGTTGCCGATCCAATGGAT
>JBFYRY010000018.1:0-24232 GCA_041302025.1 Chloroflexota bacterium | reverse complement strand
TGAGTTCCAGGGACACGGCGGAAACGCCATCCTCTACTACGAAATGGGACACACGCTCCTCGGCTTCAAGCAATTCGTTCATGTGGAAATGACCCAGGTGGCGGAGACCACCGAGCAAATGCGCGCGGACTTGAAGAACCTGAACGGTGTGGAATATAAGAATCACCGCGTGTATCGAAGAAATGTTTAAAAGTTGAAAGGTTCGCAGGTTTGAAGGTTAACCTGCCAACCTGTAACCCTTCAAACAGAGATCCTATGAATCATCCACTCGAATTTGTCCCCAACGAATATCGCAAGCGTTTCTTCTTCACGTTTCTTTTTCTAACCCTTATCCTGTTCGTCGTTTTCAGAGCGCTGGATCAACCTCTGCGTACCTCCGCCGCGCCGAATGGGATTGTCTCATTTGAGTTGGCGCGCACGTCTGCCGCTGCGGAGGCTATGGTTTCATCCTGGTCACAAGAAGGGAAATTCTTTACCGCGTTCGGTCTCGGCATTGACTATCTCTTCATGCCGTTGTACGCCTTTGCTTTGTCATTCGGCACATTGCTGGCGGCTGGAAGACACGCAGGGTGGATCAAGTCCCTCGGTGCGGCGGCAGGCTGGGGGGCGTTCGTTGCGGCACTGTTCGATGCGGTGGAGAATTTCGCGTTATTCCAGATCCTGCTGGGTGCGTACGAATCGTCCCATCCCGCAATTGCGGCGGTGTGCGCAATATTTAAATTTGGTCTGTTGGTCTTTGGACTGGTGTATGCACTGATCGGCTGGTTGTTGCCGCGCAGATGACCTGAAAATAAAACAGGTACACGTTACCTGTGTACCTGTTTACTGTCGAACCTGTTCGTGTTAGGGCAGTTGTAGATTTATTTCAGTGCCTGCCATGGTGTCCTCATTGGAAAGAGGTAACAGAACATGGAACTGACTGCCGGGGAATTTCTCCTCATCGTACCCCTCGCTTTCCACCCAGATGTGCCCGCCGTGCGCCTCAACAATGCCTTTTGAAAGAGCCAGTCCCAGCCCCGCACCGCCTCCCTTGAAACGCGTCTTGCTGGTGGAGTGTTTGGAAAGTTCGCCCGGCTGGTAAAACTTGCTGAAGATGATCTCGCGCGATTCAGGGTCCACACCCACGCCGGTATCGCTTACCACCACCTCGACACCGCCGCTGGGCATGTCGTTGTTCTGCGCCTTTGCCGCGCGCGCTGTAATGACGATCCTGCCTTTGTTCGGCGTGAATTTGATGGCATTGTTGATCAAATGCTGGAAGAGTTTCGTCAACAGGTTGGGGTCTGCCTTGACCTGGGGAAGCGGCGGGATGTTGATGGTCAGGGACTGTTGGCGTTCCTGGACCGCCTTTTGGATGCCGAGGCTCACTTCCTTGACGAGCATTGCGGTATCCACTGGTGTCAGGTGGAGTTGCAGGGTGCGCGAGTCGATCTGCGCGATGTCGAACATCGAGTCCATGATCTCGTGCAGGCGTTTCGTCCCTTTGGAGATGCCTTTCAACATTGCATGCGCTGTGGATGGGAGACTCTCATCCTCGATCAGCATCTCTGTGTAGCCGATCATCGTGGTGAGCGGGGTGCGTAATTCGTGCGAGGCGATGCTGATGAAATCGGACTTGGTCTGGTCGAGGCGTTCGAGGTCGCGGTTGGCTTTATCGAGCGAGCGATATGCCTGCCGCAGTTCATTGTTGAGTTGCACGAGGTTGTCAACCAGCCGGGCGTTCTCGAGCGCGACCGCCGTCTGGTTGGCGAGGGCGGAGAGGGTGACAAGGTCGTCGGGGGTGTAGCGGTTGCCGCTGATCTTGGGACCGAGCGCCAGCAGGCCGATCCATTCGCGTTTGGAAAAGATGGGCAGGTACACTTCGGCTTCAAGATGACTGAACCACTCCCGCTCGGGTGCGGTAACACGTCGAAATATCGGGAGCAGGTCCAGGTCGTATTGAAGAAGCGGGCGTCTTTCCGATTCCAGTTGTTTGGCAACGGGGTGGTCCGTCGCAAGAGTCATGACCTTGATCTGACGCTCGCCCGGGTTGCGGACCGCGCGCAGTCGGAAGGATTTTTCCCCGCCGCCTTTCATTTCCGAATCCACAAGGAAGAGGAAGCCGCGCGTGATGTCCATCGCTTCGATGATGAGCCCCACCGCCACGTTCGCCAGTCTCTGCATATCGAGGATGTTGCTGATCTGTTCACTGTAGGCGTGCAGGGTCTTGCTGGCGTGGAACTCCTGCAGGTTGTACCATTTGTTGACGAGGCGGCGCACCGCCGAGAGCAGCGGCGTGAACAGCAGGGAAAGCACCGTGGCGATGACCGCGCCCACCAGCAGTTCGTTGTAACGCGGCAGGGCATTGAACACCGTACGCGATGCCATCGTGCCGGCGAGATAAAAGCCGACGATCACAAGCGATGTGATGATATAGGTGAGCACGCGCCGCGCCACTTCGCGCAGGTCGGGCGGGTCGTGTGTAACGATGATGAGCGCGCCCAGCACCGCCGCGCCCAATCGAACCGGGTTGCCGGGGAGCGGCATGCCAAGGATCAGCAAAAGATCATTGATGATGATAAAAAGAAAAACGGGAGTCCAGTAATTCAGCCTGTTGCGGTACAGCGGTTGTCTCGATTTTGAATATGCCAGGCGCACATTGACGAATGCCGCGATCGTGAAGACGATCCAGCCAAGTTCCGCCCACATGGATGGGAGGCGGTCCACTGTGACGGCAAGACTTCCGTTCGTCCAGACCGTGTCTGGCAGGCGGAGCAGGTTCGGCACGAAAAGGATGAATCCCGCGACCCAAACCCCTCCGATGATGAGCCATGTCCGCAGGTCGCGCCGGATGAAAACCAGCACCGTGATGAGCAGAATGAACGACAGCGCCAGCGCGCCGTATGCCTGAAAATCGTTCGCCACGCGGGTGATGATGGGCCATCTTCCTCCGCGCCACAGGGCATCACCCACGGTAATGACAAAGCCTGCCGCCACGTACCCGCTGAAAAGAAAAGCGGCTTTTTCCTGTCCCTCGCGGCGGCGTATCAGGGTTGACAGCACCGCAAAATAAAGCGAAGCAAGGATCATCAGCAGGATCAGATTGAACGTTTGGGGTGACATCGGCGCAAAGTATAACCCAATTCATCTAATATTGTATTATCATTGCAGAATGCGCATCACAAAAACCTCCCGCGATACCTATCAATTCTCTTCGGATTTCTTCCAGCCGGATGGAGGCGTGTCTTTTCAGGATTATGCCTCCGCCCGCAAGTTTGCCTCCCAACTGTCAGCGCATCGGACTCAGCCCGTGCCTGCCTCCGATATATATGCGATGCAACTCATCGACGAGGCTCTGCGCGTGCTCGTCAGCCACTTCGCGCCGCCCGCGTTGATGAACACCGCCGTCACCAGCGCAGACGAAAGCCTCGGGCCCGATTCCGTTGCGACAACACAGAAAAAATTCGTCTCGGAATTCCCGCCTGAAAGCATTTATCGCGGTGACGAAAAAGTGGACGAATACATCAGCAAACTCACAGATGGGCGCATCAAGACTGTGGAGGAATTGATCTACGTGTTCACGCACAACGCCAACCCGGCGGTGCATCAGATCATCGACCTGGTGGACGACGAGCCGCTGGAGCCGACCGCCTACAAGAGTCTCATTTCTTCACTGAATACATTCTTTGCGAAGGCGGCAAAGGAAGATGGGCAGGGTGGAGGAGAATCGTTGTTCGAAGTCTTGCGTGCGCCCGCCGAGGCTTCGCCGGATTCCCTCGAAGGACAACTGCAATATATCCTTGCCAAGTGGGGAGACCTGCTCGGCGAAACCTTCGTCGCACGTATCATCCGCGGCATTGACTTCCTGCGTGAAGATGTTGTCCGTCGAAATCTCGCACACGGTGATTTCAAACCCGATATTCCATTGCAGTCGTTCAGCGGCGGCGAATATACTGAATATGAAAGATATAGTCCCGACAAGGAATGGATGCCGCGACTCGTTCTCATCGCCAAGAATTCCTACGTCTGGCTGGAGCAGTTATCGCGCAAATATGGCCGTTGGATCAAGACCCTCGACCAGATCCCCGATGAAGAACTGGATATTCTGCGCGACCGCGGTTTCACAGGCTTATGGCTCATCGGTCTGTGGGAGCGTTCGCGCGCTTCGCAGAAGATCAAGCAACGCATGGGTGACGCGGACGCGGTCGCTTCGGCGTACTCGCTTCATTCCTACGACATCGCCGATGATCTGGGCGGCTGGTCTGCGTTGGAGAATTTACGTTCACGCGCATGGCAGCGCGGAATTCGTCTCTCGGCTGATATGGTTCCAAATCACATGGGCATTGACTCAAACTGGGTCATCGAACATCCCGATTGGTTCCTGTCCCTGCCGTATTCGCCGTATCCTTCCTATTCATTCCGTTCTGAGAATCTCTCAGATGATATTCGTGTCGGTATTTATCTTGAAGACCACTATTACGATAAAACTGACGCATCGGTTGTATTCCAACGCCGTGACCATTACACGGGCGATGTCCGCTATATCTATCATGGTAACGATGGCACCTCCTTCCCGTGGAATGACACGGCGCAACTTGATTATGCCAAAGCCGAAGTGCGTGAAGCGGTCATTCAAACTATTTTACATGTGGCGCGTAACTTCCCTGTCATCCGCTTTGACGCGGCGATGACCCTGGCGAAGAAACATATCCAACGCTTGTGGTTCCCCGAACCCGGCTCGGGCGGCGCGATCCCGTCCCGGTCCGAACACGGCATGACTCGGGCGGAGTTCGACGCGGCGATCCCCGAAGAATTCTGGCGCGAAGTCGTGGACCGCGTCGCGAAGGAAGTCCCTGACACATTGCTCCTTGCCGAAGCGTTCTGGCTTCTTGAGGGATACTTCGTCCGCACGCTGGGAATGCACCGTGTATACAACTCCGCGTTCATGCACATGCTGCGTGATGAAGACAACGCCAAGTATCGCATGGCGATCAAGAATACGCTCGAGTTCGATCCGCAGATCCTCAAGCGTTATGTCAACTTCATGAACAACCCCGATGAAAAGACCGCCGTTGAGCAGTATGGGGATGGCGATAAATATTTCGGCGTTGCCACCGTCTTGGCAACTCTGCCCGGCTTGCCCATGTTCGGTCACGGACAAGTCGAAGGCTTCCGCGAAAAGTACGGCATGGAATTCCGCAAGCCCAAAATGGATGAACAACCCAACGATGGACTCATCGCCGGACACAACTGGAAGATATTCCCGATCTTGCATCGCCGCTCCCTGTTCGCCGACGTGGAGAATTTCTTCCTCTATGACCTTTACGCTGCAAACGGAGGCGTGGACGAAAATGTTTTTGCCTACTCCAACGTCCACAACGATGAACGCGGACTCGTCCTCTATCACAACCGCTTCGCTGATACCAAAGGCTGGATTAAAACCTCCGCCGCGTATCTTGATAAAGCGACGGGCGACCTGCGGCAGAAATCCCTCGCTGAAGCGTTGAGCCTGCCATTCGAAGGCTGCGTCATCTTCAAAGATTATGTCACCCACTTGGAATACATCCGCTCGTGTGAGGAACTTTGGCAAAAGGGACTCTACGTAGAACTGCACGCCTACCAACATCACGTCTTCATGGATTGGCGCTTTGTGGACGATAGTAATTGGGAATTGGTAAATAGTAATTTGAACGGCGCGGGCGCGGAGTCTATGCAAGCGAAGTGGGAGGAGATGTTTGGCGTGAAAGAAGAAGTTGTTGTGGAAGAGGTGAAGATCAAGAAGCCGCGGAAGAAGGCGGCGGCGAAAAAAGTTGTGAAGAAGGATGAAAGCGGTGCCCTGAGTGCGTCGAAGGGAGGAAAGAAAGTTGCTGTGAAAAAGCCTGCCATCAAGAAGGCTGTGAAAGAGACGAAGAAAGCCCCCGCCAAAAATAAACCCGCGGTGAACAAGAAAATTGTGAAGAAGCCTGCTGTAAGAAAGAAACCAACCGGCAGGAAAACCACAAAATAACACACCGATTACCGAAAAAAGACTCTGAGATTTTTATCCATAGTCTTTTTTCGGTTCAGGATTACTTAACTGATGTTACGCACCATCCCGAAGGGTTCGGACTACAGACTGGCTTGATTTACGAGAACCATCGGGATGTTCTGCGTAAGGTGTGTTACTTAAAGTTGCCGATGTCAGTTTCTCCATCTAGACTGGTCGCGCCGGGGTTCTGTCAGTCCAGATCGGGTGTTGATCTATGGCTTCGCAGCAGGGACACGTGTTTTGATCGAGCCATTGAGCAAACCGGCGTTGATCTTATCCATCTCCGATTTCACATCCACGGAGACCAAGCCATCCAGATCGTGGAAAGGTGCATAGCCTGCCGATCCAAAGAAATTTCCGGCGGGGAAATTGCCATCTCTTGCCTGCACGATCAAGTCAAAAACACCCGGGGTGATCAGTTTCATTGCGCTGGAGAGCATACGCGGTGCGGCTTCCGGCAGGGTGAAATACTGGTCAGTGTCTACGCCGATGGCGAACCTGCCAGCCTGGGCGGCGGCTGTGATGGCACCGTTGCCGGTAATACCGCCGCATCCGAAGACCACATCCACGCCCTGATCCATCATGGATTTTGCCGTCACCACACCCCATTCGGGATCGGTGAAGGTCTTGTCGAAGCCAACGTCGTTATGATACACGACAAACACATCGGTTTTCGTTCCGCGGACACGGTCTGCATATGCCGCACCGGCTTTGTATCCCTCGCCAAAGCGCCAGACAGGCGGGACAGCGTCCGTGCCGCACACCGCGCCGATCATGTGGGACTCACTCATCATCGCCGCAAGCGCACCCACAAGGAAGCCAGCCTGGTCTTCGGGAAAATTCAAGCCGACAAGGTTGGGTTTTTCCTGGCTTTGGTACTGGTCCACCCCAATGAACTTGACATCAGGATATTGATCGGCGGCTATTGTTGTCGCTTCGCCCATGCCGAAGCCAACGGTGACAATGACATCGTAACCTTCATCGCCGAAGGTCGCGATATTCTTGGCATAGTCCCTTGAATCAGTGGTCTCGATGTATTGAACGATGGCGCCCAATTCCTTTTCAGCCCGTTGAACACCATCCCATGCGGACTGGTTGAAGGATTTGTCGTTGACCCTGCCGACATCCGTCACCAGCCCGATGCAAAAAACATCCACCTTGGAACAGTCACGATCGGAGGGAGGGGGGACCAGGCTTGGACTCGGCTGGGTTGGATCTGGCATGATCACTTTTGTCACCGGGATCCTGGTGGCGGGAACGTCAGGTTCAGGTTTGGGAGTATCGGTGGGAGTATCAGTATTCAAACCCGTCAGACGTGGAATACCCCATATTCCACCAGCCAGCAAGGCTATAAGTACAATCCCAATGAGCACATATTTCATAATGCCAGTCCGCTTGATCGGTGCCTCTGCGGAACGCACGGTGGGAGCGTATTTTGTTTTTTCGGGTTGTTGAGCAGATATGGTTTTCTTATCAAGTGATATGTTGTTGAGCGGCGTTTCAGGGATCGCCGATTGGATTGCCTGCAGAAACGCTTCCATACTTTGATAACGGTCTTCGGGACTCTTTGCAAGCGCTTTCAGCAGAACCAGTTCAACAGACTCTGGTAGATCGGGATTCAACTTTCGGGCGGATGGGAGCGGGTCCTGGATGTGTTTAAAGACAATGGCAATGGGTGTCTCGGCATTATAGGGAACCCTGCCTGTGACCATTTCATACAGAATGATGCCGAGGGAATATATGTCACTGCGATGGTCGATCTCGGAGCCTGCGCCCTGTTCAGGCGACATGTAGGCTGGGGTTCCCAGCACGGTCCCTGAGGATGTCAATTTGGAGGATGACTCGACCATGCGTGCAAGCCCGAAATCGGTCAGCAGGCAGTTGCCACTCTCATCGATCAGGATATTGCTGGGTTTGATGTCGCGATGGATCATCCCGCGCGCATGAGCATAGGCAAGTGCATCGCCTATTTGAGTCATGATGCGGCGGACTTTGTTGAGCGGGAGACGCTGGTCACTAATGAGTTCAGCC
This sequence comes from Chloroflexota bacterium, assembly GCA_041302025.1. GTDB lineage: Bacteria > Chloroflexota > Anaerolineae > Anaerolineales > Villigracilaceae > Defluviilinea. Next base: position 16,194 of record JBFYRY010000018.1, on the reverse strand, counting down.
AGTGTGCCGCTGGGAACGAACGGCATGACGATGTATGGGTGTCCCTCTGATTCCCCGTAGTCGAACACCGGCAAAATGTTCTGGTGTTGGAGTTGTGCCAGCAGTTTGGCTTCCCGTCTGAATCGGTTGAGGAATTCTTCCGAGGATGCCATGTGCCGCGGCAGGACCTTGATCGCGACGTAGCGCTCCATGGATGGCTGGTATGCCTTGTAGACCGCCGCCATGCCACCTTCCCCCAGCGGAGCGACGATTTGGTAGTGCCCGAATTGTTTTCCTGTCAGATCTTCCATGCCTCACCTGTTGTTCCGAATGGACCAAGGTCGTCATGTTCGATGCAACCCGCCTGTTGTTGAATATGGGACCATTCTGTTTGTTTTACGGAATTTCAAATGACTGCAACTCTATCGTCTCCGTGAATGAAGTGCCGGTGATGTTGCCCTCCCCCTCTGCTTTGACCCAGCCCACGCCTTTGGCGTACCAGTAATTGTATGTTCCCGAGAACGAAGCCGGGACGGAAATTCCCTGCACCTGGATGGTAAAGATGATGTTGGTGTTCGTTTCCACTTTCACGACTTCGAAGGTCCCTGCCGGGACAGTGACGGATTCCTCTCCCAACACTTTGAACGCCGTTTGAGCATTGCCTTCGGCTGTAGCGGGTTCGTTGGCGATATCCATTTTGCCTTCGAACTCGAGCGTGTATCCCCACTCATCGCCGGGATTCATTTCAGTTGGATACGTAATACCGTCCACGTTTTTGACATCGAAGGTGAAGTCCATATCCTGTGAATTCAGGGTGGCGGCAACGGGTCCGCCCAGTTGCAGGGCGACCAGGCCGTCATCCGTACAGCCCCATTCCTGCGTACGTGTCAGATCACCATACTGTGATGTCAGCGTGAAGCCGTCGCTTATCACCGCGGAGATTGTATCGGTGAATTTGTAGTCCCCGGCTGGACTGCCCGTGCTTTTGTAGTTCCATGAGGCGCCCTGAACGACGGGATAATAATCGTTGGCGCAGGGACCGGTCACAGCGGCGGTATCAACCGGCGCGCCGTCCTCTGTGTTGTTGCTGGCGGGCGCGGATGAACACGCTGTGAGCAAACTCAAAACGAATAACAAGCTGAACAACTTTTTTATCATATTCAAATTCATCAGACTTTGCCTTTCATCTGTCATCCTGAGCGTGGCGAAGGATCTCGGAGATAATCGCGGAGATGCTTCGCTGTCGCTCAGCATGACATGAGGAATCTAATTCCATTTCTTGAGTGTCAGTGTAAAAATACTTCCCTTGCCGGGTTCGCTTTCCACGTCGATGTTCCCGCGGTGCTGTTGGATAACCTGGCGTGTGATGGCGAGTCCCAGCCCGATGCCGCCGAAGAGATCGTCGCCGCTCCGCTCGATGTGGTAGAAGCGGTCGAAGATGCGCGGCAGGTTCTCCGGGGTGATGCCGATGCCGTGATCCTCCACTGCGACGCGCACATTCTCATCCTGCGTGTACAGGCGGATCTCCACGTCGCCGCCCTTGGGACTGAACTTGATCGCGTTATCCACCAGTGCCATGAGCGCCCGCTCGAGGGATTTGAAATCGCCGGAAACCGGAGGCAGGTCCGGGCTTGGAAGGAGGCGCAGGTTCACATTCCGTTCCTTCGCCTTGGAGTTGTACCGCGCAAAGACCTGTCCCGCCACCTCGTTCATATCCACCGCCTGGAATTCTGGCAGGACGAGATCCATTTCCTGCAGGAACAGGATGTCGTTGACGAGATTGGCGATCTGCTGGACATTGCGCGCCACCGTGTCTACCCCAGCCGTGAGCTGGTCGCCGCTGATGATGCCTCTCTGCAGCATCTGGAGATATCCCGTTGCGATCATGAGCGGTGTGCGCAGTTCGTGACCGATGTTGGTGAGGAACTCGCGCCGCGCCAGGTCCTGTTCTGCCAGTTTTTGATATGCCTCCGCCAGTTCGCTCGCCCTCATGCGCAGGTCTTCCACCGCCATCTGGTCGTTGACGCGCAGGCGGTCGCTGATCTCGCTGACCATTGCCATGGCGATGCTGTTGCTGTTTTTTAATACGCGTTCGAACGCGGCTTTATCCAGTTCGAGCGTGGTGAGCGCCGACTTGGCGACGACGGTCGCGGCGCGCGGCGCGTTATGGATGAGCGCCATCTCGCCGAAGAAATCCCCGGCTCCCAGCGTTTTGAGCAGGCGCTCTTCGTTGTTGTTGATGTTCTTCGAGACTTCCACTTCGCCCTCGAGGATCATGTAAAAACGGTCCTCCACCTGGTGCTCGCGGCAAAGCACCGCGCCCGGGCTGTACGAACGCACGCGGCTGTTGGCGATGAGTTCTTCGATCTCATCGGGTTTGATTCCCGGAAAGGCTCGCGGGATGATCTTGGATGGGGCTCGGTTTGTGGTCATTGGGATCAATTCTCCGTTGGCTGGATGGATAATTCTAGCACGCAGATATTCCGGTCAAGTTGACCCTTTGATACTAAAAGGGAACTGCAGGGTGATGTGACAGGCACTTCCGAAGTGACTGTCACCTGTTCATCATTTGATCTTGTATCCGATCATGCGCAGGAAATCCTTGCGCCAGGCAATGCCTTCCTCGTCTTCGACTCCCTTTGGGGAGAAACCGTCCACCACGCCGAGGATGCCGCGTCCCTGACCGGTTTGGGCAACGAGAACCTCGGTCGGGTTGGCGGTGGCGCAGAAGATGCGTGCCACTTCCGGCACGTTCTTGACCGTGTTCAGCACGTTGATGGGGTAGAAGCCCTCGCCCAAAAACAGAATGAACGAATGTCCCGCACCGATGGCTTGAGCGTTCTTCTTCGCCAACTCGATCATTGCGTCGTCCGTGCCTGTCCAGCGGATGAGGCACTTCCCCGATGCTTCGCAGAACGCCAGCCCGAACTTGATGCCTGGCACCGCGCCCACCAGCGCCTCGTGGATGTCTTCGACGGTCTTGATGAAATGCGACTGCCCGAGGATGAAGTTGACCGCTTCGGGCTTTTCGATGGTGACGGTTTGGATGTCCATGTTCTCACTCCGTTTCAATTCATTGCTTTCATGATACTGCAAAATGTTCAACTTTGAACCTGCTAACCGTTTTTTCGTTGATAGAACACCAGCTGGGTGGTCCCGTATTTGCGGTTATCGAACTCTTCCAAATTCTCGAATATCAATTCCTTGTATTCCTTCGGGTCGATCTGCGCGATCGCCCAGCCGTCGCCGCTCAACCAGCCGATGTTTTCATCCAGCAGTTCGAGCGCCTTCGCCCACATCTCCTGATATTGCGGCGGCGCGATGTAGATGTACTCGAACGTTCTATCGGGTGCCGCGCTAAGATACGAGAACGCGTCTGCCCGCCGGATTTCCGCCTGCGATTTAAACCCGCAATGCTCTACGTTGAACTTCATCGTTTCGATAGGTGCGCGGTTCAGGTCCGAGAAGCGCACGAACGCCGCGCCGCGGCTCAATGCCTCGATGCCCACCGCGCCCGTGCCACCGAACAGGTCCCACCAATTGGACTCCAACACGTCGCTTGCGAGAATGTTGAACAGCGACTCTTTCGTGCGGTCGGTGATCGGGCGCGTGGTGTCGCCCGGTACCGCCTTGAGTTTGCGTCCCTTTGCCTTGCCTGCGATGACTCGTAAACTCATTCGACGCTCCTTCTCGCCGCGGACAGATTCCCATGCGACGCGATGATCGGGACGACGCACCCCGTGCCGAGGATGAACCGCTTCCCGTTCGTCTGCTGGATGGCGTCCGCCGCCTCTTTCCGGACTTCGGCTTGATCCCCGTAAACGAGCGTGTCCTGTCTCATGCCGCCGCACGTCGCCCCGGTGAAAATTTGTTGTGCTTCAGACAGGGAAGGGTATGTTTCGCGGTCGTGCCAGTTCACGATTTGAAAGTGGAAAGTAGAGAGTAGAGAGAAGTAAACATCGTGTCCGTGCAGGTGAAGCAGGTTGCACCAGAGTTGTTGTGATGGTTCCAGCACTTTCTGATCAAAGGGAACGCCGAAGGTTTTGTATTCGTCGAGGGTCAACAGACTCGCCTGCGCATGTTGGATGGCGTAGAAGACTCCATCGATGCCGGTGTCGAGACATGTCTCCACGAATCGGCGCGTGGATTCGGCGATGGTGGCGAGTCCCTTCATTACGGCTTCGGGGTACAGCCGCAGATGCGCAAGCAAGGTATCATTGCCTGCGAGATTTTTTGCCATCGCCAGCGGACTGAACACGGTCTGGAGCAGGGGAGTCTCCGGGCTGAGTCCCGCGCGGATTAAACGGAGGCAGGCTACTTGTCCCGCGAGATGCGGCGCAGTCGCATCCAGTACGGGGAGTCGTTCCCAGTCCTGCGGAGTCTGAATGACGCGCCTGGTATATGTCCGCGTCCCTTCGGTGTGACCGCGCCACTCATCCTCCACGCCCCAATCGCGGATGCTGAAAGAAGAGGAGGGCGTCACCTTGACGAGATCGAAATCGTAGACGCTTTGAAAGTGGAGCGTTGCCTTCGCGAGCAGTTCCGGCGACTGGTCGTCTACGGGAAAGTGCCGCCACAATGCCACGGGCGGACGGTCGAGCCGTTCGCCTTGCATGGATGCCTGGATACGTTCTTTATGTGTGGTCATGGGATTTGTTTGATGACACAGAATGTCGCGTTGCCGCGTGTGACTTTCACAATGACGGGCGCGTCCTCGAATATCTTTTGGTCTTCGTTCGAGCGCGTGCTGATGAGCACGTAGTCACCGGGTTGCACGTCTTTCATTGCGCCTTTCAGTTCTAGTGTGGTGATGTTGCTATTTGCATAATACTCCGCGATGTATGTCTCACGGTGGACATACAGGTTGGCGGGATTCGTTTCACTCTGATTCAATTCTTCGACCGCCTGCTTGTAACAGGTTAACCAGTATTCGGTTTCATATTGGCGGAAGACTTTGTCCGTCCCGCCGACGAAGGAATTGTAATACGCGTATTCGTAGGGGTGAAATTGCGCGAGGCCGATCAAGGCCGGGAGCAGAATGATGAAAATCAGGCTTGCGCGTAACCAGTGAGCGGCAATTTTACCTGTCATGAATTCAAACGCAAAACCTGCGAGGATGAAGATCGGTGGGATGATGAACATGAAGTGCCTGCCGCCATCGTACATCGAGGGTTTGCGGAGGAGGACGTAGACAAGGAGCAGGACCGTTGTGGAAAGTGTCAACGAGAGCGAGACGAAACCAGCGGTGTTTTTTGTTTTGAGGAGTTTCCAGTAACCGATAATGAATCCGCTGGCAAATAAAACCCAGACCGGTTCGGTCAGCGTGACGCCGAGCATGAACGGCAGGTAACTGCGCGGCAGGGAACCCGCAGGATAGATCCCGCCGCGATACAGCACCGGCAATTCCGTGGGGTTATCGGACATAAAGCGCAGGACTTCAATGAAGTTGTTGATGGGCGATCCCCAAAGATAGGGCCAGGTCATGAACATGACGATGATGGCGGTCATCCCATATGCGATGAAAGGCAGGATAATCTTTGTGAATTGCCTGCCAAACCGCCAGAGTGCATACGCTCCGACCAGCAATCCCGCCAGCGGACCGAGGATGCGAATCGAAGTTGTGAGTCCCAGAATGATGGCGGGAAGAATGACGGTTGTATATCTTTGCTTTGCGGTGAGCGACTCATTCGCCCAGCGGTCGACCATCTCGAAACCGAGACAGATCGTGCCTAGGAAGAACGTCAGAAATGACGGGTCTTTCGGGTTGATGAAGGCATGTCCCCACAGGAGCGGCTGCCACGCGAACAGCGCGGCGGCGGCGAGCGCGGCGGATGGTTTCATCCAGCGCGTCGACAGGCGATAAAGGAAATAGACTCCCAGTTGGAAGAAAATAAAATTGACCAGGTGCCAGGCAGAGGCTTCGTCGGAACCGAACCGTTCCAGCAGGTAGACCGGTTCGCGCGCAAGCAGAAGGTAGGCGGGTCCGCGTGTTTTGTGGTCCGTCCCGCTCGGACCGTATGAATTCTCGAGGTCGAATTGTCCGCTGAACCATTCGCGCGGGGAGTAGGCGTAGCCGAGCGCATCGGCATACTTGTAAAAGTAAGGCTCATCCCACGAGAGACCGTAATCGCGGAAAATAAATAAAGCCACCAAAATGTTGATGGCTATCAGGATCAGGATCGAGTTTTGGATGAGCCTTTTGAAAAACGAGTTCATGTCAATTGCTTGCCGACCGCGTCATAAACCTTGATCTCTGCTTTCACCGAAGGACTGTTGGGATATTCACTTTCAAGTAATCCCCACACCATCGAATCGCTCCAGTGATCAAGGAAGAATGTTTTTGCGCGCAACGTGCCTTCGTGGGTGAAGCCCAGTTTCCGCGGCACCGAAGCGGATGCGATATTTGCGGGGTCGCAGTGGATCTCCACGCGGTGGATGTGAAGTATCTCGAACGCAACCTTGACCAGCGCGGCTGACGATTCGGTTGCAAGTCCCTGATTGATAAAGTCCTTGTGAATCCAATAACCGATCTCAACCCCGCCTTCCCCGATACGCGGATGCAATCCTGTTCCGCCGAGCAGGCGTGTCTCCGTTGGGTCGAAGATCCCGTAAATAAAATTTTGACCAAGATCGAATTTTCCGCGAAAGGATCTAAGCCCGTTTTCCTTGACCTCAATTGACTGAGGTTCGTTGTGTGCCCAGGGCATCCACGGACGCAGGTGCTCAACGCTTTCCGTTACAGAGGCGGCGAGCAGTGGCGCGTCAGATGGGTTGTAGCATCGGACGACGAGTCGTTTTGTTTCTATGCGATATGCCGGATTGGTGATATTGGCTTCATTCATTTTTTGGATTTCTTCTTTGGCGACGGCTTCTTCCCAAACCCGTTCAGCAACACGGTCATCTCTTTTTCTTCGCCGACCTGCCCCATGAAGTATTCGTTCATGAACTGTGAACGGCGCAGGCGCAGAGCCATCGGCGCCACGGCTTTCAGGTCTTCGGATGTGACTTCGTCGCGGTTGTCTGCGGCGGCATAGGCACGGGCAGACTCGAACCAGGTGATCTCCGCGCGCAGGGAATCGATTCCCATCTTCTGCACCAACCGGATGGCGGGAGTCGCGATTCGGTCCGGCACGACAACTTTCCGGACGCGTTCGCGCGCCGCTAGGATCTCGGACGCTGCCGCTTCCATCTCAGCCGAAAACTGGGCGATCATCCCGCGCGGATTCGCCAGATAAGCCTGTACTCTTCGATAGGCTTCCAGCCTCTCTGACGCATCCTCCAGACCTTTGACGATCACACGCAGACCGAAGCGGTCCAGTATCTGCGGACGCAGGCGTCCTTCTTCGGGGTTCATTGAACCGACCAGAAGGAAGCGTGAACGGTATGTCGCGATGACCGGTCCGCGGCGGACGGTGTATGTCCCTTGCGCGGCGGCATCCAGGATTGAGTCGATGATGTCGTCGCCGAGCAGGTTAATCTCGTCAATGTACAACAGGTTGCGGTCTGCCTGCGCCAGGATTCCGCGCCGGATGCGCATCCGTTCATGGACAGCGGCGCGCTCGTCGATGCCGCCGACCACATCTTCAAGACGCGCATTCAGCGGCAGTTCGATCAAGCGGACCTTGTCCGGCGCGGTCAGCGGCTGACCTTCACCGTATTTTTTCGCGCAATTCGGGCAGACCGCTTCGATCCCACCGACTTCCACATCTTCAGGCAGGCATCCATACGGACAGGTGCTCCGCTCGACCATCGGGAGCAGGTTCAGCAGACTGCGCACCGCCGTTGTCTTTGCCGTGCCGCGCGGACCGATTAACAGGATGCCGCCGATGTTGGGGTTGATGAGTCCGAGCAGGAGCGCCAGTTTCATCTCATGCTGACCCACAATGGCGAGATACGGGAAGGGCAGTGCCTCCGCGACGCGTCCCTCTTCGGGGGTCAGCGACGGGAGCGATTTGCCCGCGACATAATCCACGAGTTCGCGCAGGGTACGGAAGGAGTGTCCGGTGCGTTCTTTTGGTTCGGTTGGGATGGTGGGTTCTGAGTCGGTCATTTTTGTTTTAACCGTCTTTCCTGTCGTTCCTTTGCCCGTTCCATTTTTCGTTTTTCGTCGTCAGTCTCGGCTTTCAGGGGTGGGATGGGCGTGGGTTTGCCTTCATCGTCCAGTGCAACATAGACGAGGTACGCGTTGTTCGTGTGTGTGCGTTCGCCGGTGACCGGGTTTTCGGCAAGCACCTGCACTTCCGCTTCCATGGAGGTGCGCCCGGCATAGGTCACCTCGGCGTTGAGGATGATCAGGTCTCCGATCTTGATCGGCTGGCGGAAGGTCATCGAGTCGATGGCAACCGTGACCACCTTCCGCTGGGCGTGGCGCATACAGGCGAGGGCGCCGGCTTCGTCCACCAGTTTCATGATCCAGCCGCCGTGCACGTTGCCCAGCAGGTTGGCATGTTCGGGATGCATCAATTGCGAGATGGTGACGCGCGAGGCGCGGATGGGTTTGGGAGGTAAAGGGTCGCTCATGGCAGGATTTCTGCCATGAGTTTACCATGTGAGGTATGTGGTTTGTAGGGATTAATAATCGAGGTCTTCGCGCAGTTCACCGCTGTCGAGGGTGTGCAGGCGTTCGGGTTCCTCGACCAGGACATCGACCAGGCTGAGGGTGAGATCGCTCATCAGCGGCGCCAGCGGGACCGTCGCCGGGGGGGCGATCCTGCCTGGAGACGGAGGCGGCTTCAAGCGTGGTTTGAGCGTGTTCGTCGCCCGCTTGCGCACAATGCGGGGATCGTTCGTCAAATTCCCCACGTAATGTCCCAGCACGGAGTAGACATCCCGCTGGGGGGTGACGAACCCGATCCATTCGCCGGTGCGGTTGAACAAATAAGGGAAGACCAGGAAGGCGTCGGTTTCGCCTCGTGAGGAATAGATGGGGATGATGCGGCTTTGATTCTGTGCCATGGAAGTCCCTATGCAAAATCAATCTATATCATTATACGTCCAGTAGCGATTGATGAAAAAGTTCCAGATCATTACAATCCCGATTGCGAGTGCGAGCGTGGCATTCTTGGCGAGAGCTTCGGCGGCCGAGTTGGAGATGTGAACAATGCTCTCAAAGGCGCGTGCCATGGGCGGCTCGACAAAGTGCAGGATGGGAACGCGGATGACGATCCCCGCGGCGTTGACGAGGAAGAACATGCCCAGTTGATGCAGGACATGACGCGAACGGGACTCGGGGTATGTCCAGAACCGGTTGAGCGTGAAGTTACTGATCACGGCGCAGATAAACGAGATCGTGCCCGCAAAAACAAGCGGCATGTCGAAGAGGTGGGTCATCAAATTCATGACCCCGAAGTCCACCACGGAGCCGATCGCCCCCACCGTGGCGAACTTCAGGAAACGGGTTCTTTCCTTGCTATCGGTCAGGATCATCCAAGCCCCAGTTTTTTCTTGAAATATGGAATTGTCTTATGAATGCCCTCGTCCAGTCCTACTTTAGGTTCCCAATTGAGGATCGTGCGTGCGCGGGTGATATCGGGCTGGCGTTGCTGTGGGTCGCGGGCACTGCGCGCGTCCTTGACGTATGTGATTCCGCCCTGGTTGCCGGTGATGCGGTTGATGGTCTCGGCGAATTGCAGGATGGTCATTTCGTTCGGGTTGCCGATGTTGACCGGCAGATGCTCGTTGGAATAGAGCAGGGTGACGATGCCTTCGACCAGGTCATCCACATAGCAGAACGAGCGTGTCTGGTTCCCGTCTCCGTACACTGTGAGCGGTTGACCGAGCAGAGCCTGTTTCAGCAGGTTGGGCAGGGCGCGGCCGTCCTCCAGGTCCATGCGCGGACCGTAGGTATTGAAGATGCGCACGATGCGCGTGTCCACGCCGTGGAAGCGGTGATATGCCATCGTCAGCGATTCTGCGAACCGCTTGGCTTCATCATAAACGGCGCGCGGACCGACGGGATCAACATTCCCGGCGTACTCCTCCGTTTGCGGGTGGACGAGCGGGTCACCGTAGATCTCACTGGTCGAAGCGATCAGGAAGCGGGCGTTATTGGCGCGCGCCACACCGAGACAGTTGTGCGTACCAAGCGCGCCGGCTTTCATGGTCTGGATGGGCAGGTTGAAATATCCCGACGGGGATTGCGGGTTCGGGCTGGCGGGCGATGCGAAGTGCATCACTGCATCCACTTTACCTTGTACGAAGATGTAGTTCGAGACATCATGCCTTTGGAAGGAGAAATTCGGATTTCCCTGCAGGTGGGCGATGTTATCGGGACTGCCTGTAATGAAGTTATCCAAGCCGACGACTTCGTGCCCATCCGACAGAAGCCTGTCACATAAGTGTGAGCCGAGAAACCCGGCCGCTCCAGTAATTAAAATACGCATTCGATTATTCCTCTCTGATACTATTCATGTCATTGCGAGCCGTTTGTTGGCGAAGCAATCTCCTGCAAAAGGTGCCGTCGGGATTTCGATGCTTCGCATCTCAATCCTTGCAACGACACCATCATTCCCAATCGATTTTTGTGACCATACCATCGCCGGTGACCTGGTATGCCTGGCTGTTGCCGCTATCCACCAGCCAGAGATTTCCCTGATAGATTACGGCGATGAAATCACCGGACTGCCCGTTGATGACATCCGGCGCCCAGACGGGAGACTGTGGCTCGAGACCGGGCGCATCCTTCGCAGGGAAAATTGTCCGCCGGTTCGACCCATCTCTGTCCATCACCCAGACGCGGTAGCGGCTGGTCTCGCTTTGCGCAGGGAAGATGGCTTGCAGGTACGCGACCTGATATGCCTTCTCACGGACACCCCGGTGCAACGCCGATGATGACGGATAAGAGAACATCCCTGTCTGTTGTACCAACTGCACGGTGGCGTTGGTTGCAACCGATGCGGCGCTGATATCGAAGAACGGGGAATCCTCTTCGCTGACAAGACTCGGCGGCGGCGCGTGGGATGTGAAATACAATGTGTTGCCGTCCGCGCCCCAGGCGATCGAGGGGAGCCATGCCCAGTCGCTGTGGGTGTTTAAGGGCACGATCTCCAGCATCGGCTTGATGTATTTGCCGTCGATATCCACCAGTCCGATCCCATCGGGCCGCGCATACGCCAGTTTGCCGTCCGCCGAAAAAGCGAAGGTGGAGCCCCACCAACCGTACACGCCGCCACTGCTCGCATCCAGGACTTTTCGCCGTTCCCCGGTGGTGACGCTGTAGCGATACAGGTCATTGTTTGCCTGCCAGCCCGGCGCGGTACTGCGCGGTTCGACAGTGGAATACATGATTGAGTTCGAGTTCGGGATCCAGCCTGCGAAGTGGACAACGTTCGACGCGCCGATATTAACGGTCTTTCCATTGTTGATGCGCACAACCCACAAGGTGTTGATCTCTTTGTCGGCGGGTTTGGTGGATTTACGGGTAAAGAGCAGGTATGTGCCGTTTGGCGATAACTCAAAAATTCGCCCGTCAAGATCGCCGGTGGTGACGAGCGGAGTGCGGTTGGCGGTGGATGTGTCGATGATCCAGGCATTGCCGCCTGCGAGATACGCCATTTTGCCGGGGATGGGCAGGGGCGCAAAGGATGATTGCGCGCCGACCATCATGATCTCCGGCACAGCCTCCAGCAGGATCACGGACTTTACCACGTACTTGCTGATCTCCACATCGTTTTCAAGCACGCGGCGATAGGTCAGTTCCTGCATTCCATTCGCGCCCGCCTGCACGAGACGCGTCTCGCCTTCGGGCAGTGATTCGTTACGGACAACCTGCCGCTCGAACGGGATGATCTGTTGCTCGGTCTCGAACACTTCCCTGACGCGGGTGATGACGATGGAATCGCCATTACCCAGAACGGTGTAACCGGGAGGTTCGATGCGGTCGAGGTTTCCCACTGTGATGCCGGAGGATTGGATCGCCTGTATGCCTGTGCTCCCGGCGGGGACGGTGACGTTCCGCGTTTCTCCATCTGCGGTGATGCTGACGGTGATGTTCTCACTCGCGACTTGCGGCGAGCGGCAACCTGTCAGCAGGGAGAAGGTCAAAAGTACGGCGAGCAGGCTTCGGCTTGGAAGGATGCGGTGCATAAGGTTTCTTGTCACTCTGAGTGTGGCGAAGAGTCTCTTATCATTGTGGAGATTCTTCGCTCCCTGGCGGTCACTCAGAATGACAATGATATAATCCGTCCGCTACTTGATGCGTCCGGTGATCGTCATGATGCCGTCGGCGATGGTGATGGTTTCAATACGCAAGCCTGTGGCGGCGGGTCCGATGGCGCCGGTGTATGCCTCCTTGATCATGGCAGTCAGCGCTTCTTTGAGACCGTCGGGCGCGGGGTAGGGACCGAAGTCTGCCGAGGCGATCTCGATCTTTGGCTGGCCCATTTCGTCGATGCCGACGTTGATGATGATGCCGATATTGGCGGCGAACATACCCTGCTGTGTCTTGCCGTAGATCTTCATCTGGCCTTCGCGCAAATAGACCTGCGGGTCGGTGATGAGCGGCTGGTTGTCGGTCTGTTGCAGGTTCGGGTCGCTCTCCATCCGATAGGCAAGATAGGAAGTGATCTGGGTCTCAGTGATGTTGAGTGTGACCACGCCGGTCGATGCGCCCGCTTCGAATGCGCGCTTCATTTCATCTTTGAGGCTTTGCTCGGCTTCCTTTGAGACGGGGATGGCGGGCAGATCCGAGGTATCCGGTCCGCCGACGAAGATGGTGCAGGCAAGCGATGCAAGCGTCAATACGGCGAAGAAAATTGGAAATATTTTGTGTTTCATTGGCTGGTAATCCGTGATCCGACAATCCAAAATCGTAAATCGTAGCGGAGTAATTATAGCATGAGCGACTCTCAGCCCTCTGCGGGCGGAAATATCGAAACCGAATTGCCATTATCCGTCAAATTGGAAGCGATGTTGTTCGTCGCGGCGGAACCGGTGCCGACCGCCCAACTGGCGGCGGCACTGGATGTGGCTTCCTCCGTCGTCGAACGTGGACTTAACGAACTGGACGCTTCTTTATCAAGTCGGGGCTTGCGTCTGCAACGACATGCGGGACGCGTGCAATTAACGACCGCGCCGGAGCTCGCCGAACTGATCGAGCGTTTCCTCGGTCTCGAGGCGACCTCGCACCTGAGCCGCGCGGCGCTGGAGACCCTGGCGATCATCGCCTATCAACAGCCGGTCACACGTCCGCAGATCGACTCGATCCGCGGCGTGAACAGCGACAGCATGATGAAGAGTCTCTTGAACAAGGGTTTGATCCTTGAATCGGGCCGCGCCGATGGACCGGGCCGCCCGATCCTGTATTCCACCACGCCGGAATTCTTACAGCATTTCGGGTTGAATTCGATCCTTGAAATGCCGCCGCTGGCTCCAGCCGCGAAGTCCGAAGAAGAGCGGGAACAGGATGAGTTGTTGAAGGGCTGAGTAAAAACGGGACAAGTCTCCTTATTTGTGCCGGGACTTGTCATTGCCGGGTACATCCTCCACGCCCTGATTGGCTTCCGACTCTAGCTTAACCAAAATTAAAACCTGTCAGTTGGAATGTGGTAAAATCCAAGCCGCTGTCATTGCCGTCCCGCTGAGTGCGGGACGATTTAATGCAAAAACATGGTCAAATCCGAAGAACTTCCCGAATCCGACCTGCCACAGGTGACGAACGTCTCCCACGCGGATGTACAATCTGTCCGCGCGGAGTTGGTGCGGATGCACCAGGCGGACGCGGAGACGGTCACGGCGGAAGAGGTCGAACTGCAGGATAGCGCGGCTGGAAACATCAAGGCGAACCATGTCAGTGTGCGTGACTCGATTATGGCTAGTGTCAATGCCGGGGAAGTCCTTGTGCAGGATGGTTTAACGGGATACATCCAGGCTGAGAAAGCGTCTGTTAGCGGGTACACAGGTGCGGTCGTGGCAGGAAGCGCAGAAATCCGCAACAGCATGGTCGGCTACGTTGCCGGGACAGATGTCCATGTGGAAGGGTCTCGTACCGTCCTGTTGGTCGCTCGAAACGTGAATGGTAACGTGATTACTTTAATAAACACACGTTCCGCATTGATCGCCGGTCTGGTCGGCGGTCTGTTCGCAGGGATCATGGTACTGCTCGGACGGACCTTGTTCGGGCGAAAGTAATTTGAATGTATTGCGGAAGTGTTTCCGCTTGCAGAAATTCTATTCATAGAGCGAAGGTAACCCGTGCGATCATGGGTGAGAGGCGCTCGAGGAGTCAAAGATGGAGAAAGTTGTTCTAAAAGCAACCAGGCGCGATGTGGTCGGCAAGCAGGTGAAGGCTCTGCGCCGCGAGGGGAAATTGCCCGCGGTGATCTATGGTCGTCACACCGAGCCGGTCAATATCAATCTTGAAGCCCACTATGCCGCCATGGCTTTGGCGAAGGTTACTTCCTCAAGCCTGGTGACGATCGATGTGGAAGGCACTGAATATTTCGCACTGGTGCGTGAGAGACAACGCGATTACATCAAGAATCGCCTGTTGCATGTGGATTTCATGGCTGTGTCGCTGACCGAGAAGCTCCGCACGAAAGTGGCTGTTCATTTCGTCGGCGTTTCCGGCGCCGTGAAGGATTTCAACGCCGTGATGGTGCACAACCTGGAAGAACTCGAAGTGGAATGTCTGCCCACCGACCTGCCCGAACGAATTGACCTGGACATTTCGGTCATGACACGCCCGGGTGAAGGTGTGCGTGTGAAGGAAGTTAAAGTTCCGGATACAATCCGTTTGCTCGACGATCCCGACACGATGGTGGCTGTGGCGACCTTCGCGAAGGTGGAAGAGGAAACGGCGGCTGTTCCGGGTGCCGAAGCGGCTGTTGCTGTCGCCGCTGTCGGTGCTACAGAGCCCGAACTTTCTGTGGAACGCGGCAAGAAGGAAGAAGAAGCCGACGAGAAGAAGAAGAAGAAGTAATTTCTTCCACAATGAAAACTCCCCGATTTGGTCGGGGAGTTTTTTGTTGCTGGAACTATGTCGTTGCGATGGCGAAGCCCGAAGCAATCTCCCTTTAGCGGGAATCGCTTGTCGACAGGAGTCATCCGTTTCAACGGAGATTGCTTCATCGTCGCTCCGCTCCTCCTCGCAACGACATCTAATAACCAATTACATTCAGGAAGTCGACGGTCATACGCGCAGTGGCGCCCCACAGTAATTCACCATCATACGGATGATAGGCGATGAGACCCCGCTTCCCGCCCGGACGTTCGAACTGCCACCGATTGGACGCGTTTGCCAGCCACCCAAGCGGGATCGTGAACACGCGCGCCACTTCGTGCTCTCCCACCCGGAAGACCGTGGGCCACCTCACCACTCCCACCACCGGCATGATGCGGAAATAGGTGATGGTTACGAGGTTCGCCAGCCGCCCCAAAATTTTCACGTCCTTCGGGTCGACCCCGATCTCCTCCTCTGCTTCACGGAGTGCGGTCTGCTCGGGTGTTGTCTCGCCTTCGTCGCAGGCACCGCCGGGGAAGGCGACCTGTCCCTTGTGCGATTCGACCTTGTCCGTGCGGCGGGTGTAGAGCAGGTGCCATTCGTCGTCGTGCCATACCAACGGGACAAGCACCGCCGCACATTTGACGCGTGTTTCATCCGTCAGGTCGATCTCCGAGAATCCGTCGGAGGTGGGACCGGTGGTCTTGAGTGCTTCCTGTAATTTTTGCGTTATGAATTCTTCGGTCAGCGTGATCGGCATGGTCAGCGTTTGGGTCGTGAATGTGCGGTGGAGTCGCAGAAGGGTGGAAAGAAGAAAGAGGAAAGTTGATTCGATGCTACTTGTCTTCACGGATGGGACTTCCGCAAAAACCGCATTCCACAGTGATTTCATCCAGCCATTCGACTTCATCGGGTCGCACTGGTGCGCCGCACGAGGGACAATGTGTCGGCAGGATGGGTTTCTTCGCCGGGGCGCTCTGTGAAACAGCAGGCATGAACGGCGCGGAGCCTTTGAGCATCGCTTCGATCTCGGCGGCTTCATTGATCAGCCCAAGCTCCTTGAGTTCAGCGATGGCACGCATCCCTGCGTTTTGGAACTTTTGAATTTGCCCGCGCTGGGCGAAGAGTTCGAGTCCGCGTTTGAGGGATGGCATTCCCAGTGCAGTTTGCCCGGCAAGGATGCGAGCGCGTCCTGCCTGTACATGAAAGAGCGGAGCGCGTGGTCCGCCACGGGCATCGGCGCCCTCGGCGATTCGTTCAAAGAGTTCGGCGGCGCG
>JBFYRY010000162.1:0-8715 GCA_041302025.1 Chloroflexota bacterium | reverse complement strand
CGCCACATCCGCCGCGCCTCGGATGGCATTGCCCGCCATGAAGGTCATGCGCGAAGCAGAAACGGAACCGGAACTGCCCATCGTTGCCGAATCGGATGTAATGATCTTTACCTTTTCGAACGGAACGCCGACTGCTTCCGCTGCCATCTGTACCATGACGGTGTGTGTGCCTTGTCCCACTTCCGCACCCGCGTGATGAAGCACCACGCGCTCGATCTCTGTGTTTCCGTGGAGTTCGATTTTAGCCCAGCAATTCTCCTGGTAGCCGAACGAGAACCCGATATTTTTAAATCCAGCCGCAAAGCCACGACCGCGCTTTAAGTGCATCGGAAGTTTTTCATCCTTATTCCTTCCGCCTTCATCCTTCCAGGCGAAGCGTTCTGCCGCCGCTTCGATACACTTCACCACACTGACCGGACTGGGCGAGGGAGTCCCGACGCCCATCGTGTCGCCGTCGCGCAGTGCGTTCTTCAAACGGAACTCGACCGGGTCCATGCCGAGTTTTTCGGCGAGTTTGTCCATTTGCAGTTCAGCCATGAACAACGCCTGCGGTGCGCCAAACCCACGGAATGCCGCGCCGGGAACGTTGTTGGTGTATACGCCGTAGATGTCGGTTTTGACGTTCGGGATGAAATACGGACCCGTCGAAGTGATCGCTGAATTGCCGAGCACTTTGTTCGATGTGTACATGTACGCGCCGCCATCGGCGATCATTTCACTCTCGGCGGCGATTAACCTGCCGTCTTTTGTCGCGCCCCATTTCGCGCGCAGGACCGATGCATGGCGTTTACCGTGCCCGATGATCGACTCCTGCCGCGACCAGATGATCTTTACCGGTCGTTGTAACTTCCAAGCCGCCAGCGCCAGCACGATCTGCACGGACATGTCCTCCCGCCCGCCGAACGCGCCGCCGATGGCGGGATAAATGATCCGCACACTTTCATTCGGCATGTTCAGCGCGTGTGCCACCTGGTGCTGGTCTTCGTGCGTCCACTGGCCGCCGCACTCGATCGTGATACGGCCTTCATTGTCGATGTATGCCAGCCCCGCTTCGGGCTGGAGATAGGCATGTTCCTGCACCGGGGTGCGGTACTCGCCTTCCACGATCACAACCGCTTTGGCGAAGGCGTCCTCCACATCCCCTTTGCGGATCTTGTAATGGACGCAGATATTCGAATCTTCGATCTCTTTATGGATGCGTGGCGCATCGGGTTTCATCGCTTCGACCGGATCGGTGACCACGGGCAGGTCTTCATACCCGACCTCGATCAACTTCACTGCCGCGGCGGCTTCTGCTTCGGTACGCGCCACCACCGCCGCCACCTGGTCGCCGATAAACCGGACCACGTCCGCGCCGGGTTTGCCCCCTCTGCCATCGGGGGAGGGTGGGGGGAGGGGTCCGCACAACACGGGCTGGTCCTGCCATTGCAAGCCATACTCGTTGACGGGCACATCCTTTGCGGTGTAGACCGCCATCACACCGGGAGCGGCTTCCGCTTTGCCGGTCTTGATCCATTTGATGCGCGCATGAGGGCGACCCGCGAAGAGCAATTTCATGTGCAACATGCCCTTCATCGAAAGGTCGCCGGAGTAGGGCGTTTTACCTGTCACCTTGCCGCGTGCATCCACGCGGGGGAGGGATTTGCCGATGGTGTTGTAAGTGGTCATGACACTGCTTTCAAGTTGACTCGAACCTTGAAGTTATCGTGTGTATTTCTTTACTTTCTTCCTGATCGGAGGCGCATCGGTGGAGCCATATTGCGAAGGTCCGAACGCCTTGTAGATGAAGCCATACACGATGGACATGATCGTAAAGATCAGGATGCTGACGAGTACTGTGAAGATGATATATGCGATCAACAGCGGCTGGTTCTCGATATATGAAAAGACGAACGCCAACCCATTGAGCGTATAAACCCAGCCGGGAAGGTCGATGGCGGTTGTCATTTCCGGCGGCAGGGGGAGGGGGAAGTTGTTCACGAGAATTATCGAAATTCCGTAGGAAATGATCGGTACGATCACCATCATGAGACAGCCGATGCCGCGCATGACGGGGTGTACTTCGCGATTGACCTTTGGCGCTTCTGGTTTGGCTCTTGTTCCGTATTTGCCCATGTTTCACCTCTATTGGTTTAATTTGCCTGCGTCTTCAATGGCTTGAACGATCTTGTAATATCCGGTACAGCGGCAGAGATTTCCCGTGATCGCCTGTTCGATCTCGTTGTGCGTGGGGTTCTCTTTTTCTTCCAGCAGTTTCGCCCCAGACATGATGAAGCCCGGCGTGCAATACCCACATTGGACGGCGCCATGTTCGATGAAGGCTTCCTGTACTGTGTGCAACTGTTCATCCACAGCGAGCCCTTCAATGGTCACGATCTCTGCGCCGTGCGCGCGCGGCGCCGGGACAAGACATGCCATCACGGCTTTGCCGTCAAGGAACACGGTACACGCGCCGCACTCGCCCTCGGCACAACCTTCCTTCGTTCCGATTAGATTCCCCTCCTCGCGCAGGAGACGTAGGAGGGTTTTATCGTACCCATTCTTGAACGTATATTTCTTTCCGTTGATGGTCGTTTGGATCGGGCTGGATGGGAATTTCACCATCGTCAGTGGACCATTGTCCATCGCCTGTTTGCCCCACAACAGGACCGGTTCAGACGGCATCCCAGTCTGCTCCTGACCATCGCGCATTGACCTTAACCCGCGCAGGGTGCAGACCCGCACCATCTCGCGCCGATAGGCGGCGGACCCGCGGATATCGTCGATGGGTCTGGATGCGTTCATCGTCAGGCGCGCCGCTTCGGCGATGACATCGTCCGTCAGTTTTTTGCCCGCGAGATACGCTTCCGCTTCGGGGGCGTGGATGATCGTCGGGGCTACGGCTCCCAGCGTGATGACAGCCGATTTAACGGTATCAATTTCAACGTCCAGGATGACCGTGACGTTTATAACGGAGATCGCCTGGACGCGGCGCAATGCCAGTTTGTAGAAAACGCCCCGGGCGGTGGAATTCATCGCAGGGAAGGAAATATCCACCAGCATCTCACCGGGTTGCATGACCGTTTTGCGGACGCCGGTGTAGAAATCCTTGAGGGCTACGGTGCGTGTGCCTTTGGCGGACCGTAATGTGACGGATGCGCCCAACGCCATGAGCGGCGTGATGGTGTCGTTGGCGGGTGAGGCGGTGATGAGGTTGCCTGCCACCGTGCCGCGGTTGCGGATCTGCGGTGCGCCCACCTCCCATGCCGCGCGCGCCAGCGGATAGGCGCGTTCGCGGATGAGTTTCGACTCGACGCAGTGGTTGTGCGTGACGAGCGGACCGATGTGGATGATGTCATCCTGGTCGAGGGTGATCTGGTCCAATTTGGGGATGCGGGTGACATCGATCAGGGTGTCGATATTCCTGCGGACGCCGCGTTCGAGTTCAAGGATGAGGTCGGTGGCTCCCGCAACGATGCGCGCGCGTTCCCCGTGTTCGGCGAGGGCATCGAGTGCTTCTTCGGTTGTTGTTGCGTTGATGTAGTTATGCCACATAATTATGCAAGAGACCCTAAGGGTTTCGTAAACCCTTAGGGTCCAATTTGTTTACTACCCGGCGGTCAGGACTTCGGACCGTTTGTTGTAGGTCTCGACCGCCAGCCGTGCCAGCGATGTGACGTGGCGGATGGCGGCGGGCAGTGCGGCTTCGTCGCCGAGACTGGCTTCCACATTATCGAGGGCGCGACCCACCTGTTCGGCGAGATCGAAGAAAGCGGCGTCGAACTGGTAGATCGCTTCGAGTTCCTTCTCGTTGATCTTGACCGCATCGAACAGACCGGAGTAGCCGCGCGGGGCGGTGCTGATCTTGTCGATGAAGGTGCGCAGATTGATGGCGGCTTTTTCCATGTCATCCACGAATGCGATCTGGCCGTTGCCGACCATGTCTGCCTGGATCTGCGATGCGCGCTTCCATTGTTCATCGAAGCGGCGTGCGACGGTATCGCGTAGAAGTTTATCGGCGTCGCGGCGGTTCTGTCTCTCGATGTATCCGTTGAAGCCGGGGATGTATGACATCAACTTCTTGAACGGGTCCTGCATGCTGGTTACTTTTTTGAAGAAATCGTCCATTTGTGCCTCCATCGATGGTATACGGATTCCAATGACATTCGTCGCATGAACGACTACCATTATAGCCTGAGTTGAGGGTTATAATCAAGAAACCCTATTTCCTATGTAATTGTCTCCGGTGTCTCGACACGCCGGTGAAACATGGACAAAATCTTATATTGGAGAAATGTAATGACCACTGATATTCAATCCCTTCTGGGCGACAAAGCTGAATCCCTGCTGGGCTTCAACTCGCCAAAAATCCCCAAGGAGCGCCTGCACCTGCCGGGTCCCGATTTTGTGGACCGTGTTTTCATGCAGTCGGACCGCAACAACCGCGTACTGGGCAACCTGGCATGGATGTACAACCACGGACGTCTCGGCGGCACAGGCTATATG
The DNA here is from genome assembly GCA_041302025.1 of Chloroflexota bacterium. GTDB lineage: Bacteria > Chloroflexota > Anaerolineae > Anaerolineales > Villigracilaceae > Defluviilinea. Next base: position 4,230 of record JBFYRY010000162.1, on the reverse strand, counting down.
TCGATCCTGCCCGTGGATCAGGGCATCGAGCATTCGGGCGGCGCGAGTTTCGCCAAGAACCCCGATTACTTCGACCCGGAAAATATAATCAAGCTTGCCATTGAAGGCGGATGCAATGCCGTCGCTTCGACATTTGGTGTGTTGGGTATGATGGCTCGTAAGTACGCCCACAAGATCCCCTTCCTTGTGAAGATCAACCACAATGAACTGCTGACCTACCCGAATAGCTTCGAACAGATCATGTTCGGCACGATCGAGCAGGCATATGAAATGGGCGCAGCCGCCGTCGGCGCGACGATCTATTTCGGCTCGGATGATTCCCATCGCGAGATCATCGAAGTCGCGCAGGCATTTTCTCTTGCTCACGAACTCGGCATGGCTACCGTGCTGTGGTGCTACTTGCGTAATCCTGCCTTCAAAAAGGATAAGGATTATCATGTCTCGGCGGATCTCACCGGTCAGGCGAATCATCTTGGCGTGACCCTGCAGGCGGACATCATCAAGCAGAAACTGCCGGAGAACAACGGCGGCTTCCTGGCGTTGAACACGGGCGATAGTTCCTACGGCAAACTGGACAAGCGCATGTACAGCGAACTCGCCAGCGATCATCCCATTGACCTGTGCCGCTACCAGGTGGCGAACTGCTACATGGGACGCGCCGGTCTCATCAACAGCGGCGGCGCTTCGGGCGCGAACGACTTTGGCGACGCGGCAATGACTGCTGTGATCAACAAGCGCGCGGGCGGACAGGGTCTCATTTCGGGACGCAAAGCCTTCCAGCGCCCGATGGCAGAAGGCGCCAAGCTCCTGAACACGATCCAGGATGTGTATCTGGATAAGAGCATTACCGTGGCGTAGCTTTTACCTGTCATTGCGAGGAGCCGCGTAGCAGCGACGAAGCAATCCCCTCACAAGTTGGAGATTGGCTTCGGGCGGAAAATCACCGCCCTCGCAATGACGATACTTTTATATGCCTCAATCGGACCAGGGCGTAACCAAAGATAGATATACCGTCATTCCCCGCACCGCGATCTTTTTGCGGCGCGGGGAATCGTATTTATTGCTCAAAGGCGCGCCGACCAAGCGTTTGTGGGCGAACAAATACAACGGACTCGGCGGTCACATCGAACGAGGGGAGGATGTCCTCTCCGCCGCGAAACGCGAACTATTCGAAGAGACCGGCCTCCGCGCGGACTTGTGGCTGTGTGGCACGTTGATCGTCGATGCGGGTGAGATGGGGATTGCTCTCTACTTTTTCAGTGGGGAATGGACTGGTGGTGAGCCGCAGCCATCGAAGGAAGGCTTGGCGGAGTGGATTCCGTTCGAGAAGATTGGTGAATTTCCCGTTGTGGAAGATTTGCCGGTGTTGTTATCAAAAATCCATGCGATGAAGCGCGGCGATCCACCCTTTAGTGCACGGTCATTTTATGATGAAAATGGTAAGTTGATCGTTGAGTTTATGGAAACACACCGGTCTTTATAAATTTATTTCGCCTTGTATAATGCGGTTCATTCAACCAGACATATTAATTCCAAATGTCGGAGCACCACAAACCTGGAATCGCTATTCTTACGCGGCCAACAACCCATTGTTGTAAACACAATGCACCTCACTGGGCATGAACTATAGGAGTAGGCAGGAGGAACCACTGGGCATGTCTGCCAACACGAATACGATAGGGAATTAAAGTGCCTACAAGCATCATAGCGCGGATTTGATTGGGATTCAAGTTGAGTAATTGTTCGGCAGAGCGCCAGGGAATCATTTCATCGCGTAGAACCGCAGCGCCATTGAGGCGTTGGAGATTATCTTCATTCAGGCGAATCCATAAAGCAGCGCGGGGGGAACGCTGATGTCCAGAGAGCAGCCCATCCCGGAACCAATCCGAGATCATGCAGCGTGAAACACCGAGTTTCTTTGCCGCCACAGCGGCAGGGATCAAGCCATCCGCTCGCGGAAGCGCGTTATCTGAGTGATAGGGACAGGCGCTGGGAATGTGGTGTTTTCGGCGAACAGCGCGCACCCGTGCCAGCGTCCAGGGTAAACCGGTGGCGGTGGGGAAGTTTTCGGCATTGAGCGCATCCGCGATCTGATCATCGGGCAGGTGGGCAGCCAACTGCCGCAAACGATTGGCTACGTTGGTGGCAGGCGGCGTTCCCTGTCCGGGACGCGGGACAGCAACGGTGGTGACTGTACCACTCTGCCAGAGCACCTTGAGTAAACTGAAGCCGGGCTTGGAAAAAGAGTCGAGCGTGACATTTTGAATGAGAGCGCGCAAAACGCGTTTGCGATTCTCCGCCGAAGTAGTGGAGGAAAACCAGAGGGCGGGCAGATCTTGCGCGAGCTGGCGAATGGCAGTTTGGTCAGCGGCGGCGAGCGGCAGGAGACGTTGCTGCTGAAAGGCTTGCCACTCCTGTTCGAGTTTTTGCTGTGCCGAGAGTTTTTGTTCCCAATCGTGCTCCAACTCAGCCGCGACCAAACGCAGGTCGGGATCCACGCGCTCGTAGCGGCGGCGGGCCAGTTCGGCATCATACCGCGCCTGTTCAAGACGCATCTGCCATTGACGCGCCAGTTCCTGACATCCACTTTCGAGTTGTTTGAGCGCGGTTAGCGCTGCTTCCAAGCGTGCAGGCTTCAGGGCTTCGAGCACCAGGCACGCGATGGCTTGATCGATATGCGCGATGGTGAAGTTCTGGCAGCGCGGCGCAGCATACTGGTTGGTATCATGATCGCAGATGTAGGCGCTCGAATGGGTGTAATGCACATGCATGGCGCGCCCACAGCGTGCGCACAGCACCATGCCGGTGAGCAAGGCCGGGCCTTTACGTGGTGCACCGCGTTTCCATTGTTTGCCTTGCGCATTTTCAGCCAGTTGGCGCTGGATGGCTTGATACTGCTCCCAAGTGATATACGCCGGATACACGTCTGGCAGCAGAACGGGCCATTCCGCCTGCGGGAGGAGATGGGTGACCACTTGATATTGATCGCCAGGCAGGTGGACGCGGTGGTGTTTGCCATACACATATGCTCCGGCGTATGCGGGTTGCTTGAGAATGCTATAGATGATCTGGTACGAGGCGCGCACCCATTCGACTTTGCCATGTTGGTTGCGCGGCAGAGTCAGGTGTTCATCGCGAAGATAGCGCAGCACTTTTTGTCCACTGCCCAGACGCTCGAATTGATCGAATACCAGCTGCAGGGCGGCTTGCACGCGCAAGTCGGAGGTCTTCAACACTTTGCCGTCTTCGGTCCGTTCGAAACCAATGGCTAATCTTGTCCGCAGTTCCCCGCGTTTGGCTTTGTTCTCACGGGCTGCACCCAATTGTGTCCGCATGTTGTACCACTGCGCTTCGGAGAAGGTGCCTTTCAATCCGAGCAGCAACCGGTCATCATAGATGCGCGGATCATATATGCCGCTGGCATCCGAGATCAAGGTGTTGCACAACGAAGCCAGATCCAGCAGACGATACCAGTCCGAGCAGTTGCGCGCCAGCCGCGAAACATCCGTGACCAGGATCAAGCCTGCCTGTGCCAATCCAACCGCGGTCACCAGGTTTTGAAAGCCCACGCGCTGGATTGAACTGACCGCTGATTTTCCCAAATCATCATCAATGACCGTGATGCGTGCTGTATCCCAACCCAATCCTTGCGCACGTTTAACCAACTGGTATTGCAAATCCTGACTTTCGAGGTTCTCTTCCACCTGCCGCATGCTGGATTGGCGGATGTAGACGTATGCGGTGCGCTCCAAATGCACGCTTTGGATTTTAGACTGGCTACTCATCTTTTTCGCCCTGCTGCACCCCTTTGACCAGCAGCAACACCAGCGCTTGCAGTGCTTCGCGGTGTTTCTCTGCTGGCAGTTCCTCCCAGATCATTGCCAGATTGTCTGCTGGTGGTTCCAATATGCTCTCGTTTTCCTGTTGCCGTATCGTTTCCATGATCTGCCTCCTCTGTCGAATGCGCGCGCATGCCTACTTTCATTTTGACCAGAGTTTGCAGTTCTGTCACCCCCACCCAGATTTCCGATGTCGTTTCCAAGACTATAATTGCCGGTACGCTTTCCACCCAGTCGCTGGATATTTTCTCATAACCTCCGTCTGGGGCTTCAATTTGACAGCATCCCGCCTGCCACTCCAGCACTTTTACAATCTTCCCGTACAACCTATGCTGTGGGTGGGACACGCTTACATATCCTACATTTTGCGACTCTTTGGGTGTCTTTTGTT
>JBFYRY010000161.1:0-8728 GCA_041302025.1 Chloroflexota bacterium | reverse complement strand
ACGATCGCGATCAGAATGCGGAAAAATCTCTTCATATTTTCAAGTATATCATGCGTAAAATTCTGCCGAATACTACCGTTTATATGTACTTCGATGTGCTTTTGCAGTATAATCCGCGGCGTTGCTGGCGGGGTTCAGCGACGGTGAGGAGAATGAGTTGAGTCTCATGGTTTGGTCTTGTCGTTATAATACCCACGGTCACAAATTGCGCTTTCCACCTTCTAAAAAAGTGCAATTTGTGACCGAGTGCGGTATATCTACATATGCTCGTCCCATCATTAGATAAAGTGACAGGGGCGAGTATTGCGTTTGCAGGGTTCATTATCGGTTACAGCCGTTCAACAATGCCTGCCATTTCTTATTGTTACAAGACGCGAACATCATCAGGGCTTACGCAGTTCAAAACCTTTTGCCACGAATTATCACGATTTTTTTAAACAATTCGCGTGAATTAGCGAAATTCGCGGTGTGCTCGAGTGGTTTTGCGTAAGTCCTAATCATAAAACCTTGTCATAGGAGTATTCATGATCAGGAAATTTTTCGAATGGATCATCAGTCCAATGGGGCGGATCGCCGCGCTGATCGCGGCGTTGTCGTTGTTCAGCCTGCTTGCATATGGGGTCTACACCCTGCAACAGCCGCCCGAACAGCCCATCCAGTTCAGGCACGATATCCACGTCAATTTGCAGGTGCAGTGTTTATACTGTCACCCCGGCGCATTGCGCGGAGCGTCCTCCGGTCTGCCCACGTTGACGAAATGCTGGGGCTGTCACCAACAGATCGCCAAAACGGATACCAGTCCGCGGCTGGCGGTCTTGAAGGAATACATCGCAGAGGGCAAAGACATCGCATGGATTCCCGTGGCGCAGGTGCCGGACTTCGTGCATTTCAACCACCGTCCGCACATTGCGGCGGGCGTGAACTGCGAAGACTGTCACGGCGACCTCAGCAAGATGGAGATCGCGGAAAATCCGCAGATCATGAACATGGGCTGGTGTCTTAATTGTCACAAGGAAAAAGCCGGTGACGATGCAGAGAAACTGATCAAGCTTACCGACTGCGGGACCTGTCATTATTAGACCGGGCGAAAAGGAACATATCATGAGCAAACAAATTTCCCGGCGTGATTTTCTCAAAGTAGCCACTGCAGGCGCGGCGACCACGGCTGTCCTCACAGGGTGCGGTCCCGCTTCGCGTTATGTCGAACGCGAGCCGTACACGAAGATGCCCGAATACACCTACAACGGCTTGAGCACCTATTACGCCACCACCTGCCGCGAATGTGCCGCGGCTTGCGGACTTGTCGTCCGCACCATGCAGGGACGCGCCATCAAAGCCGAGGGCAACGCGAACAACCCTGTCAACCTCGGCAAGACCTGCGCGCGTGGACAAGCCACTTTGCAAGGCTTGTATAACCCTGATCGTGTCGAAAACCCCACCAAACAAAATCGTGACGCCAAACTTTCAAAAGACACATTGGAATGGGACGCCGCCGTCCAGATCGTTTCGGATGCGCTCAAGACCAACAAACCATCCGAGATCGCCTTCCTGATGGGCATGGCACCCGATCATCTTTTCGACCTCGTGTCTGATCTCGCAAAAGCCATCGGCGCACCCGCTCCAATCCGTTTTGGGGCGCTGGGAATGTTCGAGGCGCGCGCCACCCTGAGCAAGGCGGCTGAGAATCTTTTCGGAAAGTCTGCGATGCCGTTCTTCGATCTTGAGAACTCGGATGTTGTCCTTTCATTCGGCGCGAACTTCCTCGAGACCTGGATTTCGCCGGTTGCCTTCACCCGCGGATTTGCGAAGATGCGCCGCGGCAATCCCGAACGACGCGGCTACTTCATTCAATTTGAAGCACGGATGTCACAGACTGCATCCAAAGCGGACGAATGGGTCCCGCTTCGCCCCGGGACCGAGGGCTTGGTCGCGCTTGCAATTGGCAGACTCGTGGCTGAGGCAAAAGGCGGCTCGATCCCTGCGGCGTTCGCTTCGGTCGATCCGGCTGTCGTTGCTGAAGAATCCGGCGTGGAATTGGAAAAGCTTCAACATATCGCCGAATTGCTCGTCAAAGCACACCACCCGCTTGCCATCCCCGGCGGCGCGGCGTTGGGGCAGAGCAATGGGCTTGCTACAGCCGAATCTGTTTTGGCTTTGAATGCGGCAGTTGGTAACTTTGGTCTGCCCGGCGGCGTGTTTATCACTCCGCTTGCGCCAAACCAGGATGCATATCATCGTCCCGCAAACGCAAAGGAAATGACAGATTTCATCGCGAAGATGAAGAGCGGCGGCGTGAAGGTTTTGTTCGTGCATGGCGTCAATCCGGTTTTTGAACTGCCGTCACACTTTGGGTTTGCAGATGCGTTGAAATCCGTTCCGCAGGTGATTTCGTTCGCTACATTCCCCGATGAGACGGCTGTCGCCTCCGATTACATCTTCCCCGACCATCACGGACTGGAGTCATGGGGCTATCAGCGTGCGGTTGTTTCGTCAAAGCCGACCCTTTCCGGCGCCCAGCCTGTTGTCTCTCCCTACTTCAACACGCGCGCAACAGCGGACGTGTTTATTGCCGCTGCACCCGAAGCCCTGCCCTTTGCAGATGAAGTCGAATTCATTCAAAGCAAATTGTCAGGGCTTGTCGGCGAATCGGACGGTTCCTTCTTTGGACCCGAGATCAACACCTTTACGGCGTACTTCCAACAACATGGCGGCTGGTGGTTCTCGTCACCGGCGTTATCAAGTCCCGCCGCATCTACCGCACTGGCAAAGAGACTGAACCCTGGTGTTGCCGAGTTCGCGGGTGAAGGAGAATTCTTCTTCCTGCCGTTCGTCTCACCGACGCTGGCTGAGGCGGGCGCGAATAAACCCTGGTTGCAGGAATTACCCGACCCCACCACGACGGTCATGTGGAACACGTGGATCGAAATGAATCCCGAAACCGCGCATGAACTCGGCATTGACAACGACGATGTTATCGAGATCGTGAGCGAGGCTGGGAGCGTGGAAGCGCCCGTTTATTTGTACCCAGCCATCCGTCCGGATGTGATCGCCATGCCGTTCGGGCAGGGTCACACTGTCTACGGTCAATTTGCGGCTGGGCGCGGCTCGAATCCTGCGGATGTATTGGGAGTCCATTTGAATGAAGCGGGCGACCTTGCGTTCGCAGGCATGAAGGTCGAAGTGAAGAAGACCGGCAGGAAACAAGTTTTGTCCCGCCTTGAGAGCCGCATCGGTGTGTATGGCGAAGGACTTGGTGAGGAGCATTAGAAATGACAACCATGAATGTAGACCTGAATAAATTACACATGAAGGGCGCGATCTCTGAAGAAGCCGACGGCAAATGGGGCATGGTCATTGACATGGACATCTGCACGGGCTGTCAGGCGTGCGTTGCCGCGTGCGCGATGGAGAACAACATAGCATACGTCGGTGAGGAGGATGCGGGGTACGGTCGCTCGATGCACTGGATCCGCACGGAGCGTTTCTGGGAGGGTGAGTATCCCGAAATCAAGATGACCGATTACCAGCCCATGCTCTGCCAGCAATGCGGCAAGGCTCCCTGTGAGCCGGTCTGTCCCGCGTTTGCCACGGTGCACAGTCAGGCTGAACAGATCAACCTGCAGGTTTATAACCGTTGTGTCGGCACACGCTATTGCGGTAATAACTGTCCCTATCAGGTGCGTTCGTTCAACTGGTTCGATTATCAGGATGACCGCGTCCGCCCTGAGATCACCATCCTGGCCAATCAGTTCAACCCCGATGTGACTGTCCGCCGCAAGGGTGTGATGGAGAAATGCACATTTTGTATCCAGCGCATCCACAAGGCGCAGGACAAGGCGAAATCGGAGGGACGCGAAGTGGAAGATGGCGAATTCACCACAGCATGCGCACAGGCTTGTCCTGCGAACGCGATCACCTTCGGACGCATTGATAACCCCGAAAGCCTGGTCGTTCAACTGGCGCGTACTTCCCGCGCCGAACATCATCTTGATGAATTGGGCACGCTTCCGCGCGTGACCTATCTCAAGGGAGGTTAACAATGACCGATCACAAGAAACACAACGAACATACTCATAAATCGCACGAGGAACATCTGCGCGAAGAGCATCTCATGCTCGACCCGATGCCGCGCGGCGCGATGAATGAGATGGTCATGGAATCCATGCACACCACCTCGTGGAAGTTCTGGGTGGTGTTTGGCATCCTGGCAGTTGTAGTCATTTACTGCCTGTTCTTCCAGTGGTACCTCCTGATCAGGGACGGTCAGGGGTTGGCAGGCGTGATGCGCCCGGACTACTGGGGCATCTTCCTTGTGAACACCGTGTTCTGGATCGGTATCAGCCATGCCGGGACGTTCATCTCCGCTATCCTGCGTGTGTTCAAAGCCGAGTTCCGCCGTCCGTTCACGCGTGCGGCTGAATTGATGACCACCTTTGGGTTGGTGCAGGCGGGCTTTAGCGTATTCATGCACATGGGACGTGTCTGGCTGGCGTACTGGCTCATGCCCATTCCCAACCAGCGCGGACTGTGGCCCAACTTCCACTCGCCTCTTTCCTGGGACCTGCTGGCGATCACCACCTACCTGCTTTCCTCCACCATGTACCTCTTCCTGCCGCTCATCCCGGACCTGGCAATGGCGCGCGATAAGTCCACGGGCTGGCGCAAGACCGTCTACAAGATCCTGGCGCTCGGCTTCCGCGGAACCGAGGGCGAATGGGCGCACTTGCGCAGTGCGCTGAACATCTTTGCCTTTGCGATCATCCCGGTCATGTTCTCGGTCCACACCATCGTTTCCTGGGACTTCGCCATGGCGACCCGCCCCGGCTGGAGTTCCACCATCTTCGGTCCCTACTTCATTGTCGGCGCCCTGCACTCCGGCATGGGCGCGGTGGTGATGGTGCTTGCGGTTGTGCGTGGCACGATGAAGAACATGAAATATTTCATTCGTCCCGAACATTTCGAGGGAATTGGTAAACTCATGCTCATCATCTCCATGACATGGGCGTACTTCTTCTTCAACGATTACATTGTGCAGTGGTACGGCGGCGACAAGTGGACGAAGACCATGCTCCACTGGCATGAAGCCGGTCCGCTCGGCTGGATGTGGTTCACCATGCTGATTGTCAATGTGGCGATCCCCTGGGCAACGCTTTGGAATAAGAAATGGCGCTCCACGCCGTGGTTACTCTTCGTCGTGGGTATGTTGATCAATGTTGGCATGTGGTTTGAACGCTACATCATTGTTCCTGTGTCCGTCACCATCAACCGTATGCCCTTTACCTGGCGCTTGTACCAGCCCGGCATCGAAGTCCCCATGGGCATCGGCACGCTGGCGTTTTTCATCCTGCTCTACATGGCGGCATCCAAACTGGTGCCGCTCATCCCGGTCTGGGAAGTGCAGGAGGGTCATATGGCACACTCGCTCAAGAAATATGGACGCGAGACTGTCGTGACGGTCAGCGAATTGGAATAGGAGAAAGACATGACTGAAGATAAATCCATTCTGGCGGTCTTTTCGGACCTTGAGCCTGCCGCCGACGCCATCGATCAACTCCGTCTCATGGGCATCCACGACGACTGTATGAACGTCATCTCCGGCATCCCGGTCACCGAAGCCATGCTTGGTCGCCCCGCCCAGTGGACGAACGTTCCGCGCTTTGCAATGGGCGGCGCTGGCGCTGGTTTCGCCCTGGGAGTGTTCCTGTCGTTCATCGCGCCGAACATGTACACGATTCAGGTGGGCGGACAGCCATTCGCGCCCGTCCCACCGGCGATCATCGTGATCTTCGAGATGACGATGCTCGGCATGTTACTCTCCACCTTCCTCGGCGTATTTCTGGATAGTTATTTCCCTTCCTACCGCCCGATGAAATACGTGCCCGAGATCAGCGATGGCAAGATCGGCATCCTGATCGAATGTACGCCGCCTGACGAAAAGAAAGTCACGGATATCCTGAAAAAACTGGGCGCTGAATCCGTGAAAGAAGCAGAGGCACAACACCTATGAGACTTTTCAAACAACTGTTTTTGGTGCTTGGTGTGGTCGGTGTGTTGGGCGGCATCGGGATGCTGTTCACATACGACATCATCAAGATTGACTGGCCCGTCTTCATGGAGATTCAACCGTCCTTCAAGAAGATGGAAAACCCGCTTCATCCTCCCGAACGCTCGATACCGGTCGAGGGAGCGATTGCCATCCCGAACATGGGCGCGCCCGAAAACCCCGTCCCGGCGGATGAAGTATCCGTTGCCCGGGGCGCGCAACTCTTTGCGCTTCACTGTCAGATGTGCCACGGTCCTGCCGGCGACGGGAATGGAACGATTGCCCCGTTCCTCGTTAAGTTCAAACCTGCCAACCTGACATTGCCCGTTGTTCAGGACAAAAGCGACGGCGCCCTGTTCCTGACCGTTACCAACGGCGTAACAGACCGCATGCCCGCCCTCAACGAAAATTTGACCGTGCGCGAACGCTGGGATGTGGTCAATTTCATCCGCACACTCAAGGCACAATAACAGGGGAGGAGTAATCCATGAATGATGTTCGAAAAATGATCTTTGGAGCCATCATTGGTCTCATGCTGGTTTTGGGACTGATGTTTAGCATTGTCTATGTTTCCTCCTGCGGGCTCACGTTTACCTGTGAACAGGCAGATGCAAAAGTGGACCGTACCCCGATCCCCACCCTCATCCCCGCCACACTGCCCGTTCAAAGCATGGGCGCTGACTCAGGCGCATTCAACAAGTGTCAAGTCGCGGCGGTGGACCTGATCGGTGCATGGGTGACAGCAGGTGTCCCTGAGACAGACAAGTTCACGTTCACCGATATCAAAGGACAGGCTTGTGAAGCGGTTTTCGGCAGAGATGTCCAGCCGCTGTTCCTTGAATCCAATTTGTGGTATCCCGGCTCGTTGTCCTGCTCTTCCTGTCATCAATCAAATCTGGCGCTCGCCCTTCAAAACATGGACTTGAGCAGTTACGCCGGTATCCTTGCCGGTTCAGGACGCCCCAATGGCGAACCCAAAGGCAAGGACATTCTTGGCGGGGGAGTTTGGGAAGAATCACTTCTGTACCAAATGCTCTATGCACCGGACGGTGTCTCCCAGATCAACCGCCCCATCATGCCGCTGGGGCGCACCGCAGACGTGCCGGATAAGGGTCCGCTGATTTTCGCCGGAAGAATTATTCCTTTGGAGGAAACAACTGCAACACCAAAGCCATGATGATGAAAAGGACTGGCTTCGAAACCAGTCCTTTTTGTTTTGTAAACCGGAATTGTCAGTCCAAATCCATGACCTCCATCACTTCCTCCTGCGGAGTGAACTTTGTACACTGGGGATATGCAAATATCCAAGCCTCCTGCAACATCTGAAAAACGGATCCGCGTCGGGTGTCCCGCCCATAACTGCGGCGGACGTTGCCTGCTGATCGCCACCGTACGCGATGGGCGTATCGTGCGCCTCGAAACGGATGATCGCCCGGATACGGTCGCCGCACCGCAATTGCGCGCCTGTGTGCGCGGACGTTCCTACTTGCGACGTCAGTATCACCCTGAGCGTTTGACCCAGCCGCTGAAACGAGTCGGCAGGCGCGGGAGCGGAGAGATGCGTCCCATTTCGTGGGAGGAGGCTTTGGATGAAGTCGCATCCCAAATGGAGCGGGTCAAGCGCGAGTACGGATCATCCGCTTTGTTCGTCCCGTATGGCACTGGCTCATACAATCAACTCAACGGCTCGCACGTCGCGCGGCGTTTGATGAATCTCTACGGCGGGTGTCTTGGTATTTACAACTCGTATTCATGGGCGGCGACCAACCTTGCCACGCCCACCGTGTACGGCACGCTTGTGATCGGCAATCAGCGGCAGGATTGGCTGAACGCGAAGTACATCATCATGTGGGGCTGGAACCCTGCCGAGATGCGCGACGGCACCAACAGCGATTACTTTGTAAAACTGGCGCGGCAGAATGGCGCGCACGTGATTTGCATTGATCCCCGTCATTCGTTGAGTGCGGCGGCATTGGCGGACGAGTGGATCGCGATTCGACCCGGCACCGATACTGCCATGATGAGCGCGATGGCGTATGTGATGCTCACTGAGAATCTCTACGATGCCGAGTTCGTCCGCACGCATTGTGTCGGTTTTGATTCGTCTCAGATGCCTGTCGAGGGTGCGGAGAGTTACAGTGATTACATTCTCGGCACGCGCGATGGCACACCGAAGACTCCGCAATGGGCAGAGTCCATCACGGCGGTTCCGGCGGGGACCATCGCTCGCATCGCGCGCGAATACGCCGCGATCAAGCCGTCCGTGTTGTATCAGGGCTACGGTATGCAACGCCGCGCCTACGGTGAGCAGGTCGTCCGTGCGGGATGTGTGCTGGCGGCGATCACGGGGAATGTCGGTGTGCCGGGTGGTTGGGCAAGCGGATTGGGATTACAAGCCCCGGACGGCGGTGGTTTGTGGACGGTTTTCCCCACTGGAGAGAATCCCGTCAAAGCGAGCATCCCGGTCTTTCTCTGGACCGAGGCTGTGTTACGCGGAAAAGAGATGACCCAGGCTGACGGCATTCGCGGCGCCGAAAAACTCGACAACGACATCAAGTTGATCTACGCAGTGGCAACCAACTGCCTGATCAACCAGCACGCGGACGTCAACCGCACAGTCGAAATTTTGCGCGACGAATCCAAAGTGGAGTTCATCGTCGTGCAGGATAATTTCCTCACGCCCAC
>JBFYRY010000405.1:0-2620 GCA_041302025.1 Chloroflexota bacterium | reverse complement strand
CTCTCGATCGCGTTCCCCGGTGAGAATCCCGCGCTGAACCGGACAAGCGGCGCGTACATCCCGGTGTTCATTATCGGGGCGATGGCGCTCGATGGTCTCATCACCAGCCTCGGGCGTGGAAAGATGCGAAGCGTCCTGATCTGGGTGGTGACGGGCATCCTGTTGTACGCGTCCGCCTCGCAGAATTACGAGCTGGTCTTCAATCAATTCCATCAGATGTTCCGCCAGTCCGCCTGGAATACGTCCGAGATGGGCGCGGTGGTCAGGGATTTCGAACAGACATACGGGAGCGCCGACAACGTGTGGGTGGTGCCGTATCCGCACTGGGTGGATACGCGCCTGCCTGCGGTCTGGGCGGGCATCCCCAACCGCGATATGGCGATGTGGCGCGATGACATTTCAGGAACTGCCACGATCCCGGGTCCGAAGTTGTTCATGGTGAAGGCAAACATCAATGACCCAAACGGGAACGACCAGGAAACGCTGGACGTCCTTCAATCGCTATACCCGAACGGCCGGTTGGAACTCCATCCATCAGACATCGTTGGTCACGAATTCTGGATCTTTTTTGTGCCGGCCAATTAAACTTAGAATGTCATTCTGAGTGACCGCAGGGAGCGACACTTGCACCGCACGCACACTTGCCCCGGGCGCAAGTGCCGGGGAGCGCAGGTGAGAATCTCTTTATTATTGGGAGAGACCCTTCGCCACAACTCAGGGTGACACGATGGGAAACCATGACTTATCGCGAAAAACATTCCTGGCTTTACGATATTCTCCTCGTGCTCGTCCTCCTGGTGGCGGGCTATCTGCGCCTCACCGGACTGGATTGGGGCGACAATGGAAACCAGCACCCCGACGAAAACTTCCTTCTGGCTGTGGTGGGAAATTTGCGGGCGCATCAATGTGCAAACGCGGACCTCTCGGTGGAAGCCTGCCCGCCCGAACAAAAGGAATGGCTCGGCATCGGCGATTACTTCAACAGCAAGACATCCACATTGAATCCATACAATCGCGGGTTTGCATTCTTCGTGTACGGCAACCTGCCGATGAACATCGTCCGCATCGCGGCAGAGGCAACCAACAACCTGGATTTCAAGGTGGTCGGACGGCAAACCTCGGCGCTCTCCGACCTGTTCACGATCCTGATCCTGTATTTCATTGTCTCCCGCCTGTACGGCCAGCGGACAGGTCTGCTGGCTTCGCTGTTCTCCTCGCTGGCGGTGATGCAGATCCAGCAGTCGCATTTCTTCACAACCGACCTGTTCGTCAACCCCTTTGCATTCCTCGCCATTTATTTTGCGGTGGTGATTATTGAGAATGGAAAACAGAGAGTAGAGAATAGTGAAGGTGCAAACGAGTTGCAGCCTATACAACATACTATTCTCAAGTCTCTACTCTCCAGCCATCTCCTTTGGCTCAGCATTGGCTTCGGCTTTGCCTTCGGCATGGCGCTGGCGTCGAAGGTGAACATTTATCCGCTGGCGGTTTTACTGCCGGGCGCGTTCGCGGTGCGCTATTGGATCGACAAGACTCAAGGCGGCTCACACAAACTGGACACGGATTACTGGATCCTGATCATTACCTGTCTTGTCGCAGGCGGACTTGCCGCATTGATCTCCTTCCGCATCTTCCAACCGTATGCCTTCGACGGTCTGCTCCCCAGCGAACATTGGATCGCCAACATCAAGGAACAGCGCGCCCAGGCAACAGGAGATGCCGACCTGCCGTGGAACCTGCAATGGGCGCGTCGTTCGCATTTCTATTCATTCATAAACCTGACCGCCTGGGGACTTGGCCTGCCCCTCGGCATTCTTGCATGGATCGGTTTTCTCGTCATGGGCTGGCGCATCCTCAAAGGTGAGCGGCGCCACATTTTGCTCTGGGTCTGGACCGCCGCGTATTTCACCTGGCAGTCGCTCCAGTTCAACCCCACCATGCGTTACCAACTGCCCATCTATCCGCTGTTGGCGATGATGGCGGCATGGGTGGTCTTCGAACAATTACCAATTACCAATCACCGCTTACGCAACACCGCAAACATTACCCGTTCCATCCTCGCCTTCATCGTCATCGCCCTCACCGCCGCCTGGGCATTCGCATTCCACAGCATCTACCTTCGCACCGAACCGCGCATCGCGGCTTCGCGCTGGATCTTCGAGAACGTGCCCGGTCCGATCAACGTGATATACCAGACAGCCGAAGGCGGCTATAACCAGCCAGTCCCATTTCCCACCGGCGGATCCATACAGGCGGGATTCCCGTACGACACAAGTTTCGTGGCGAACGCCGAAGGGAAGATCGAATCCGTCAGACTCGGATATGCGGGAAACACCAGCGCTTCACCTTCGACCATCAAACTGGTTCTGTCCGATATGCCGGGACCAACACCCGAACATATCCTTGCCGCCGCCTCGTTGACCGGGGATTTCCTCATGGACGGCAGTCTGCGCGGGAGCGAAATCACGTTCCAGTTCGACAGACCGGTCCCCGTTACAAAGGGACAACCCTATTACCTGCGCATCGAACTCGACTCAGGCAACCTGATCGTCCAGGGCTCTGCGGTCGTCAACGAGACAGACTACGATTATGGGCTTCCCATCCGCGTGGACGGCTACGA
>JBFYRY010000160.1:0-8750 GCA_041302025.1 Chloroflexota bacterium | reverse complement strand
GTGGCACTGCAAAGTTCCGTGCTTGGACCAATCCGCCCGGCAAGGCTGGTTTTACTCGGTGCGCAGGTCAACCTGGGGACGAACGCCCAATCCGAGTTTTTCACCGGCACCACCGACTCGGATTTGGAGTGGGTACAGTCTCTTAGCCCGGTGAATCCGCCTGTTCCAATGTTATTGATTACAGGCGCATGGGAAGACATCCTCACCACAGAAGGCGCGCAACTTCTGATGACGAAATTGTGTGAAGAAGCAGTGACATCCTGTGCAGGTGATTCCCCGCGCGAATGGATGTTGTTCGATGCACTCGTCCATAATTACGAAGTTTATTCGCCACGTGTCATTTCCGCGGCGCAGGATTGGGCATTCCCTGAAGCATCCTCGCATATCCCCATCCTCAGTTCCCTGCGGATCATTCTTTGGTTCAGCACGATCCTGGGTATTTTCCTTTCCTTGACCGGGTTCACAAATCGATTGCCAACAGCCTCATCGGTCTCGCAGATCACGATTATCAGTCCGAAAAAACTTGTCTGGGCTAAGTTGTGGCTGTGGTTGATTGCCCTGCCGCTCTCTGGCGTGGTCATGACCTTGTATGTACTCATTCCGCTTCCCAGCCCAACCTTCAACTTGATCTACGGCGGCTTCCTCGGCGGATATGGTCTCTTGATGTTCATGCTGTACTGGTTTGGGAGGATGCCCGGCGTTGAAGGAAGAATCCGACAGTTCAACGCGCAACCTCCCTCCATGAAAAATGGATGGCGCTCGGCTTTACTGTTCAACCTCGCCCTGTTTACTTCCGTCACCATTCTGTATCGCTCCGGCATTGGGCTGGTCCCGCCTGTGGGAGTCCGCTTTGCGTGGGTGCTGATCTTCATCCCGCTCACTGCGCTGGGATTCTGGATAGGCATGCTCGAGGCGCACGCGTTGTCCGTTGCGGCGCCGGGAAAGTCAATCTACCGTGTTCTATCAACGTTGATCAGTTTGTTCCCGTTCTACGTGTACTTGATCTTATTGCTGACCCTCGGCTCAACCTCCGGCGTGCTCGGTTCGTTGACTGGCCTGTTGGTTTTAGGCTTGAGTTTGTTACAAGGTGAGATCACCCGCAGGCTGAGTGGTCATCCTTTGTTTGCCGCGGTCCTGCAGGCACTGTTGATCTTCTGGCTGATCCTGCCTGCGGGTGCGTTGTTCACTCCATTTTTCTAACCCTTTTTTCTCTGAGGCAGGCTTGCTTTGATACCCAGGGATGAATCGACCTGGTCGTTCAGGATCATCTTTCCTAATTTTTCGCCATATCCGATCAATTCGTCGATCTTGCTTGGGTTATCCATCGCGATATATTCTGTCAGGTCCACCTGAAAACGACGGAAGTCGAGTTTCGGGAAGAAGGTCTCCACCAGGTGGATCTGCTGGTCGCTGGTGGATGCGAAGAACGCATCTTCGACGGGTTCCAGCCATTGCCACGCGACAAGTTTTTCCGGCTCTCCCGGCTTTAACGATGGCGGGCGCCCTGTACCAAGGCTAATCAGGGTGGTCTCCTCTGGTTTCCAGCGGAGGCACTTCAAGGCTTCATACGCCGCTATATAACAAGGATTGGCATACGCGCCAACACCGCCATCCACAAATCTCCCCTCCACTACGGGAAAGTAGGAGGGAACACAACTGGATGCCAGCACGGCTGTGGTCACAGGGAAATCCCTGTATTCCTTTTTCCAGGGTTTGATGAAACGGGTTTTGCTGGTCAGCAGGTCGTATGTGGTGATGACTATGTCGGTGGGTTTCCTGGCTTTCCAATAATCGCCCATTTTCAAATCGCCGATATTGTCCAATAACGCTTTCTTGAACGGTTCCTGCGGGTAGCGGTATTTTGTCAGGGGCCAAAGAGACGTCCGCCAGGATGGTTTGAAGACAATACCTCCGAGGTCAACGTAGAGTTGATTGATCTTCTGCGCCGATAAGCCTGCACCGATTGCCGCCGAAATAATGGAGCCAGTGGATGTGCCAGCCGCCAGCCGGAACACCTCGTGACAGGATTTTTTCATGGCTTCTTCCATCAGCGTCAGGGCGCGCGTCACAATGACGCCGCGGATGCCCCCGCCATCGATCGCGATGCCCACATGTTTGCGAAATGGTTTCATTGGTTTACTCCTTGCCTGTATTTATAGTGTAGTCCGAATTCACGAAAATTCAACCGGCGATGGGATACAATTTGAGTATGAGTCTTGAAAAACTGAACAGGGAGATCGTCGCCTGCCGGAAATGTCCGCGACTGGTGGAGTGGCGCGAGGAAGTGGCGCGCGTCAAGCGCAAGGCATACAAGGATGAAGAGTATTGGGGCAAGCCGGTGCCGGGCTTTGGCGACCCAAAGGCGCGCGTGTTGGTCGTCGGGCTTGCGCCCGGCGCGCACGGCTCGAACCGTACGGGACGTCAATTCACGGGAGATGCGTCGGGTGGGTTTTTGTATCCGGCGTTGCATCGGGCTGGGTTCGCGAATCAAGCCTCGGCTGAGTCCCGAAGCGATGGTCTCCTCCTGAAGGACATGTACATCGCGGCGTCCGCCCGTTGCGCTCCTCCCGATAACAAACCCAGTTCCGAAGAGTTGAACAATTGTCAGCCGTATCTGGAAAGAGAAATTCAAATTATCCAACCCAGGGTCATCGTATGTTTGGGTAAGATTGCCTTTGACCGGATTCTCAAAATACTTGCGGTCCGCAATTTGAAGTTTTCTCACGGCGCTACTTACGAACTGATGACTGCGAAGTTCCCGAAGGGAGATCACTGGTTACTATGTTCCTATCACCCCAGCCAGCAAAACACATTGACGGGAAAATTGACCGTGAAAATGTTCGACGATATTTGGAAGAAAGCGAAATTACTGATCGAATGAAGATATTGAAACGCATCCTGCTTGGATTTTTGGCTGTTGCCGTTATTTCGGCTTTGGGATTCATCTTTTGGGCGAACGATGCCGCCCAGGCGACCGATGTAGCCTTGCAGGCTTTGGAGTCTGATCCGCAAGTGGTTGTTGGCCAGCGGGCTGGCTACGTCACGTTTTCGCCTGTGGGTCAGTCGCCAACGACTGGCTTTATCTTTTACCCCGGCGGCCGCGTGGATTACCGCGCCTATGCTCCTGTATTACGAATGGTCGCTCAACAGGGTTATTTTGTAGCTGTGGTGGATGTGAACCTGAATCTGGCGTTCTTTGAGATCAATGCCGCGGATGTTGTTGTGTCAAATCATCCTGAGATCAGGCAATGGGCAGTGGGCGGACATTCCCTTGGTGGTGTTGCCGCATCGAGCTATGCAGCGAAACATCTTGAGGATGTGGATGGGCTTGTCTTGTGGGCGTCGTATCCTGCTGACGATTCCCTGACAAATGCCACTATCGATGTGATTTCCATTTATGGTACAAAAGATATGGCAGGTATGGAGCCTTTCGACAAATCCCGGATGCAATTGCCTGCCGATACCCAATTCGTTGTCATTGACGGTGGAAACCATGCACAGTTTGGCGCGTATGGTTTTCAGGCTGGCGATAACCCTGCCGAAATTCCTGCAGATGAACAATGGGCGCAGATCGCCGAGGCGACAACAGGATTCCTGGAGACTTTGACTGAGAAATGAAACCGAAATTGATCACCCCGGGCGAACCAGCCCCAGAATTCGAACTCGAAGATGTGAACGGCAACCGCGTGTGCCTTTCCGATTATCGCGGGGGTAAGCCGATTGTGCTGGCTTTCCTGCGCGGATTCATGTGACCGTACTGCCGCGCGCAGTTGGCGCGCCTGCGGGATGATTACCAAAGATTCATCGGCCGCAATTCAGAGGTGCTGGCGGTGGGTCCCAACAATGCAGAAGTCTTTAAGCGCTACTGGCAGGATGAACGGATCCCGTTCATCGGCTTGCCCGACCCCGACCATTCTGTCGCAAGGATGTACAGGCAGGAGGTCAATCTTTTCAAGCTGGGGCGTATGCCGTTGAACTGTGTAATAGACAGGAATGGATATATCCGCTTCGCTCATTACGGCGCTTCCATGAGCGATATCCCATCGAACGACGACCTGTTCCATGTAATAGATGAATTGAACAAAGCGTCAACATGAAATGACTGTAGGACAAATTGCATTTCTTGGCTCCGGCGAAACATCATTGGCTGGGGGACGTATCTTCGAATCGCTGGCAAGACGGATCAACGGACCTCTTCGCATCGCATTGCTTGAAACGCCCGCAGGTTTCGAACTGAATTCCGCGCAGGTGGTGGGGAAAGTGGGCGATTTTATGAAGACCCGCCTGCAAAACTACAAGCCGGTCGTGGATGTGATTCCCGCCCGAAAGAGGGGCTCTGCATTCAGCCCGGACGACCCTGAGATCGTCAAACCCCTGTTGTATGCGAACATGATCTTCATGGGACCGGGCAGTCCGACCTACGCTATCCGGCAATTGAAGGATACGCTCGCCTGGGACATCATCCGCGCGAGACACCGCCTCGGGGCTACGCTGGTGTTTGCCTCCGCGGCGACAATCTCTGTCTCTGCCCACGCTCTTCCCGTATACGAGATCTACAAGGTGGGACAGGATGTCCATGTTGTGGATGGATTGAATTTCTTCCCTGATTTTGGGTTGCACGTATCCTTCATCCCGCACTGGAACAACGCCGAAGGCGGCGTGGACCTCGATACCAGCCGCTGTTTCGTAGGCATGGACCGCTTTGCCGAATGGCGCAAACTCGTCCCGCCTGAAAATACCACCCTCGGACTCGACGAACACACCGGCATCGTCATGGATTTTGAAACCGGCATGTGCGAAATTATGGGCGTAAGCACCGTCTCTTTGGTGCGCGATGGTGACCCGATCATCCATCCCGCCGGGGTGAAATTCCCGCTCAGCGAGATCGGCAAATTGCAGATCCCTGATCCGCTTCAAAGCGGAATATCCCAACAGGCATGGGACATGGTAATGAATGCGCCGCCGCTCGATGATGACACACCGCCTGCAGAGGTACTTGCCCTTGCCGAACAACGCATCGTTGCCCGTACGAAAAAGAACTGGGCGGAATCCGATCGGTTGCGGGAGGAGATCTCCGCTCTTGGCTGGATGGTGCAGGATGGCAAAGACGGCTATAAACTGGCCAGGAACTGACCGTGGACGATTGACGATGGACCGTGGGCGACGACATGCCTGCGGTCTTTTTATTTGCGATACAATAGAATCGAATTGAGGATAAACACCATGCGCGCAGTCGACATCATCATCAAAAAACGCGACAAAGGCGAACTCACTCGAGAGGAGATCGGGTTCTTCATCAACGGCTTTACTTCCGGTGACATTCCCGATTACCAGGCTTCGGCATTTGCCATGGCGGTAGTGTTGAACGGGATGAGTGCCCGCGAGACCACGGATATGACTCTCGCCATGGCGCACTCCGGTCAAATGCTGGACCTGAGCGATGTGGTTGACCTCGCCGTGGACAAGCACTCCTCAGGTGGTGTAGGGGATAAAACCACTCTCACCGTCCTGCCCACCGTGGCGGCATGCGGACTCCCGGCGGGCAAAATGTCCGGGCGCGGACTCGGTTTCAGCGGCGGCACGCTCGATAAACTGGAGTCCATCCCCGGCTATCGTGTGGACCTGACCACCGATGAATTCAAAAAGCAACTCAAAGAGAAGGGGATCGTGCTCACCGGTCAATCGCTCGACCTGGCTCCCGCCGACGGCAGGATGTACGCCCTGCGCGATGTGACCGGCACGGTGCAGTCCATTCCGTTGATCGCATCCTCGATCATGTGCAAGAAGATCGCGGCGGGCGCGCAAGCCATCGTGCTCGATGTCAAGGCGGGACTCGGCGCGTTCATGGAAACGCTCGACGAAGCGCGTCTCCTTGCCCGGACGATGGTCGATATCGGCAAACTGGCGGGACGCGAAGTCGTTGCCCTGCTTTCGGATATGAACCAGCCCCTCGGGTGCGCCGTCGGCAATTCGCTGGAGGTCGTCGAAGCCATCGACACGCTCAAAGGCGCCGGTCCCGCGGATTTCCGTGAGCATTGTCTGCACGTCAGCGCGCACATGCTGGTGCTTGGCAAACGCGCCAGAACGCTGGAAGAAGGACGCAGGATGGCTGGCAAAGCCATTGCCGACGGCTCCGCCTTCGAGAAATTCAGGGTGCTGGTACAGGCTCAAGGCGGCGATGTTTCATACGTGGACGACACATCGAAATTCCCGCGCGCCAAATTTGTCGAGGTGGTAAAGGCTCCTCGAAACGGGAGCATTTCCCAGGTCCAGGCGAGAAGCGTGGGTGAGGCGGCGGTCACACTCGGCGCGGGGCGCGCGAAGAAATCCGATGCGGTGGACCATGCGGTCGGGATCATCATCCACAAAAAGGTCGGGGATAGAGTCGAAGCGGGGGAGCCGCTGTTCACCGTCCATGCCAGCGATGAAGTGAAACTGGCGCAGGCGCGCGAGGCGGTGCTTGCCGCACATTCGTTCAGTGATACGGATGTACCTCCACTCCCGCTGTTTTACGCCTAGAAGGTGCGTTATAATATCGAACAGGAGCACATAGTTTCATGGCGAAAGTAAATTTACGGGCGTACAATCGCGAGATCGAAACCATGATGGATCGCGGTCAACTGGACGAAGCGGTCGCGCATTGTCACCATATCTTCAAAACATTCCCCAAGCATCTTGAAACCTACCGCCTTTTGGGCAAGGTATATCTCGAGTACAAGCGCTATAAAGAAGCGGTCGATATCTTTTCGCGCGTGCTCACTGCCGTGCCGGACGACTTTGTTGCCAACGTGGGCATGAGCATCGTCCGTGACGAGGAGAACAAACTCGACGATGCCATCTGGCACATGGAACGGGCATTCGAAACACAGCCGTCCAATTCGGCGATCCAGGGCGAGTTGCAACGCCTGTATGGCCGCCGCGATGGTGTACAGCCTCCGCGCATCCGCATGACGCGCGGCGCGCTGGCGCACATGTATGTGCAGGGCGAGTTGTATCCGCAGGCGATCTCCGAGATCAAGAGCGTGTTGAAAGAGGATGCCGGACGGGGTGATATGCAGGCATTGCTGGCCTACGCTCATTATCGGAGCGGTCAAAAGAACGAAGCCGTGGAAGCGGCTTCGGCATTGCTGAAACGGTATCCATATTGTCTCGATGCGAACCGCGTGCTTGCCGAGATCCTTGGCGCCGAACGACTCGAAAATGCGCAGGCGTATCGTCAGCGCGTGTTCGAACTCGATCCTTATGCGTCACAGGTGACCGGTTCGTTATTCCAATCGAAGGATGCGCTCGACGCGGCAGTGAGCATCGAGCACCTCGAGTGGAACGGACAGCCTGTCGGCGGGTCGGCGGATTGGCACGACTCGAAGGCGATCAAATTGGACAGCGGCGCCGGACGCGGCCGCGACGAACAGCCGGAGTGGCTCAAGAACGCCTCCCGCGAATCGGCGCCCACGGTTCATGCCAAGCCTCAAACTGCTCCCGCTTTCGATACTTCGACTCCTCCTGCGCAACCCACCCCGACAGAAGAGATCCCGGACTTTTTGCGTGCGGCTGGATGGGGACAATCCACCGGTACGTTCGATGAAAGCAAACCCTCCTTTGCGGAGGAAACTCCCGCTTCCAGCGCCCAGCCTCTGGCGCAAGGTGATATGCCCGATTGGGTCAAAGCGATGGCGCCCAAACAGGAAGCCCAGCCTGCCGCCGAAGAGGAAATGCCCGATTGGATCAACAAGATCGGACCGGCCGGTGCCGGTGCCGCGGCGGTTGCGTCTTCCGGCGACATGGATTGGCTGAGCGGACTTGGGGAACCCTCACAACCTGCGCCATCTGAACAGCCCGCTGGCGATCAACCTGATTGGTTGAAACAATTTTCAGCCCCTGCTTCGTCTTCCGCACCATCTTCTACCGACCAGCCTGATTGGTTGAGGGGATTTGGCGACGAAACCCCACCTGCTCAAAAATCGGAAGAGCCTGATTGGCTCAGCCAATTCGGCGCTCAACCGCAAGCCGCTGAGTCGAAGCCGGCATCCGATGACTTTGATTTTCTCAGAGGATTAGCCGAACAACCGCCCGCGCCTGCTCAGCCTGCGCCTGCCGCGAACGTGGAAGAACTCGGCAAGAGTCAATCCGAGATCGATGATTCGCTGGCGTGGCTGGAGAATCTTGCCGCGAAACAAGGTGCGACCGAAGGTCTGTTGATCAAACCCGAAGACCGCATGGAGAAGGAACCGGACTGGGTGCAACAGGCGAAGAGTGCACCCCAGCCGCCCGTTACACCTCCTGCCGCGAACGTGGAAGAACTCGGCAAGAGTCAATCCGAGATCGATGACTCACTGGCGTGGCTGGAGAATCTTGCCGCCAAGCAGGGCGCGACCGAAGGTTTGTTGGTCAAGCCCGAAGACCGCATGGAGAAGGAACCGGACTGGGTGCAACAGGTCAAGAGCGCACCCCAGCCGCCCGTTACACCTCCTGCCGCGAATGTGGAAGAACTCGGCAAGAGTCAATCTGAGATCGATGACTCACTGGCATGGCTGGAGAATCTTGCCGCCAAGCAGGGCGCGACCGAAGGTTTGTTGGTCAAACCCGAAGACCGCATGGAGAAGGAACCGGATTGGGTGCAACAAGTAAAGAGTGCGCCGCAAGCCCTGGCACAACCACCAGTTGAGCAACCCGTCCCTGCACAAGATACAGCCTCATGGCTGAGAAGTTTGGATGCGGAGGATGAACAGTCCGAGCCGGAGTTCGTGGAG
>JBFYRY010000159.1:0-8770 GCA_041302025.1 Chloroflexota bacterium | reverse complement strand
CAGGGAGCAGGATTCGGCTTCAGCGGGAAACAGGTTATTCACCCGAATCAGGTTCCGGTGGCGCAAGAGGCGTTCACTCCATCCGATGCCGCAATCGCATACGCAAAAAGAGTCGTCGAGTCGTTCGAGTCCAGTCAACAAGAGGGCAGGGGCGCATACGCGCTCGACGGCAGGATGATCGATATGCCGCTTCTCAAGAATGCACAAAAGGTTTTGGACAGGGCAAAAGCCGCGGGAAAATTGTGATTTTCTGTAAGGAAATTGGTGATTTTCACAGGGCGGGAATGTTGCATAATTGACGCGATTCATTACAAGGAATTATTCATGCATCAATTCGTACAATCGGCGATCGAAGCCGCCAACCAGGGTGACAAGAACAGGGCGATGAGTTTCATCAAGGAGGTGCTCTCTGCCAATCCCAACGATGTGGACGCATGGCTGGTGCTCGCCGCCATCGTTGATGAACCGAAACGCAAACGGCAATGCCTGAACCGTGTCCTGTTGCTGGACCCGGTCAACAAACTTGCGCGGGATGAACTATTCGAAATGGATCGCGCCGAGATGGGCGCCACGCCTCCTTTCATGCCGGAGGATGATCCCGTTTTACAGGCAGAGCCTCAGCCTGAGCCGCACCTGTCAAACCAATCCATCCCTCCGCCAGCCTCCCGACCCGCGCCTACCGAGCCAAAGCACATCTCGCTCAACTGGCCGGAGGAAAAATCAAAATCAAAAGCAAAACCGCAAACCGCGCCCAAACCCGCATCGAGGCCGCGCACTGAGAAGCCGTTGGTCTTCCAATATTCCGCCGTCACGCGTGCCATCGTCTATGTTTTCTCGGCATTGTTTTCCTGTTCGTTCCTGCTTGCCTTGCAGGATGCGGTGCTTCTGC
Source organism: Chloroflexota bacterium (assembly GCA_041302025.1). Classification (GTDB taxonomy): domain Bacteria; phylum Chloroflexota; class Anaerolineae; order Anaerolineales; family Villigracilaceae; genus Defluviilinea. Next base: position 7,881 of record JBFYRY010000159.1, on the reverse strand, counting down.
TCATCCCCTGCGGCGCGTCATTGTTAATCCTGCCTGCGGTGTGGATCGTCTCGAAGCAGGTGGAAGTAAGCGAAGCGGGGATTCGCACCTCCCACCTGTTCGGGCTGGGCGCCGCCGAAGTCGCATGGAACGAGATTGCCCGCATCAAATCGACATCGATGCAGAACAATTTGAGTCTCATCACAAAGAAGGGCAGTTCGGTCAAGGTCACCACGCAGGTGGCTGGCTACCCTGCCATTGTGGAGATCCTGCGCCAGAAACGCCCGGACCTGTTCGGCATGGCTCAACCGGCATCCGCGCGGAGCCATGCGTTTTCAGCCGGTCTCGAAGATTCCCCTTCGATCGGTTCCGATATTCCAGCCGCCGCGCCATCGTTCTCCGGCACGAGAGTATTCAGGAAGAATTTTTTCAAACAGTACGGTATGCTTTTGTTTGTGATCCCCCTTTGTCTTTTTGCGGTATGGACGGCCTATTCCGACCCTGCGAACAGGATCGGGGCTTTGGTTGCCGCGGTCTTTTGCCTGATCTTTACGGTCCTGCCGTTCTTCCAGGTCGGCTCGGTAAAAGTGGAACCGAACAAACTCACGGTTGAGTCGTTCATCGAGCAAAGGGAATTCAGCGCGCGCGAGATCCGCGCGATCCAGATGCAATCGGTGCGCGGGCGGTACGGGCGGGTTACGAACTACGTGAATATCGTCACCGCCAGCGGAAAGAATTACCCCCTGCAGGGATTCTCCGACGGCGATGAGATCATCTACGGCATCCTGCATCAATGGTGGGAGTCGTATCGGAACAGATAAATGATATTGACCGTCCTGGTGCTCCATCATTTCCCAGGGCGGCCGGTTTTTGTAAAACTGCATCATCGAGGAAAATTCTGCTCCCATTTCCCATTTTTTACGGCATCCTGTCCGCTCTCTCGTGGGGCGCGGGCGATTTTGCGGGCGGGCTTGCCACGCGAAAGATTGGCGCATATCGCGCCGTTTTCTACAGTGAATTGCTGGGTCTGCTTGTCCTGTTTCTTGTCGTCGGGTTCCTTCACGAGGAAGTCCCGCCCGTTCTGCCGCTTGTCATTGCGGGGCTGGCAGGCATGATCGGCTCGGTGGGATTGGTGATCCTGTATTACAGCATGGCGCACGGACAAATGAGCATCGCGGCACCTGTCTCTGCATTGTTCGCCGCGGCGCTCCCGGTTTTTGTCAGTTCGTTTACGCAAGGACTTCCCACCTTTCTCCAATTCATCGGATTCGGATTGGCGCTCGCCGCCATCTGGCTGATCTCTCAAGGCAACTCGTCTCACCGCCTCCGTATGGAACGTCTCGCCGACCTGCGCCTTCCGCTTCTCGCGGGACTTGGGTTTGGTTCCTATTTCATACTCATGCATTACGCTACAGAGGGAATCTCCTCCACCTTCCTGCCCATGATCGCCTCCCGTTCCGCCGGGGCGGTTATGATGTTTGTCTTTGTGCTGGCGCGACGCGAAGTATTTGCCATCCCGCGTGGTACCTGGGGAATGTTGTGGGGGAACGCCATCTTCGATGTGGGAGGGAACTTCTTCTACCTGCTGGCACTGCAGGTCGGGCGGCTCGATATCTCCGCCATTCTCAGTTCGCTCTATCCCGGCGCAACGGTTATCCTGGCATGGGTGTTTCTCAAGGAAAGGATATCCCGTACGCAATGGATCGGTATTTTCATTGCAATGACCGCCATTGCGCTATTCTCGGTGAAACCATGATCCAGATCAAACCCATTCAAACCCCAAAAGAGAAACGCATCTTCCTCACCTTCCCCTGGCAGATTTATAAAAATGACCCGTTGTGGGTCCCGCCGATCCTTTCGGAACGCGCAAAATCCATTGACCCGAAGCAGGGATTGTTCTTCAAGGATGGTCACGCGGAACTCTTCATCGCATGGAAGGACGGAAAGCCTGCCGGCACGATCTCTCTTGCGGAGGATTTCAATGCCACGCGTGCCAACGGTTTTGCGGAGTGTATGTATGGTTTTGTCGAAGTCATCAACGATTATGACGTGTTCAAAGCCATGTTCGAGTTCGCGGAGATTTGGGCGCGTAAGCGGAATATGAAGTCATTGTACGGTCCCTACAACCTGGACCGGGAAGACTCGCGTGGCATCCTCATCGAGGGACGTGACCGTCCGCCTGCCATCCTGTGCGGGCATCAGCCTGCCTATTACCGGGAGTTCTTTGAGCTTTACGGGTTCCAAAAGAATGGCGATGATGGATTGGCGTACCTGGTCGAGTTCGAACTGGATAATCCCAGGTTCAGGCGTCTTTCGCGTCTGGCAGAAAGAGTGCGTGAGCGTAATCCGCATTTCAAGGTGCGCGGCGCCAATATCAAGGATCTGGATAATGAGATTGACCGGGTGGTTTTCTTGCAGAACGAAGGCTTGAAACACATGCCCGGGCATGTGCCCTATACGCGTAATGACATCGAAGCGATGATCCTCCCGCTTGTCGATCTTGCGGATCTGGACCTGGTGCTCTTCGCCGAAGTGGATGGTAAACCCGCCGGTTTCTTCCCTGCCGTGCCGGATTTCAACGAAATTGTGATCCATTTGAACGGACTCCGCTATCCCTGGGATTATCTGCGTTATTTGAAACACAGGAACACGAAACCGAAATGCATTGCCATCAAGAGCGTGGTGGTGCCTCCAGAGTATTGGGATACCGGCCTGGCGCTCCTGATGTTCGATGAGATGGTAAAACGTTCGATTGCTCACGGTTATTGCTGGGCAGACCTTTCCCTTACCGGCGAGCACAACACGGATACCTGGCCTATCGCCCATCACATGGGAGCGAAGATCTACAAGCGTTACCGATTCTACAAAAAAGACCTGCCATAAGCAGGTCTTGGGTGAAGCATCTGGGAAGGCAGGCGGGGTATCCATTATTGCCCGATCTCCCGGCATGATCTGATGTATGGCGTGGCTCCCGGATAGACCACTACAACACATTCCACTTCGTATCCGTCTTCGAATACAAGCCGCACATCAAAGCCGGTTGTTGATGTTGTAGAGTCGCTCTGGAAGATGACATACTCCGCCCCAATGTGTTGCTGGATGCCGGACAGTTTGTTCATCTCCTTGTTGCGGCTTTCTGGTGCGGCATGGATGTTTTCCTGCACCAACTGGACTGCCTTCACGGCGTCATCGGAGATTTTCATGAAATATCCGCCGCCCGCGCCCAGACCGACGGCGATCACCATCAATGCCGCGATGCGCAGTGCAGACCACTTCAAGTGCGGGGCTTGTACATGCTTCTCAGCCAGCCGCCGGAGAATCAGAATGATCGGCAGGGACATGACAGCGATGGGCGCCAGCGTAAAGACCAGCACAACGAATTTTGCGCCTGTGCCGGTGGATGAAAGAAATAATGCAGTGCCCAATGCCAGCAAACCGGCAGTGACCGCACCCGCCAGCAAACCGTAGAAGGTTTCATTGAAAAGACAGGTCATCGCGCCGGTCAGGGCGAGTCCCAGCCCGATCAACACCCAGCGCATGGAGATCTGGTCCCAATCCATGCCGAGCGGGAGTTCGGGATACAGCCACCGATCGATATAAGCGGAAACAAACACAAAGGCTGAGCCCATGACCAGTCCATACAATGCGCCCACAAGCGCCTTTTGGATGTTTATTTTGTCTTCAGGTACGATTGTCAATTTATTGTTCATTGAAATTCTCTCGGCAAAGATTGCGTCTCATTCTCTCATATCGCAGAATTTTCAACAACCTCTGCAGGACCTGAAAACAAAAAGGACAGGCGCATAACAGCCGCCTGTCCTTTTGATGTGGGCGCGTTCTCCTACCCGTACCGAGTCATGAACTTCTCCATGCGGTGCAGGGCTTCCTCGATCTTGCTGTACTCCGTGGCATAACACGCTCTCACAAATCCATCGCCGCCGGGACCAAAGGCATTGCCCGGCACGACCGCCACATGTTCCTCGCGTAACAACTTCTCGGCAAAGGTCTCGTCGTCCATGCCCGATGCCCGGATGTTGGGAAAGGCATAGAAAGCGCCGCGCGGCTCAAAGGTCGAAAGACCGAGGCGGTTGAGTCCCGCAACCAAAAGTCTGCGGCGGCGGTCATATTCCTTCACCATTTCCTCCACGTAGGGATTTCCGCTCTTCAAGGCTTCGAGCGCGGCATCCTGCGCAGTGGTCGGCGCGGACATGATCGTGTATTGATGAATGCGCACGAGTCCCTGGATGATGTCGGCGGGTCCGCAGGCGTAGCCGATGCGCCAGCCGGTCATGGCGTAATCCTTCGAGAAACCGCCGAGCAGTATCGTGCGCTTCTTCAGGTCTTCGCTCAAGGAGGGGAAGCAGACATGTTCGAAGTCATACACGAGCCGGTCATAGATCTCATCTGAAACCACCAGCAAATCGTGCTCTTCGGCGATTTTGGCGATCTCAAGCATGGTCTCGCGCGTTGCGACCGCGCCGGTCGGGTTGGACGGATAACCGATAAAGATGCACTTGGTGCGCAGGGTAATCGCCTTGCGGATGTCAGCGGGGTTGACCGCGAAATCGTTCTCGACGTGAGCGGTCACTTCCACGGGAACGCCGCCGGCCAGGATCACTTCCGCTTGATACGAGACGAAACATGGCGTGGGGATGATCACTTCATCGCCGGGGTCAAGGATGGCGGTGAAGGTCAGGTACAACGCCTCCGACACGCCGACAGTCGCGACGACTTCATTGGTCGGGTCATAACTCACGTTGTAGAGTTTCTTCAAGTTATCGGCGATTGCCTGACGCAATTCCAGTTTGCCCCAGTTGGATGTGTAATGCGTCTCGCCGTTCTGCAGGGAACGGATGCCTGCATCGAGGATCGGCTTGGGCGTGGTGAAATCCGGTTCGCCGATACCGAGCGAGATCACATCCTTCATCGTCGCGGCGATGTCGAAGAACTTGCGAATACCCGAAGGTTTGAGTCCCGCTACACGCTTTGAGAGTCGTTGAACACTTGTCACTTCCTGCATTATGCCTCCAATGTCTTTCTCTTGCTCCTGCGCCGAGCACGGCGCGAGGAGCGATTAAATCGGTTGTATCAACCATTCGTCGGGAACTTCCCGATAGGTGAGGTCAAAAGCCTGTCCATCCGCCGTTTTCACGCGAAAGCCTTTCTCGCCTGGTCCACGCCAGCGTGCCACGATCTCCGCGATCTCATGGCGGATTCCCTGCCATGTGAGAGAAAGCGGACGCTCCGCAAACGTGGAGTCAGAGCGGCATTCGACGGTGTTCATAGCAGGACTTCGCTATTATCCCCTACATTTAATTGGATGATGCGTCCATCGCCTCTCCCTCGAATTTTTGCCTGTCTTCCGATCAAGGAGCGGGTCAACGCTGAATCTTGAATCTCACAATCCGCCTCGAGAATGCTCTCCGTTATATTACTGTTCGTGATCTTGCAGTTCGCGCCGATGGATGCGTGCGGTCCGATGGTGGAGTTGGAGACTTCCGCATTTTCTCCAATGGCAACAGGCTCAATGATTTCCACGTTTGAACGTTTAAACGTTTGAACCTTTGGACCTTGTTTATCCAATAAAATCTTATTTGTTTCCAGTGTTGCATCAATCGTTCCCGTGTCGAGCCAGGTGTTGATTTCATGCACGCGGATCTTCGTCCCATGTTCGATCATGATGGACATGGCATCGGCAAGGAAGAATTCGTTCTTGATGGTTAGGTTGCGTTTGAATTGTTCTTCGATGGCGGCAACCAGGTCTTTTCCCTCTTTGAAATAATAACAGCCTGCAATGACGAGGTTATTCTCCATCGTTTGCGGCTTTTCAATGAAGCGTTTTACGTATCCGTCCTCGCCCAGTTCCGCCACGCCGAAACGGCGCGGATCGGGGACAGGCATCACCCAGGCAACGGAATCAGCCGTCTCGTGCGCGAGAAACGAGAAGTCCGTCTCGATCAGCGTATCCGAGAAGACCATCTGCATCGGTCCATGCAGGTATTTTCGCGCCAGCCATAAGGCGTGGGACTGTCCCTTCATTTCATGTTGCACAACAAAATGCGCTTTGATGTCGGGATATTTCTCTTTGATAAAAGCGGGGATGTGGAGTTCGCCCAGGAATGGGCTGATGATAAACACATATTCAAGATTTTCGGGATTTGGCATGGTCTTGAACATGTCGAGCAGGTGCTCGAGCGTGGTCTTGCCCGCCACGCTGACGAGCGGCTTGGGCTTGCTGAACGTATGCGGGCGCATGCGTGTGCCCCAGCCTGCCATGGGAATCACGATCTTGAATGTTTCAGTCAATTTTCGACTCCATCTTTGCAGATTTACATTGATATTGGCTCATGTGTAAAGTGAGTGCAGGTGACAGTCACTTCGCAAGTGACTGTCACCTCATTGCACAGAGTCTACAGATGAGCCTTGATATTTTACCAATGAAAAGACGGTGAAAGACAAAGAAAGTTAAACCCAAAGGTTCTCCTGTATATATTCCAATGTTGGTATGGGGAACTGCTTTTGGTCGATGACCGGTTAAATGATCTTTAGATTTGCCAGACTCGCCGAGAGCCTTTTGATGCCGACAGAGTTAAACACGACATCCACAATCTCATCGTTGTCCTGGATTTTGCTGTCGAGCACGATACCTTCGCCCCAACTGGGGTGCTTGACGCGAGTCCCGGCGCGGAATTTGATCTCGATAACGGAGGCAGACTTGCCCTGAGTTCGATCGACACTTGCACCTGGCGCAAGTGCAGGTGAGGGTTGAGACTTGGAACGATACGCCTGCCACTTCGTCTCAGTGCCAGTCCTGAGCGAAGACGAAGGAGAGTGTCCGGTTCGCGTTTTGCCCACGAGCAGGTCCGCGGGGATGTCATCCAGAAAACGGGAGGGGAAGGTTTCCTCCAGTGAGCTGCGTCCGCCGCGCTGGATGGAGCGGATGAGATAGAGCTTGTCCTTGGCGCGCGTGATGCCCACGTAAAAGAGACGGCGTTCCTCCTCCATGCCTTCGGGTTCATCGAACGAACGGCTGTGCGGCAGGATGCCGTCATCCAAACCGATAATAAAGACCGCGCCGAACTCGAGTCCCTTGGCGGCATGGAGGGTGAGCAGGGTGGGCACGTTGCCCTCGGTGATCGTATCCTGGTCGGAGACGAGCGCGATATTTTCGAGGAATTCATCCATGGTGCGCGTGGAATATTCTTCGGCGATGCGTCGCAACTCTTCAACGTTCTCCCAGCGGTCTTCGCCCTCTTCGGATTGATCGTCAATGTATTCTTTGAAGTTGAGGTCGGTGACGATGCGGTCGAACAGCTCGGGTGTGGTGAGCGTGAGCGCGGCGGTGCGCCATGCGGCAAGCATCCCGCCGAAATCGGAAAGTGAAAGGGATGCGCGCCCCGTGAACGCGGACCAATAAGGAGACTCTGCGCCGCGCGCCAGATCGAGGAGCACGAAGCCGGGCTGTGTATTGTTTTGGCGCGCGACAAGATGCAATGTTGTGAGAGTCTTGTCGCCGATGCCGCGCGGCGGGACGTTGATGACGCGGTCGAGGCTGGCTTCATCGGCAGGGTTATGGACGAGACGCAGAAAGGCGATAATATCCTTGACTTCGCGTCGTCCGTAGAACCGTTGTGCGCCGACGAGCCGATAGGGAAGCCGTGCCTGGAGGAATGCTTCTTCGATGAGACGGGACATGGCGTTGGTGCGATACATTACCGCGCAATCGCCCGGCTCGAATTGATGCGATGCCACCAATTGTGCAATGCTGTCTACAACAAAAGACGCCTCCGCGTAATCGTCGGGTGCTTCGTAGAAGAATATCTTCTCGCCTTCGCCGCGGTCGGTGAACAGTTTCTTTTTCCGGCGGTTGTGTGCGCGGTCGATCACGCCCATGGCGGCATC
>JBFYRY010000017.1:0-37000 GCA_041302025.1 Chloroflexota bacterium | reverse complement strand
CCCATGCACTTGTGATAGACTTGAACCATCAAACCTTAACAAATCACTCCACCTTAAACTAACCCGTTTTCAACTCTAAAGAGTCTTATCCACCTCAACTCTGTGGGTACATCACTGGCTACTTTAATGGGATCGAGGCGGGTATCCATGAAGAATTCCTTTGTCTTAATTCGACTTTGGCAAATACAAACCAGCGTTTTGGCTAGAAGCAGCCGCAAACAGCGTATTGGAGATAATGTAATTTTCCAAGATTGGGTATTGGGGGTGAAGAATCAATAAAAGGCTTCTTCTCACCGCAATAATCATATAACAATCCCCCATCCATTTCACGTGTCATTTGTCATGAAAACGGGGGAAGCGGCAAGCCTGTTATCGAACGATCCGCGTGACTTCTCACAGTTCAGGCAGTCCGGTTTCGGCACGTCTGAACCACTGGATGGTCCCAAAGCCAATAACAAAGAGCACGATGATTCCCACGATCCCGGTAACACCGCCCAGGATGGGATCGGTATTGGCAAACAGCAACATGCGCCAGATGCCATACCCCTGACTGTTGAACACGCCATGGATCCAACCGGCAAGAATGGCGCTTTTGTAATGCAGGGTCAATTCATTGATGTAAATGCCGATGGCGGTAGTGAACAGGATCATCAAGAAGACACCCAGAATGGGGTGTCCCGGATAATTAAATCCGATCACGATCAAAGGCGCATGCCACAGACCCCAGATCACGCCGAGCAGAAGGTAAGCCTTCCATTTCCCGAGCGGCATCAGGCGGGGCAGTAAATATCCGCGCCAGCCCCATTCCTCACCCATTCCCAAAATACTGTTCACAAATGGACTGATCATCAGCGATGAAAGGAACAGGACGACCAAAAGAAGGGTCGGGGACGGGGCGGTTGACATATCCACACCGGTGGCAGCGATCGTCGAATAGAAACTGGTGAGCTGCCAGTCGGGCTGACCCAATCCCAGCGCCCAGGTGAGCAGGTAAATGAGCAGGAAGGTCAATGGGATGATCAACGCAGAAACAACGTACGGTTTCCATGAGGTACCAAAGCGAAATCCGGTGGAACTTACTTTTTCATGGGTAACGAAACGAATGGTGATCAGGGTTGCCACAGCCGGCACCCACATGGCGATCATGACTACAAATTGCCCGCCAATGGCAGGGACCTGTGTCACGCGGAAACCGGAGAGGATCAAGATCCCTTCCAGCAGGTAGGTAACCCCAAAGGTGATCAGTAAAAAAGAGAATATTCCCTTACGGTCCATCATGTTTGCCGCGCTTTCTGATTTCATGTATGAAAATCATATAACAAATCCCCCACCGATTTCACGTGTCATTTGTCATGAAAATATCCACTCATAAAAGTTCTTGCGGAGGGGTCACCTCCGCAAGAACTTTGTTCACCTAATCGTCATTACTGTTGTCGTCATTACTGTCATCATCGTCATTGTCGTTACTATTATCGTTGCTGTTGTCATTGACGTTCGAGCCGCCCGACCCACTGTCCGCGATCTCGATCTTCGTCACGACAAAGATTCCACTCGGATCGAGATAACCTTCACCCTTCACCGCCGCGCCGATAACGGGCGTGCCTGTGATCTCGGCGGTGCTTACATCCAGTTTTTTACCTCCCACCGTCCAAATATTGTTCTTACTGTCAATGGATTCCAACGTGCCTTCGAAGGATTCCTGTTTCGGCTGGACTTCCGCCTCGGGCGTTTCGGTGACTTCAACCTGCGGCGCCTCATTTTCAGACCCGGAGCTGGATTCATCCTCACCAGGTTGATCCGACCCGTTTGAATTTTCCTGCTCGATCTCCGGCTCGTCGTCCTCCACTTCGGGCAGTTTCGAACCGGCAGGCAGTAACTCGATCCGCTCCGCCAGCACGGTGTCGTCGCTTTGGGTCACGCCGACGATGCGCACCGCCGCGCCGATAGCAACCGGCTCGTCCGGCAGGTCCGTTTGGGAGGAGGTCACAACCGATATACCGGAAACCCGCCACATGCTCTCGGATTGACGCGTGACGTATCCGGCAAAGTCCACGTTCACAGAGCGTCCCTCCGCGAATAGTTCATCCAGTTCATTCAGCCGCTCGTTCTCGTGTTCGAATTCGAGTTGTTCGCGTTCCTGCACATTGAACGTGAAGAGCACCAGCACATCCTCCCACGTGCGTTTGACCGGGTACAGATCATCGCCAGGAATCGTATTGGATGCCGCGCGGACGAGCCCTGTGCCGCCGACAAAGAGCATCAACACAACCGCCAAGGTAACCGCCAGCCGCCGCAGGGACGCGAACCAGACACGGGATGATGGCTTGACCTTCGCCTCGCGCATCTCCGCCGCGCGTTGCAAAACTTTTGCGCGGTTGCGCCTCACCACATCGGCGGGGGGCGCAGGCACAGCCATGTCTTTTGCCTTGATGGAAGTTTCAAGGATGGGGCGAAGTTCATCTGCAAATTCAGGGTGACGGAAAAGAACGGTATCCACATCCGTGCCTTGTTCGATCTCGACCAGACACTTCTCTAAAATCTCATAGACATTCATGGTCCCACCTCCCCGATCTGGCGCTGGAGCGCCGCCAGGGCACGGAATTGGAGGGCTTTCACTGCATTCACTTTTTTCTTCAAATACGCCGCGGTCTCTTCGAGCGAGTATCCCTGCCCGAAGCGCAACGCCAGCACATGTTGTTGTTCGGCGGTCAATTGGGCGTACGCGCCCTGCACCATGCGGTTCTGCTCGCGCTGGTCCACTTCGCCATGCACGTTCGCGTCATGATCGGGCAGGGACTCGCTGAGCGCTTCGGTCGGGCGGCGATAGTGGCGGCGCAAATGATCGTTCACCGCGTTGGATGCCGTAGCGATCAACCAGCCCTTGAGGCTGGACTGCGGACCCTGCCGTTTCTGCGCGGCTTCGAGCAGGCGCACGAACACATCGCTGGCGATGTCTTCGGCAGTGGTGTCGTCGCCCACCCGGTAGCGCACGTAGCGGTAGACGTCACTGAAATACTGGTCGTAGATGGCGCCGATGGCTTGCGAGTCCGACCTTCGCAACCCATCCAGCGCGCCATGTTCATCGTAGGCAGACATGATTGACACGATCCCTTGTACTGGCATCCATAACGAAAAAATTCCTGAGGCTTGCACGGAGTATATCATTTGACCCGATCAAGTACTTCGAAGATGACGGCGTCACCGTCCCGATAAACTTCCTTGAGACCCGGGTCTTTTCGCGCCGCGGCGAGGAAACCTGTGTGATTCAAGTCGGTGTGAATGTAACGCGAGTTGAATGTTTCGGCGATCACCTGCGAGGGGTTCTCCACATCGCCTTTTGTAATATCAACCCACAGGTCGTACAACGCGGGGTCATACAACTGCATGTAGGTGGGGTCAAGCCCGATCAGGTAGGTGTTGTGCGTGTTGTAAAAGAACAGGCGCGGAAAGTCGTCCCAATCGGTCTGGAAGACGCGCTCCCCTACAGACGTATTCTCCCGCAACCATGTGGATGCGCCCGCATACAGGTCGTATGGCTTGGAACGGTTCAACGCATCTCGCGCCGGGGGAACTGTCACAGCGATACTGACGGCGACTCCAAGCAAGAGCAAGATTCCGGGAAGCCTGTTACGCAGGGCAATCGGGATCCGCTGTCGGGGAGAATCCGCCGAGGAAACGGGGGCAGGCATAAAATCCAGAAAAAGAGGCGACCAGGCGAAGGCGGCGAAGATCAACGCGAACGGCGGGAAATATTCCACGAAGCGGCGCGCCTGGAAGAGCATCAATCCAAAAAGCAGGGAAAGGAGCAAAGCAAAGGCGGTGCGCACATCCATCTTACGAGGAGAGAGTCCGAGCGCAAAAATGCCGCTTGCAAAAGCGATGAGCGATGGCAGGGAGTTATCGAGGATCTGTTTGGTATCGTACGGGAACCATTCGTTGCCAACGCTCACGGAGGTGGCGTCTGCCAGTTTGGGGAGCATGTGCCGGTACGAAAAAAGGATGTTCTCCGGGAAGTACGGGTTGATGATCATGCCGAGAACAAGTCCACCCGCCACGAAGAGCAGGGATTTGTATTCCAGCCGCCGTTCGATCAATGCCACCGCCAGCAGGTGAAGCATCGCCAGCGCCAGCATGAGGGGAAAGGCATCGTAGAACCAGACATACACAAAGGACAGGACGGCAAGATGTTTGTATTTGCCTTCCAGAAGCCACGCCAATCCGATGGCAAGGAACGCCAGCGAAAGCGACTGCGCGCGGGCGATGCTCATGCGATAAAGAAAGGCGTCTGAGATGCCAAGCAGAGCCAGCGCCCACAGCCACGCAAACGGGACCTTCTGCCGGTGGAAGAGGAACCAGATCGCGAGAAACGCAAGGCTCGAGAAGATCACCGCCGACCATTTGGCTCCGACGCGCAAGTCCCCGAAAGTAAAGGGGATCAAAGCTACATGGAAGAGAAAATGATGGTCGTAGAACTCGCGCGGGTTCAGGATACTGAGCGGGAGCCAGGGAAAGTCCGGCTTCAAGCCTTCGGTGCGCATCAGCCACGCCAGTTTGATGTGATAGAAGCCGTCGTTATCGGGCATATCGGGGGTGACAAACTGGATGAGCGCCATGCCAAGCATGAACAAGAGGAGGAGTGTGAGCGGGGGCAAAATATGGGAGAGTCGCTTTTGCATGGTGTCGGTCCGTTTGGAGAAACGGATCATCTGGAGAGGGTCCGCCTCTCCAGATGATCCAATTGACTTGTCAGGCTGTGGCGCGGTTATCCGCCGTTGCTGTTGGAACCGCTGTTCGAGTTGTCATCGTTCGAGTCGTCATCGTTGGAATTGTCGTCGTTGCTGTCATCGTCGTTCGAGTTATCGTCATTGCCGTTGTCATCGTTGCTGTCATCATCGTTGGAATTATCGTCGCCGATGTCCGTGCCGGATACTTTCTCGATCTCGCGGACGGTGAGTGAGCCGTCAGCACCGACCATCACATGGAGTTTCACGGTGTCCCCGGCAAAGATCGGGTCCTTGATCTCAGTGGATGCGTCGAACTTGTATTCCACACCGTCCACGGTCACGGAAGCGGCTGAGATGGCTGACACCATGCCGGTGACTTCCTGCTCGGTCCCGCCGGTGCCGTTGTCGTTTCCATTGGAATTGTCGGCTCCGGTGTTGGAGTTGTCATCGTTTGTGTTCGCGTTCGAGTTGCCGTCATTGGCGTTGGTGTCGTTGACATTGCCGTCATCTGAATTCGTGTTGGCATCATCCGCGCCGAAGGATTCAACCCTCAGGGCGATCACGGCGCCATCGGAAGTGACCTGGGCTTCGACTTTGACGATATCACCGATTTGGATGTTCGGGTCGACAATGGATGCCGCATCGATCGCCACAACCTGCCCGCTGACGGTTATCTCACCCGCATTGACCGATTCCACGGTGCCGGTGAACGCAACATCGTTTGCCAGCGGTTTGCCGCCGCCAACGGGACTTCCCGATTGAGGGGCAGTCCCCGAGCAAGCGCTCAAAAGATATGCCACAGCGAGGAAGACGGATACCAATTTGATTCGATTTGTGCCTTTCATTTTCTACCTCCAAAATTGATTTTGATCTGGTTACATTGGAGTAGTCGTTCGAGGCAGGAAAAAGTTACGGGTAACAAAAACCTCCCGCGGCTGGGCGGGAGGCGAAAAGGTCGAAAACAACAGCGCGTTATGAGGTGGGGTTATCCAGCCGCACCCCATGTCCACGCACCGTACTAATGTATTGGTGTGTCGGGTCCAATGCGGCAAGGCGGTCACGCAGGCGGCGGATCAACGCGTCCAGCGCCTGGTCGGAGACTCCCGCCGCCTGGTCGTCGCCCCACACAGCCACAACCAGATCGGGCCGGCTGACCACCTGTCCCTGGCTTTCATAGAGGAGCCACAGCATCTTGAACTGTTGCGCCGAAAGCGGCGGGACAAGTTGCAATTGGTTCACCCAGACCCTGCGCGATTTCGAGTCCATCATCAAACGTCCGGGCTTGCCGCCGTCCAGCAATGGCATCGTGGCATCGGAGGTAAGGAAAAGGAATTGCTGAGCCAGCGCCACCGACACGAGATCGCCATCCTGCAATACAACGGGGGAAGATAGCAGGTTCCCGTTGTGATGCGTCCCGTTCTTGCTCCCCATGTCTTCGAGGATCACACCTTCGGGAGTTGGCGTGATGCGCGCATGATAGCGCGAGATCTGACGGTCCACAATGACCACATCGCACGAAGACTCACGTCCAAGAACAATGGCTTGACTCAACTGCCAGCGCTGACCCTTCAAGGGTCCTTCCTGGGCGACAAGCAGTGGGTATTCTTCCTGGGTCTTTTTCATGAAAGTCTCATGTCAGTAGATTGAATTTTTAGCGGAGTGGAGTATATTATAATTATATAGCATAAACAAGCGTTTCGTGCAGAACCACGCCGAAAGTCCTCCACGAAGCGTTCCACTCAAAGAAGAAAAGGAAATAATGCTCCCATCCCTCAAGAACGGGGAGACATTGCGCGGCCGCTACAAGATCCGCGAACGGATCGGACAGGGCGGCATGGGTTCCATTTACCTTGCCGAGGACACCCGCCTCAAAGGACGCCTGTGCGCGTTGAAGGAAGTGGAATATGAACGCGCCCTCCCGGAAAAGATTCGAGACGAAGCCCGCGATCAATTTTTGCGTGAGGCGACTGTGCTCGCGCGTCTCGACCATCCCAACCTTCCGAAGGTTTCCGATTTCTTCTCGAACGGTCCGCGCGATTATCTTGTGATGGACTACATCCCCGGCGACGACCTGCGCGCCGTGTTGATGGAGGCACGCCGCAACAAGATCTTCCTCAAGGAATTGGATGTCCTTTCGTGGGCAGACCAGATCGCCAGCGCCCTCTCCTTTTTGCACAGCCAGGAACCGCCCATCGTCCACCGCGACATCAAACCCAGCAACCTGAAACTCATGCCGCACGGCATCATCAAACTGGTGGACTTCGGTCTCGTCAAGATCCTTGCGCCCGAAGAGGTGACCATCACCATCATCCAGGGACAAGGCACCGCGCTCTACACGCCGCTCGAACAATACGGCGGAAGCGACTCGCATACCGACATCCGCTCGGATATCTACGCCTTCGGCGCGACGCTCTATCACCTGCTCACGAACGAATCCCCGCTGGATGCGCGCAAACGCTTCCTTCAACCCGAAAGCCTGGTCCCATTAAAACAGATCAACCCTGCCATTTCAATGCGAACCGAAAGAGCCGTGCTGTGGGCAATGTCCCTGCACCCGGATGAACGCCCCCACACCATAGACGAATTCAGGCAGGCTCTGCTGGGTCACCGCGAAACGCCCACCCTGCCCATCCACACCCGGCGAATTCATCCTCAAGCGTCCGTCTGGGACTATCTATCCCATTCCCCCGAAGCCATGCTCACATGGAGCGCGGCGGTGTTGTTACTGCTCAGCCTTCTCGCGACCCTGGTCCGCTGAACCACTGCATCCAGATCCACGCGATAAACCCGCCAAGCGCTTCCCCCGCAATCGTCAACATCAAGACCCGGAACGCTCCCGACTCCTCCGCGATCCAGTCCGCCGCGCCGGGGAATCCCAGCGCGAGATAGTTGTACGCCAGCAACCCGCCAAGGAAGATGCACAACGCCCAGCGCAACCCCCAGCGCGTGGACACGATCCGGCTCATCGCCCAATAAGACAGCACTCCCCCGCCAAAGAGCGCCAGCAGGACCAATAACCAAACGCCAACGCGCGGATATCCCTCCGGTGTGACCAGATCGCTTTCGATGACCGGCGTTGCAGTCGGAAGGATGGGCGCGGGTGTGTCTGTCGCCTGGGGTACCATCACCGTCACCACCACAGCGCTTTCACCGGACGAGACAAAATCAAACTGTAATATCCCCGAGATCACAGCCGGTTCACTGACGACCGAGATCTCCACCTTCCCAGGTTTGTCGAACAGAAAGGATGCGCGGGAAATGCCGGCGGTGGTGGTTGCATCCACCTGTTGCAGAATGCCGCCGCCTTCGTCCCGCGTGGACATGATGAAACGGACCACCGTCCCATCCGGGACGAGATGCCCGTTATGGTCAAGGATGGGTCCGGCGCGCACTCCAATCGTATCGCCAAGGCGATATACCGGCACTTCCGTCGGCGTCGCGGTCTCCGCCGCATTACCAGTGGAGGTGGGAGTCGCAACAATGGCCGTATCGTCCACCGCCAATGGGATCACCTGCGCGGGATCGGGCGATGTCATTGTGATCAGGTCATACCCCACCGCAGGGATGGAGACCGGCGAGGCTCCCTGCAGGGGAACCTGCTGGAAGAGCAGGCGCGCGGCGACATCCACGAAGGCAGGCTGTTTGCTATACAACGCGTAATACGCCGTCAGTTTGGAAATATCCGTGGCATCGAGGTAGTACGGAGCCGTGAACGAGAACAGGATAACGTTCCTGTTCCGGATCAGGTTCGGGCGTTCGGAGAAGAAGCGGCGGAGCAGGGAAATTTGTCCATTGCTCACATCCGCCAACGAGATCACGATCCAGCTCGCGCGTCCCAGCGAGTCCTCGATCGTCGTCTGGCTCGCGCCGTTCAGCATGAGTTGAAGTTCGGCAAAAGGAAAGGATCTCAACCGGCTGGCAGAAACCTGTCCGCTCCCAGAGGGACCATACAACCGCGCGGTTTCTTTTTCAAGCGCGTCGGCAGCGAAAACATCCTGCGAGAGGCAGGTACTGCATTGTTGATAGGTCGAAGTATCCGTCAGGAAGACGATCCAATCGCTTTGATTGGGCGGCGCCGGCAACAGCGTACCCAATTCCTGGGGGTCGGGACTAATGAGAGTAACGGCATTGCGCGCCACATCCACCGAAACCTGCTGGGATGAACCGATCTGCGCAAGTCCACTTTCGGGGGTCAACACATCCGAAGACAGGAGGAGATCATACATGCGGAACTTTTGCATGAGTATCCTCAACACAGCCGCATCGACCAGTTGCGCAAACACACTGTCGTTACGATATTCCTGCGAAAAGAAATCGAGTATCTGCACCGTGGCAGAATAGGTGTCGCCGCCCGCATCGCCGGGGGGAATGTTGCCCAGATACAACAGGTCGTTCCCCGCGATAAAGGCATCGCGCGCCACGTTACGCGGCGAAAAATTTTCACCGCCCTGGGTATAAAAATCGCGCACTGCCTGGTTCCCCAGCGAGTCGCTCACCACCAGCCCACCGTTCGCCCGCCAGGTAGTAAATTCCGGCAATGCAATGATCGCCGAGAGCGCGGAGGCATCGAAACTGACCGGGCGCGTCGTCGCGCGGATATTCCCCTGAAAGCCCTGATAGCGGATGTGCGACACCAGTAGACCATCCACCAGATCGACCGGCTCGGCAGAATTGGTCACCGCAAAGAAGGGCGAGAGTTCGATCTGTTTCAACTGCACGAGCGACTTGCGGACCGTGGCCACCTCTTCCTCCGGCAGGCGATCTGAACTGCCGCGCCCGGGGAAGTGTTTTGCGACCACCAACATGCGGTTGTTGCTCCCCTCATGCAGACCGGCAACATACGCGCGTCCCATCTCACCCACCCAGAACGGGTCACCGCCAAACACGCGCGTACCCAGGTCGCTGACCGCCGCAGGGTTCGGTGTCTCGAGCACATCCAGCGACGGTCCCAGATACAGGTTAAATCCAAGTGCGCTCAATTCACTCCCCAGCACAGACCCGACCTGCCGCGCAATATCCGTTTTCCATGTCGCGCCGACCGCCATCGCATCGGGCAGGGGGGTAAGACCGCTCAGGATCTGATCATGCGGCACACCGTCTCCTTCCTGCGAAATACCGATGAACAATGGCACGTACGTGCTGGCGGGCTGACCCGAGGTGAAATTTTCCCACTCGACGGTTTGCAGTGCGTTGATCAATCGATGCGCGCTGTTCACAGTATCCGGCGCGGCAACGAAATTATCGTTCCCAGCCTGCAGGACCACACCGCCTACATGGTAATTCACGATCAAGTCATACACCTGCGATTGAGGGCTGGTATCCGTCCCGCGGAAGGTGACCAGAAACAACTGCCCCACCCGCTCTTCAGGAGACATCTCATCGAGAACCGCCTGCGCCTTGGACAACGGCGTGGACGTTTGGGCGTATGCGGTCGAACGCGCCGGGACGAAAAGAGACACGGTCAACATCAACAGGATGACCCAATGGAAGGACCGCCGTGCAGACATGACCACGCTTCTTTTCCAAGCCGAAAACTGGTCGCCGTTCAATGGACCGACCGCCAGCTTCATTTTGTTTCCCCGCGCACCTGCGCCGCCAACCGCGGATCGTCCGTGATGATGGCATCCACACCCCAGCCGAACAGACGGTGCATATCATCGGGGTTGTTCACCGTCCAGATATGGATGCGTCTTTTCAGGCGATGCACACGCTGGACCTGTTCAGGGGTGACATCCTTCAATTTGGGATGCAGTGCCTGATACTTTCCAAAAGCAAAACCAAAAGAGCGCGCCCACGCACCAAGGATGCCGGCATGTGCCAGCAGACCGCGCGGCACTTCGGGCAGATAACTCATTGCCTTCGAAAGATTGGGCGGATAGAAGGATGAAAAGATCACACGCTTCTGCAGGTTGAACCTCTTCACCAACATGCAGACGGATTCCACAAGATGGTCGCGCGGCGTGGTGTAGTTTGTCAACTCCACGTTGATAAAGGTGCGTTTCCCCACCGCTTCGAACACTTGCTCAAGGGTCGGGATCTTCTCCGCCTTGAACGTTGGCGCGAAGAAACTGCCTGCATCCAGCGAACGCAGGTCCGTAAGCGACATGTCCTTCACGCGCCCGCGCGCGCCCGTCGTGCGGTCAACCGTTGCATCGTGGATGACAACAACCTGTCCATCCGCAGACAGTTTGACATCGAGTTCGATGCCATCGGCATTCTGTTCGACGGCAAGTTCGAATGCCGCCAGCGTGTTCTCCGGCGCATGAGCCGATGCGCCGCGGTGGGCAAAAATGAAGGGGTGAGGGTGGGATTCAAACATGGTAAACAAATCGTCATTGCGAGCGGCGCTTCAGCGCCGCGAAAGCAATACCCTAACAACGCGAGGGATTGCTTCGTCGGGAAGAACGCCCACCTCGCAACGACATGGGTGATTAAATATCTACAAAATACGCCAGCGCCGCACGATCAAGCATATCGCGGGACATGGTCGGCGGTACGGCAAGGTAGGAGGAAATATCGAGGATTTGGTCGCACAGGTCGCGCGGATGTGATGCACGCAATTTGCGGTTGCGCTTGATATACCATTCCTGCAACAAGTAAGCCAGCCCCTGGTCACTGTATTCCACCTTTTTATCCTGTGCGACACGCTTGAATATTTCGCGATACTCCTCATAAGAGGGATCGCCGATCTCAATCTTGTGCCGCAAACGGCGCAGGAAGGCTTCGTCCACGAGGTCTTTTGGCGGGAGATTGGTCGAGAACACGATCAAAACGTCGAAAGGGACCTCAACTTTGCGTCCGTTATGAAGCGTCAGAAAGTCCACGCGGTTCTCAAGGGGAACGATCCAGCGGTTGAGCAGGTCGCGCGGACGCACCTGTTGCCGTCCAAAGTCGTCAATCAGCAGGATGCCGCCGTTGGCTTTCACCTGGAAGGGCGCCTCATAGAATTTATGCACTTCATCGTAGACCAGGTCGAGCCCTTCAAGCGTCAACTCGCCGCCCACCACAATGAACGGACGCCGCACCTTGATCCAGCGCGGATCGCGCCGCTGGCTCGTCCGCAGATTCCCCGTGCCGCCCGAACCGGTCGGCGTATCGCTATCTGCGGCAAGTTTGTGGCTGACCTGGTCGTACACCTTGATCACCTGCCCATCGAGATACAAGGCATAGGGAATGTACATGGCCTGGCTCAGCACCAGATTGCCGAACGCGCGCGCCACACTGGTCTTGCCGTTTCCGGGAGGACCATACATGAAAATGGATGTGCCTGAATTCAACGCCGGTCCCAGCCGCTGGAACGTGGATTCGGAGAGCACCAACTGCGAAAGGATCTGACGCATCGTCCGTGTGGTGACGGTCATGCGCCCGGTCTTCTGGCGGCGCATCGCCTCGTTGTAGACCTCGAACGGTACCGGCGCGGGTCCGGCATATTGACTGCGTTCCAGCGCTTCCCGCGCGCGGGTGATGCCTACTCCCGTGATACCGTAGGTGTACGCTCCCTCACCCAGCCCGCCCTGCGAAGATTTCACCTCGATCATCTTCTCGCGCTTGAGGGCTTCCAGAATACCGTCGGTCACACCTGCGAACGGAAGTGCGATCAATTCCGCGATCTTGAGTCCGCTCATGTATCCCTGGGAATAAAGGATTTTCAACGCCAGGTCCTGCAACCAAAGCGCAGAGAGACCCGTATCGTCCACGGTGTTAATGGGTGGCGGCGAGAATAACGCCGTGCCAACAGCTGGTCTTCCAAGGGGATTGGTCATAATGCCTCCCAACGATGCGGAATGAGTGCAAGCAAACTCAACATGGTTTCCAAATTATACTGCTAATCTGGGCACTATGAACCTATCTGTGATCATTCCTGTATATAATGAAGTAAACAACATCCACGAGATCATCAAACGCGTGCAAGCCACAAAACTTGCATCCGAGATCATCATCGTGGACGACGGCTCGAAAGACGGGACCCGCGAAGCCTTGAAAGACATGGACGGAAAGAAAAAGGTCCGCGTGATCCTGCATGAAAAGAATCAGGGCAAGGGTGCGGCGGTTATCACCGGCATGAAAGCCGCCACGGGCGATATCCTGCTCATCCAGGATGCCGATCTGGAATACGACCCTCGTGATTATCCGCTCCTGCTCAAGCCGCTTGAAGAAGGGCTGGCAGATGTGGTCTATGGCTCGCGCTTCCTGGGCGGCTCCCACCGCGTCACCATGTTCTGGCACATGGTCGCCAACCGCCTGCTGACCTTCATGACCAACATCCTCTACAACACCATCCTGACTGACATGGAAACCGGCTACAAGGTCTTCCGCCGCAAGGTGATCGAGGGCATGACCATCAAGGCAAAACGCTTCAACTTCGAACCTGAGTTCACCGCCAAGGTGCTCAAACGCAACTACCGTATTTTTGAAGTGGCGATCTCGTTCAATCCGCGCGATTATTCCGAGGGAAAAAAGATCAAACTCAAGGACGCCTTTGAAGCGGTCTGGGCACTGCTCAAATACCGCTTCGTGGATTAGCCTCCCATGACCGGCTGGCGGGAACAAATTCAAAAAGAATTCCAAACAGCGGAACAGGCGCGGGCAAAGGGCAACGAGGGACAGGCGCGCGTCTGTGCAAGGCGGGCGGCAGGCATTGCAATCCGGGAATATCTGATTCGGCGCGGGATTCGCCCTCCGGGCCACAGCGCCGTCGATCTGCTGAACCTGCTCAAAGACGACCCGCTTCTTTCCCCGGACTTGAAGTTGATCGCTGACCATTTGACCTTGCGCGTCACCGAGGAGTTCAAGCTCCCGGTCGATGCAGACCTGGTCGCGGAAGCGAAAACCTTGTGCGACGAGTTGCTGAAATAAAACAGCCCCTGAAGTCAAAAAAGAACTTCAGGGGCTTTCGTTATCAACAACAGATCATCCGTGCCGGCGTCCTGTCAGATAAAAGAACGCGCGCGCCACCGTGATGAGCACCAAGAAACCAGACATCACACCGCCGAAAATGAGGAACATCTTCTTCCACTCACTGCGGAGTTGGGATGCGATCTCGCGCGGGTGAGGAAAACGGATCCGCTCACGCAAGCGGTGCACAATGTCGCTCGAAGGCTGAATCGGCTTCAAGGTTCCAGCGAGACGCTCTTCGAGGTTCAGGATGATGTCATCCGGTATGGTATCCATCTTGCTTCGAGCCATTCTTTCTCACAATTCTATTCAACAGGATACAACACAAGCCCAACCGTGCCGGGACCAAAATTGATGGCGAGGGAAATCGAAAGATCGGTCAGAACAGTATCCTTCACATTGAAACGTCTTTTTGCTTCTTCCAGCAGAGCCTGCCCTGAAACCAGGTCGCGGGCGTGAACTACAGCGATATACACAGGCTGATCGCCATAGGCATTCTTTGCCATTTCCAGCACCTTCTCGAACGCCACTTTACGGGTGCGCACCTTATCCACCATTTCGACAACACCATCCTTGAGTAACGCGATCGGTTTCACGTTCAAAACGGATGCCAGCGCGGCGGAGAGAGTGCCGACACGTCCGCTTCGACGGGCAAACTCCAATGTATCGAGGGTGAGTATGATCTGCACTTTACTGCGAATGGATTCAAGATGACGGACAATTTCGTCCACGCTCTTGCCGGCACGTTCCATCTGGCGGGCGGTGCGGCACATGAAGCCCGTTCCCATCGAGCCGCACAACGTGTCCACCGGGACCACATTGTAAGTACCTTTTACTTCCCCGGCGGCAACTACAGAAGAGGCGTAGGTGCCGGAAAGTTTGCTGGTGATGTGGATGGAGAGGATCGTGTCTCCGGGTTGTGCGATCTTTTTGTAGAATTCCACGAACTGATGCGGCGACGGCTGGGAGGTCTTGGGGTGCGGCAGGGTTTTACTGTTCACCAGTTTATAAAACTCATCCATGGAAAGTTCTTCATCCTGGATGAAGGTTTTTTCCTCGCCAAAATGCACGTTAATCGGGATGCGTTGAATATCGTATTGCTGGTACCACTCTGTGGGAAGGTCTACTGCCCCATCGGTCACAATTCGCAACATGTTCATTCTCCTTCTAAATTGATCTGTTGATCGCCCAACTGGTCGCGGAGCGAAAGCAATGTCCGGTGATAGAGACTCTTCACCGCACCTTCACTGCGTCCCATGATCGCTCCGATCTCCGCATTCGACATGTTCTCGACGAACTTGAGAATGAGGAGATTCTGCCGTTCGCCGGGCAGGCGGCGGATGAGCTTGAGAAGCGCCTCCTCCTCCTGCGAGCGGACGAGGTTCCGCTCCGGGTGATCCCCTTTGGAGGGAAGCACCGGCACATCGTTGATCGGTATCTCCTGCTTGCGGCTTCGGTCGCGATGCCAGTTGGCTACCAGATTATGAGCAATGCGGTACAACCAGGCAGAGAATGGGACGCCGCGGTCTGTGTAATTCTTAATATGGTTCATCGCCCGCTGAAAGACGCGAGCGGTGAGATCCTCCGCGTCGTGGAGGTTCCCTGTTCGGTAGTAGACATAATTGAAGATGCGGTCGATGTAACGCTCATAGAGCAGACCAAATGCTTCACGGTCACCCTGCGAAGCGCGCGTCAGGACTTCATCTTCGTTGAACTCAATCTCCGGCACTCAACCATCCTACCGGCAGGGTCAAAATAAATAACCCCGACGGGTTTTAGAAGTTGCAGTGAGTATAACATGGGACGTTTTAATTCCGTTGAATTTTGTCCGAATTTGGGATTGGTATAATAAAAGATTGCTGTCTTCGCAAAATGACCACACAAATCATTCTTGAAACAAATGTGCTATAATTAATTTCTCCCAAGGAGAACCATGTCATCCAATACCATCCGCGTAGTGGGCGCGCGCGTCCACAACCTTAAGAACATCACCGTCGAGATTCCCCGCGACAAGTTCGTGGTCATCACCGGGCTGTCGGGTTCGGGCAAGTCGTCGCTGGCATTCGATACGATCTTCGCCGAAGGTCAGCGCCGTTACGTGGAGTCGCTTTCGGCGTACGCGCGCCAGTTCATCGGGCAGATGGACAAGCCCGACGTGGACTACATCGACGGGCTTTCCCCCGCCGTATCCATCGACCAGAAGTCCACCAGTCACAACCCGCGCTCAACGGTCGGCACCGTAACCGAGATCTACGATTACATGCGTCTGTTATTCGCGCGCGCGGGCATCCCGCACTGCCCGGTCTGCGGGCGCGAAGTGGTCAAACAATCTGCCGAAGAGATCGTGGACAAGATCGAGAAACTCCCCGATGGCACGCGCGTGCTCATCCTCTCCCCGCTGGTGCGCGCCCGCAAAGGGACGTATCAAGCCGTCTTCGAAGAGATCCGCAAGGCGGGCTTCACCCGCACCCGCGTGGATGGAACCGTCTCGACCCTCGACGAGGAGATCGAACTCGACCGATACAAGCAACATACCATCGAAGCGGTCGTGGACCGTCTCATCATCTCACAGCATGATGACAAGGAGGAAAAGAAAGCCGCCCGCACCCGCCTGACCGACTCGGTCGAGACCGCACTCAAGTTCGGTGAAGGTTACATCTCCGTCAACCTTGTGGACAAAAAAGAAGACATTCACTTCTCCGAGCATCTCGCCTGCCCCGAGCACGGCGTCAGCATCAATGAAGTGGAGCCGCGCACCTTTTCCTTCAACACGCCGCAGGGCGCCTGCCCGGACTGTCAGGGACTGGGCTCCAAACTGGAAATAGACCCCGACCGCATCATCCCGGACCGCGACCTGTCTCTCAACGAGGGAGCGATCGCCAGCATGGAGTGGAGCGGACCCAAAGTGGAGGGCGGTTATTATTGGCAGAGTCTGATCAACACATCGAAGGCGTACAAAATTGACCTGGATAAACCTGTAAAAGATCTGACCAAGGAACAATTGGATATCGTCCTGTACGGTACGGGCGACAAACAGATCCAGATGGTCTATCAAAATTCCAACGGGAATGAGTACAAGTTTTCACGCGCTTTCGAGGGCGTGATCACCAATTTGGAACGCCGCTACCGCGAGACCAACTCGGAATACATCCGCGAGAAGATCAGCGAATACATGTCCGACCGCCCATGCCCATCCTGTGGAGGCCGGAGATTGAATCCCGCCGCGCTGGCGGTGACCGTGGACGATGTGAACATCGTCGAAGCGAACTCATGGCATGTGCTCCAAACGCTGGAGTGGATCAGGAAACTATCGAACAAAAACTCCCCGCTCACATCCAAGCAAAAGAAGATCGCCGAGCGCGTGTTGAAGGAGATCCACGAACGGCTCAATTTCCTCGTGAACGTGGGTTTGGATTATTTGACCTTGAACCGGTCTGCGGTATCGCTCTCCGGCGGAGAGGCACAGCGCATCCGGCTGGCAACGCAGGTCGGGTCGCGGCTGGTCGGTGTGCTGTACGTGCTGGACGAACCGTCCATCGGTCTGCATCCGCGCGATAATATGCGCCTGTTGGAAACGCTCAAAGGCTTGCGCGATCTGGGCAACACTGTACTGGTCGTCGAGCATGACGACGAGACCATCCGTGAAGCGGACTGGGTCATCGATCTCGGTCCCGCCGCGGGCGAGCATGGCGGTCAGGTCATCGCGGAGGGGACTCCGAAGCAGATCCTGGCGCACCCAAAGTCGTTGACAGGACAATATTTATCGGGGCGAAAGCAGGTCCCGGTCCCGAAAGAGAGGCGGGATGGGAATGGGAAAAATCTCAGGATCGTGGGAGCATCCGCCAACAACCTGAAGAATATCGATGTCAATATCCCGCTTGGAAAGTTGGTGTGCATCACCGGCGTATCCGGTTCGGGCAAATCCACATTGATGAGCGACATCCTGTATAACGCGCTCGCCGCAAAATTGATGGGCGCGCGGATGTCTGCCGGGGAACATGAAAAGATCGAGGGCATCGAGCATCTCGACAAGATCATCAACATCGACCAATCCCCTATCGGACGCACGCCGCGCTCGAACCCGGGAACATATACAGGGCTGTTCGATGAGATAAGAAAACTTTACGCTGAATTGCCGGAAAGCAAAATTCGCGGATATAAGCCCGGGCGTTTCTCGTTCAACGTTCACGGCGGACGGTGCGAAGCCTGCCAGGGACAGGGTGAACTGCGGATCGAGATGCAGTTCCTGCCGGATGTGTATGTGCCGTGCGACATCTGTCACGGCAAACGCTTTAACCGCGAGACCTTGCAGGTGATGTTCCGCGACAAATATTCAATTGCCGACGTGCTGGATATGACCGTCGACCACGCGCTCGAAGAGTTCAAGAATTATCCGCCGATGCTCAGCAAGTTGAAGTTGTTGCAGGAAGTGGGACTTGGCTATGTGCGCGTCGGCCAGCCTGCCACAACATTATCCGGCGGCGAGGCACAGCGCGTGAAGTTATCGAAGGAACTCTCGCGCCGCGCCACCGGGCGGACGCTGTATGTGCTGGATGAGCCGTCTGTAGGTTTGCATGCCGCGGATGTGCACAAATTGATCGAGGTCCTGCAGAGGCTTGTGGATGCGGGTAACTCTGTCCTCATCATTGAGCATAATCTCGACATTATCAAAGTAGCGGACTGGCTGGTCGATCTTGGGCCTGAAGGCGGCGACCGCGGCGGTGAATTGATTGCGGAAGGCACGCCCGAACAGGTGATGAAGGTCAAAAACTCGTTCACTGGCAAATACCTAAAGGCGCACATGAAATGAACCGCTCGTTCCCGCAGGTAAACTGCGGGAACTTCTTTTTAATTCCCAGCGTTAAATCCGTTGATTTTCAGGTAGAATCATTTCACTGCGGGAGGACCCTGTTTTTGCGTGTCTCCTGCAATCGAAAAGGATAATAATCAAACATGTTGAATCGAACCCCGTCCAACACTTCGAATGTCATCAACTCCTACCGCAAGCGGCGACAGCAAAGAGGTCCCTTGCTGGTATACGGAGCGATTGCGCTGGTCGTGATCGGCATTACCGTCATCCTGTTCTGGTTATTCAGTTCGAGGCAGAACCCGGTCGCCGGATTGTTCCCCACCGAGACACCCACACCCACACTGACATTCACACCCACGAACACCAACACGCCCATACCCACATCAACCATCACAGAGACCGCTACCATCACGCTGACACCGACCCGTTCCGGTCCAATAGATTACATCATCCAGGAAAACGACTCGCTTGATGCCATCGCACAGAAATTCGAGCTCGGCGATGACGGCGTCCTGTTGATCCTGAATGCCAACCCTTCCATTGTCAACGATTTTAACGGTGTGATTTTTGTCGGTCAGACCATTTCGATCCCGGCACCGGGAAGCACCCTCCCAACAACCACCCCAATCCCGGCTGACCTGGCGCGCGGTACAAGGATCGAATACCGCGTCCTGCCGGGCGACACACTCGCGGGCATTGCTGCAAAGTTCAACAGCAAGACGGAAGATATCATTTCTGTCAACAGCATCGAGGATGCCAATGCGCTGGCAGTGGGACAGATATTGAAGATCCCCGTCAATCTTGTGACGGCGACTGCGACGCTTCCTTCCACGTCCACGCCTGTCATGCCCACCGTGGCTGGTCAAACACCGATTCCTCCCACCGCGACCGCCGCTGTTTCCAGTGGGAATCCGCCGGGAACATCATCCTCGTGTGAATATCAGGAGAATTCCGGGTTTGTGACCGAACTAAAGAACCTGATCAATAATGCCCGCATCAGCAACGGACTCGCCGCATTGAGCGACAACGTCCAACTGAACGCCGCGGCAAAAGCGCACGCAATCGACCTGCTTTGCACCAACACCCTGAGCCACGCCGGTTCGGATGGATCCACACCACAGACACGCCTGCAGGCGCAGGGATTCACTGCCACGCTCGTCGTGGAGAATCTCTACGCACTAAGCCCCGTCTACGGCGGCAATGCACAGTCCGCGTTCAACTGGTGGAATAACGACCCCGCCAGTAAGGCAGACCTGTTCAACCCGAACACCACCGTATTTGGCGTTGCCTACGTCTCCTCCGATACGAGCCTGCTTGGCGGGTACTTCGTGGTGGTCTCGGCGAAACCGTAAAAGTTTCTTTGCCACAGAGTATCCATGAAAGGGTTTCACCTCAAACTATGAAGATTGAATCACTGAGCCACAGAGTTTTATATTCTCCGTGTCTCAGTGGCTCCGTGGTTTGCCTTTGTTTTTTCATATCAGATCCTGAGAAAAAAGCTCAAAGAGTTTCGTGGTCTCTGTGGCTAACTTAAAGGCAATTTTGCTGGACAAATCGAAGTCCCTCATGTAAAATACCGTCCGCTGTCGTAACGGCAAGAATTTATCTGGAGGAAGACCTTGGCTAATATCAAGTCACAAATCAAACGCAACCGTCAGAACGAGAAGCGCCGCCTGAACAATCGCACTGTCCGCGGTTCTGCCCGTACTGCCGTCAATCAGGCTCGCGCCGCTTTCGAAGAAGGCGCACCTGAAACAAAGGAAGCCGTCTTGAAGGCGATCAGCGCCCTCGACAAAGCCGCCGAGCGCGGTGTGATTCACAAGAACAACGCCGCCCGCCGCAAGGGACGCCTGATGAAGAAACTCGCTTCCTTCAAGCCCGCCGAAGCCTCTGCTGAAGCACCGAAAGCGAAAAAGGCTTCAAAGTAGTCCTGGTAGAATAAGATCGTAAGCGCACATTGCGGGAGTCGAAAGGCTCCCGCTTTTGTTTAACCTGTGGTGTGGAATGCCATCCCGCAAAATACCAGAATGATATAATCCAAAAACCATGTTCAACGATATACAACAAACCATCGAAGAAAAAATTAAAGCCTATTGCGCGGCAAATGATATTGCGCTGGCTGAACTGAAATGGACTGCCATCCCCTTCTCAGGCGAGTGGGGCATGGCAACTTCCTTTTTCCAGACCGCGGCGGACGAAGCACGCGCCGGAAAAGGAAAGAAACTCCCGGTGCCGCAAAGGGCTCAGGAGATCGCGGAGCAGGTCAAGGCTTGGTTGGGAAGCGTGGATGGTGTCAGTCACGCCGAAGCGGTCAAGGGCTATCTCAATGTCTACTACAAGACATCCGACTACGCGCGTCGAACAGTGGAGGAAGTGCTCGCCTCAAAAAATGACTTTGGGCGGGGTAAACCAAAAAACGAACGCGTCATGGTCGAGTTTTCTCAACCGAACACACACAAAGCGTTTCACGTTGGGCACCTGCGATCTGCCATCCTCGGCGACTCTCTGGCACGGATCGTGGAGTTTGCCGGGTATGGTCTCGTCCGCTCGAATTATCCGGGTGACATGGGCTTGCATGTGGTCCGATGGCTGTGGGCATATCTGAATTTTCATAATGGCGAAGAACCCGAAACAGACATCACGCACTGGATGGGACAGGTTTACGCAGATGCTACAAAAAAACTGGAAGAAGATCCGTCACTTGAAAGTGAAGTGCGCGCTTTGTATGCACGCTGGGATAAACGCGATCCGGAAATTGTGGCGTTGTGGGAAAAGACGCGCCAATGGTCTCTGGATGGTTTCAACCAGATGTACGATATGCTGGATATAAGATTCGACAAGTATTACTTCAACAGCGAAGAGGAACAGCCCGGAAAAGAGATTGTCGCGGATCTTGTCAAACGAAACATCGCAATAGATGAGCGACCAGACGGTCCAGTCATTGTGAAATTGGACGAATTGCTTGGAAATAAAAAAGAAAAGTATCGCGTGCTTGTTGTCCTGCGCTCAGATGGGACTGCGTTATACGCCACAGAAGATCTGGCATTAGCCCTGCACAAGTTCCGTGACTATCCCGACCTTGCACGATCCATTTATGTGGTGGATGTAAGACAGTCCCTGCATTTCACCCAGGTATTCAAAACTTTGGAAATTGCAGGATACGAGCAGGCAGATAAATGTGAACATGTTGCCTATGAACTCGTGACCCTGCCCGGCAACGTGGTGATGTCCTCCCGCGAAGGGACAGTCGTTCTGCTGGAAAATCTCATCCGTGAAGCAATCGAGCGTGCAACGGAAGAAACAAAAAAGAAAAATCCGAACCTTGCCGATGAACAGTTGAAAACCGTGGCAAAAGCGATCGGGCTGGGAGCGTTGAAATATCCGATCCTGGCACGTGAGAACGCCAAGGTGGTGACCTTTGACTGGCAAGCCGCACTGGATTTCAACGGTCAAGCCGCGCCTTATATTCAGTATGCACATGTGCGGTGCAATTCGATTTTGCGCAAAGCAAACACCCAGACATGGGATGAACCCATCACAGGATATTCATACGAACTTGACCCTTCTGAAATCGAATTGATCGAACTTATCTCGCGCTTCCCCACCGAGGTACAAAGAGCCGCAGACGAATACAAGCCGCTCATCATTGCCAGCATCGCCTACGATATTGCAAAAGCTTTCGCATCTTTTTACGACAAGTGCCCCGTGATTCAAGCAGACGAGGAAATTCGCAACGCCCGTCTGCAACTTGTCATGGCGGCAAAACAGACATTGGCAAATGCCCTGAGTTTGCTGGGCATTCAGGCGCCAGAGGTCATGTAGCAAACAGGCTAAACGTTATCTTTTACGTTTAGCCTGTTTTATTTAGAATCACCCATGTCTTTGCGAGTACTTCGACAGGCTCAGTATAAACTCCGCGAAGCAATCCTTCAATCGAGTGTGGATTGCTTCGTCATGCTCCGCACTCCTCGCAACGACATATAAAACGTGTAAACGTCACCTGGGTAAAAACGGAGAGGCTCAAAACCAAAGCCGGGTCGCTTCGGACACTGTCCTCAGTGTGACTTTATTAATAGGAGAACCCTATGCCGATCAAAACTCTCATCATGGGCGCCGCGGGACGCGACTTCCACAACTTCAACACGTTCTTCCGCGGAAACAAGGATTATGAAGTCGTGGCTTTTACTGCGACTCAGATCCCGGACATCGAAGGACGCCTCTATCCCGCCGAACTGGCTGGTTCGCTGTACCCGAGCGGAATCCCCATCCGTGCGGAGGATGAACTGGTCGACCTCATCAAACAGCATGGCGTGCAACAGGTCGTCTTTGCGTACAGCGATGTGCCGCACGAATATGTGATGCACAAGGCAAGCATCGTTAACGCGGCAGGTGCGGACTTCCGTTTGATGGGCACGAAGTATACGCAGGTTAAGTCGACAAAACCTGTCGTGTCGGTCTGCGCCGTTCGGACGGGATCAGGCAAAAGTCAGACCACGAGGCGCGTGTCCCTCATCCTGCAAGAGATGGGATACAAAGTTGCGGCGATCCGTCATCCGATGCCGTACGGCAATCTCGTCGCGCAGGAAGTCCAGCGCTTCGCGGATTATGACGATCTCGACGAGCACCAGACCACCATCGAAGAGCGCGAGGAATATGAGCCGCACATCGACAACGGCGTGATCATCTACGCAGGCGTGGACTATGAAAAGATCCTGCGCCAGGCGGAGACCGAAGCCGACATCATCCTGTGGGATGGCGGCAACAACGACTTCCCGTTCTACGTGCCTGACCTGCAGATCGTGGTCGCCGACCCGCACCGCCCAGGGCACGAAGTTTCGTATCACCCCGGCGAGACCAATGTGCGCCTTGCCGATGTCTTCGTCATCAACAAGGTTGATACGGCTGATCCCGAGAGCGTAATCAAGGTGCGTGAATCGCTCCGCACATTGAACCCGGGCGCGGTGCAGATCGAAGCCGCCTCCCCGCTATTCGTGGACGACCCTGATTCAATCCGTGGCAAGCGTGTGCTGGTCGTAGAAGATGGACCAACCCTCACGCACGGCGAGATGGCGTATGGCGCTGGTTACGTGGCGGCACGCCGCTTCGGCGCCAAAGAGATCGTTGACCCGCGTCCGTTCGCAGTAAAATCCATCGCCGCGACGTATGCAAAGTATCCGAAGACCGGACCGATCCTCCCCGCAATGGGCTACGGTGAAGCTCAGATGAAGGACCTTGAGGAAACCATCAACAAGTCCGATGTGGATATGGTGGTGATTGGAACTCCGATTGACCTGACACGCGTCATCAAGATCAAGAAACCCTATCAACGCGTGCGTTATGAATTGCAGGAAATCGGTAAACCGACGTTGACAGATGTTTTGATGAAGAAGTTCGGGAAGAAGTAAAAACAAGACTTCGGAAGTCTTTTGAATTACAAGGGAGTCGGGTGATAGAATTCACCCGACTCTTTTGTTTTGGGTTGCATCCAACACCACTTTGGGAAACAGCAAACAATGTCCACCCTGCTCAAATCCATCACACATATTTTTTCTCCTCCCATCATAGAAGGCGACGAGAACAAGACACTCATTGCCCGCATACTGAATGTTGTTTTATGGATCATCCTGGCGACAATTGTCGCTGCATTTTCTCTGGTTGCGCTTGGCAGGGTACATGTCACCAATCAAACTTTCTTCAACATCTCGGCAGTGATTGGGCCGTTTTCCATCATTTCACTTCTTGTAGCGCTGCGGAAGGGACATGTCCGTTTTGTAGCGTGGTCGCTGGTTTCCTTTCAATGGTTTTCGACCGTGGTCCAGGTGATCGGTTCGAACGGCATCGAAAGTCCTGCGTTGGGCGCCTTTATCGTCACCATACTTCTGGCAGGTTTCCTGGTCAGCAGAAGGGGCGCCGTGGTCTTTGGGGTGTTGTCTGTGTTGAGTATTATGGGGATCTGGTACATGGAGAGCAACAATCTGATCCCTGAACCGCTTATGTTTACGGAATTACCCGCAAAATTTCTTATGTTGTTATCCGTCATCGCTGTGGCAACCGTCCTGCTGTACATGGTCATGCGGACGCTTCAAAATGCGCTCGAAAGATCACATCAATATGCCCTTGAACTTGAGCAGGTTGTTCAACAAAAAAACCAAGCCGAGACCGCCGTCCGGCAATCTGCTGAGCGGTTGGAGATCCTGCATAAGATCGGTCATGCGATCACCGAACTGCGCGATCTCGAGAGCGTGCTTGAGATCATTCTCCAACAGGTCTTACAAGTGATCCCGTTGGACACTTTATTCATAACGCTGTATGACCCCGAGACCCAAAGCATCTCTTTTCCTCTATTTTACGAAGGCGGCAAACGCTGGGATGAACCAAATTCCGAATTAAAACCAGGGTCAAACATTAGCCGCGTTATCCAAACTGGAAAATCGATCCTGCGTCTGGTGACCGCAAAAGAATTGGAGTACAGCCAAAAACATCCGCAGGTTTTGCTCGGAGATCGTTCTCAAGTCTCAGCGTCATTCATGTACGTTCCTTTGCTGAACAAAAGCAAGGTCATAGGGGTCATATCTGCGCAAAGCTATGCACTCAATGTTTATACAGAAACAAACTTGAGACTGTTGGAGGGCGTG
Source organism: Chloroflexota bacterium (assembly GCA_041302025.1). Lineage (GTDB taxonomy): Bacteria > Chloroflexota > Anaerolineae > Anaerolineales > Villigracilaceae > Defluviilinea. The sequence goes on along the minus strand of JBFYRY010000017.1, from coordinate 11,936 downwards.
GCACTGCAAGCCGCCATCGCCATCGAGAATGCGCGTTTGTACGCTAACCTTCAAAATGAACTGGCTGAACGCCTGCGCATCGAAGCAGAACGCGAACTGTTGATCAAAAAACTTGAAGCCAACAACGCCGAACTCGAGCGCTTCACGTACACCGTCTCGCACGACCTGCGCAGTCCGTTGGTGACCATCAAAGGCTTTCTCGGCATGCTCGCTAAAGACATTGCCGATCAGCATCACGATCGCGTTGAAAAAGATATGGGACGCATCGCCAGCGCCACGGACAAAATGGACGCCCTGCTCTCCGACTTACTCGAACTTTCACGCATTGGACGCATCGTCAACCCGCCCGAGGAAATTGATCTCGTCCAATTAGCCCAAGACGCCGCTGAAAACGTGGAGGCCCTACTCCGCGACAAAAACATCACCCTCACCATCGCACCTGATCTGCCAACCGTACCGGGCGACAAAGTCCGCTTACGGGAAGTATTTCAAAACCTGATCGAAAACGCCGCCAAGTACACCGGCGATCAGCGTAGTCCCATGATCGAAATCGGGAGCAGGTCTCAGGGTGAGAAGGAAGCGGTGATCTTTGTCAAAGATAATGGGTTGGGAATCGATCCGCAATACCATGCGCGCATCTTCAACCTGTTCGAAAAATTAAACCCGACTGTCGAAGGCACCGGCATCGGGCTGGCGCTCGTCAAGCGCATCATCGAAGTGCATGGCGGAAAAATATGGGTTGAATCAGAAGGCGTGGGCAAGGGCTCCGTGTTTTACTTCACCATCCGCAACGGAAAATAAAACCATGAAACAAACATCCAAATTCCACACATGGCTCAACAACATCCCCATTGAAGACCCGATCAACCGCCAGATGGCGGCGCTCCTACAGGTCATCCTGATCGGGTTGGTCGTCATTATTGCACTTTCCACGATCGTGAACCTGTTTCTCGTCCCGCCAGATTTTCCACGATCTGAGATTGTCATCCAAAGCATCCTGATCTTACTGACTTTTGCCACCCCGGTGTTCCTGCTTCGACGGGGATATTTTCGCATCACGGTGATCATCATCATTGCGATTTTCATGGTTTTGGTGTCCGCATCCATTTTCGAAAGCAACCTTCGGGCAAAAGCCGAAAGCCTGGCATTTTTCACGATTGGAATTTTATTGGCTGGTTTGCTTGTGGGACGGACCGCAATGCTCATCACCTTTACGATCAGCGCCGGCGTGGTCCTGTTTTTCGTATTCAACGAAATGGACCTCACACTACGATTGGACTATATCGCCGTTGCCGGAAACTTCATCCTGCTCAATGGTCTCGTGGCAATCTTCGTCAATTCCTTCGGGATCGCCTTGCGCAATGCCCTGCAAGCCTCGCTCCAGCGCGAAGAGGATTTGAAAGTCGAGATCGCCCAACGCAAACAAGCAGAGGAAAAGGTCAATGCACTAAATGAGCAATTACAAAAGCAGGTTGCCGAACTCGAACGTTTCACCTATACCGTCTCGCATGATCTTCGTAATCCGCTCGTCACGATCAAAGGCTTCCTTGGAATGTTGAACAGGGATCTGGAAGACAACCGCCCCGACAAGATCCAAAACGACTTCCAACGCATCGCGGGCGCGACCGAAAAAATGGACGCCCTGCTCAAAGACCTGCTCGAACTCTCGCGCATCGGACGCCTCGTCAACCCGCCGGTTGAAATTGATTCCGTTCGATTGATCCAGGACGCCCTTGAAAACGTGGATGCCTCAATCCGCTCAAGAAATGTCGTTGTGAATATCGCGCCCGAACTCCCACCTCTCTACGGCGACCGCATCCGCCTGCGCGAAGTCTTCGAGAATCTAATCGATAACGCCGCCAAATACATAGGCGAGCAAACCGATCCTGTGATCGAGATCGGGGTCCGTGAGCAGGCAGGTGAACAGGCTTTCTTTGTGAAGGATAATGGCATGGGCATCGAAGCAAGGTATCACAACAGAATTTTTGGTCTGTTCGAAAAGCTCAATCCCACCATCGAAGGGACAGGCATCGGGCTGGCACTCATCAAACGCATCATCGAAACGCACGGCGGAAAAATTTGGGTCGAATCAGAGGGACTGGGCAAAGGCTCAACATTTTGTTTTACGATTCCGGATGGCAGGCTAAGAGAATAGAGATCAAAGACTTGCCAAGTTGCGCGACTCTCCTTGTTTGCTATAATTCCAACAATATCGAGGCTTACTGAATCCATGTATAAACTGCGAGATTTCGTTGGTATTTTATTAAAAAAGCTCTGGGGTTTTTTGACTGCACCATTGGAAAAAATGCGCCACGCCGAAGATGAACGGCGCGCAAAGGTAGTGACAGCATTTTTCCTGTTCTGTATAGTTGCCATCAAGATTGACCAAATGGTGGCAGGTAACATACCTCGTCTCGCCTTATGGTTTTTGCTTGGGGGATATTTTTTAGCTCGTACCCGCTGGTATAAAATCGCAACGATCATCCTGATTGTTATACTGACAGTTCCTTCCTACCTTATTGTTGCCAAATCGCCCAATATCGAACCTTACGAAGTCTTCGCCGCGCTGGTCTGGGTGACCCTGCCACTCCTACTGGTCAGCCTGATCTTTTCGGTACGTACCGCCATCCTGATCTACACTGCCAATATAGCTGCTGTATTGGCTATGCCATTTCTCTACTCCCACTTGAGCTTTCGCGACATAGGTGAGGCGTTGGGATTCTTCATCCTAACATCCCTTGTAATCCTGATCGTCATGATCGAACAGATCAAGCTGGAAGACATCCGCCAGGCAGAGTTGCGCCGATCACAGGAACGCTTCTACAAGATCTTTCACACATCCCCAGATGCGATCTCGATCAGTGAGTTGGAAAATGGACGCATTATCGAGATCAACAATAGCTTTAGCAGTATGTTGGGATTTGCACCCGGCGAGTGCATTGGCAGAACATCTATCGAACTCAATATGTACGTCAACGACGCTGACCGTTTCGAGATGGACAGGTTGTTGAAAGAACATAGTGAGATCAATGGATACGAATTCCGCCTGCGCCACAAGAATGGTGCTCAATTCATCGCCAGCGCATCCTTTTCGCCTATCGAACTGGATGGAAAAGCATGCTTGATCTGGATGATGCGCGACGTCACCATGCAAAGGCAATTTGCCGAACGCCTGGAGATTCTGCATGAGATTGACCGCGCCTTACTGTCCGCCAGTTCATCCCGGGAGATCACCAAGAAAACGCTCGCCCGCATTCGTCAATTGATCCCGTCTCCACGCGCCAGCGTCACCCTGTTTGATTTCTCTACACAGCAAGCTTTTTTCCTTGCCGCCGATCTGGATGAAGGCGGCTTGATATGGGATACCCCCGTCACCCTCCAGGAATACGGCGAGTATGTCATTGATGAAATTCGGCAAAACAAACCCTTCATCTTGAATGATGTGCTGACAGATCCGCGCGCCAATGAGCTGGATATTCGGCTGGCGAAAAAGGATGGCATTCACGCCTGGCTTTACCTTCCGCTTCTATTTCAGGGACAGTTGATCGGCGCACTGAATCTGGGGCGCGGCAGCGGAGAGCACTTCACCGCTGAAGATGCGGCGACTGCGCAAGATGTTGCCAATCAACTGGCGATCTCAGTCCAACAAACCCGTTTATATGAAGCCCTCCAAAAAGAATTGACCGAACGTATACAAACCGAAGAAAAATTAGTTAACAGCGAGGCGCGTCTGCGCGCGTTGGTGGAAAATTCACCGGATTTTATTCTCGAGATCAATCGTCAGGGTGAGATCCTGTTCATTAATCGGTATCAAGCACAATTCGTAGGCAGAAACGTACGCGACATCCTGCCCCCCGATCAGATCACTGCCGCCCTGGAGATCATCGCAAAAGCATTCGACACTGGTCAACCGCAAGCGACTGAACTGCAAACCATCACCCCAGAGGGACAATCAAGCTGGGATTCGATTCGGATCGGTCCGGTAAAACAAGGGGAGCTCGTCACCAGCTTGACCGTTATCATGACCGATGTAACGATCCAAAAACAATCCGAAGTGGCTCTGCAACGCTCGGAGAGTATTTACCGCAGAGCCATCATGTCGGCAGGCGCCGTGCCATACGTGCTTGACCACGCCACCCACACATTAACCTTCGTCGGCGATGGCATTCTCGACATGACCGGCTACACTGCCGCTGAAATGATGAGTATCCCCAGATTGTGGAATACCGTGGTTTTGCAGAACATCCCAACCGGCAATCTCGCGCATCTCAGCTACGAAGAAGCCGATCGCATCACCGAGGAGGATCATTCGATCCCCTGGGAATGTGACTTTCTCATCCGCACCCGTGATGGACGACTGCGCTGGATCGCCGATACATCGGTCAAAAGTTTCGATGAAAAAAGTGAACATATTGTTTCCATCGGCATCAAGCAGGATATCACCGAACGTAAACAGGCAGAGGCGGCACTGCTCAAATCTGCTTCGCGGCTTGAACTTCTGCACAACATAGACCGGGCACTGCTTTCCGCGCAATCGCCCGCCGAGATCGCCAGGGATGCATTAACCCGCATCCGCCAACTGATTCCCTGTCAGCGCATCAGCATCACCTTGTTTGATTTTGAAAAGAATGAAGCGATCTTTCTTGTGGCAAGTTACGATGATGCCTTTGATCCGGCTGGGCAATCCGTCATCACACTCCAGGCATATGGGCAATACATCATCGACGAACTTCTGCAGGATAAAGCCTGCCGGGTGGATGACGTGCTGACGGACCCGCGTTGCAACGAACTGGATAGAACCCTGGCGCAGGATGGCTTCCGGTCCTGGCTCTATCTCCCGCTTCTTTCTCAGGGACAGCTGATCGGCGGACTCAATTTTGGGCGCGCCGCTGGGCATCCCTTCACGATTGAAGAGGAAGCCATTGCTCACGAAGTCGCCAACCAGCTTGCCATTGTGCTGAAACAAAATCAATTATATGAGTCTCTGCAAACCGAATTGGCTGAACGCATGCGGGCAGAGGCGCGCATGCGGGCAGTGGTAGAAAATTCTCCCGATTTTATTCTGGAGGTCAATCGTCAGGGTGAAATCCTGTTTATTAATCGCGCTCCCGAAATATACATTGGCAGGAACATCCTTGAATTTGTCCCTGCAGATGCAAGTGCCCCTGTTTTGGAAGTAATGGAAAAAGCATTCACCACTGGCCAGCCTCAAGCTATTGAACTTCAGACGATTGGCCTTACAGGAGAAACCTACTGGGATTCTGTCCGTCTGGGGCCAGTAAAAGATGGGGATCTCATCACCAGTTTGACGCTTATCCTCACCGATATCAGAATACAGAAGCGGGCTGAAGCCGAACGTGAATCGTTTATCAAAGAATTGGAAGCCAAGAACGCTGAGCTTGAACGATTCAATTACACAGTCTCGCATGAATTAAAAAGCCCGATCGTCACGATCAAGGGTTTTCTGGGGAGTATCGCCAAGGATATTCACGACGGGAAATACGAGAGAGCCGAAAAAGACCTTCTGCGCATTGCAACCGCCGCCGACAAAATGCATGACACGCTTTCCGGCCTGCTCGAACTCTCCCGCATCGGACGCATCGCCAATCCCCCCGAGGAAGTTAACCTTGTTCAATTGGCTCACGAGGCGCTGGAAACCGCGCACGGCAGAATTCAAGCCCGCAACGTAACAGTTCGCATCGCACCCGATCTTCCAACTATATCTGGCGACCGCATCCGCTTGCGAGAGATCTATGAAAACCTGATCGACAACGCCGCTAAATACATGGGCGATCAGCCTGCACCGCTGATCGAGATCGGTGTCCGAAATGATGAGCATGAGATCGTCTACTTTGTAAAAGATAACGGCATAGGGATTGATAAAAAATATCATAAACGCATCTTTGGTCTCTTCGACAAACTGGATGCCACCAGCGAAGGCACCGGCATCGGGCTGGCACTCATCAAGCGCATCATCGAAACCCATGGCGGAAAAATTTGGGTCGAATCAGAGGGACTGGGCAAAGGCTCAACGTTTTGCTTTACGATACCGCACAAGGAATAGACCTCTTACATTCATTCGGCTCGGAATCCTGAAGTTCTTCTTCAGGACCAGCATCCCAAACACCGAAAGCAGAACTTTCGGAATCCTTTACCAGAGACTCCACGCGGGAGGGTCACATGGCGAACAACAAAAACAGAATATTTCGGCTGACTGAGATTTTACACACGCAGGATGTTCTCAGTGCTTTGCGGCAGGCGTCCATTTTTTTGGTGGGTGTATTTGTTGTGACCGGAGTGATCTATCTAGTAAGAGGCGATGAGATTTGGGGCATATTCGCCCGTAATGCATTGATCGGGTTCGGAATAAGCCTGATTCTTTTACAACTGGTGAGAGCCAATAAGACCCTGATCGCCGCTTATGCCACCCTGATCCTGTTTGGGGTTTGGTTGTTCAGCATTGCCTGGGATGGGGCAGGCGTGCAGGGAACGGTATACACCATGCTTGTGCTGGTGGTGATCGGGGCGGGTCTTTTTATCGGCAGGCGGGCAGGATATTTAACTGCACTGACCATCGTACTATCCGGGTTCATTTTGTTGCTGGCAGGACGGGCAGGCTGGCTGGTCAATCTGGAACGCCCCATTACGGACGTTGCCGCGCTGATCAACACCACCGTCACCTTTTTTCTCGCCGCGCATCTTGTCCGCCTTGCGATAGACCAGGTGGAGAGAGCGCTCGGAAGGGCGCAAAACGAGATCAAGGAACGTATCGCGGCTGAGACGGCGCTCCTTGATCTAAATTCCAGGCTGGAGTCAATGGTTGAGGCGCGCACCGTTGAACTAATCCGAAGCCAAGCACAATACAAATTGATCGCCGATAACGTCAGTGACCTGATCTGGACGATGGACCTGAATTTAAAAATGTCCTATACCAGCCCATCGGTCGAACGATTTCTCGGCTACAAACCGGAAGAGATTGTCCAGCTCCCGCTCGACCATATTCTTACACCGGCATCTCTCGAATTTGCGATGTCGGTTTTTGCCGAAGAAATAGCGCTTGCCAACAAACGCCCACCGGAATATGGACGTACCCTCGAACTCGAGTACATCCACAAGGACGGTTCGACATCGTGGAACGAAGCCCGTTTCAGTTTTCTTAGGAATGATGGCGGAAACCCTGTCGGACTTTTGGGTGTCAGCCGCAATATTGACAAACGCAGGCAGGCGGAAACCGCATTGCAGGAAAGTGAAGCCAGGTTCCATGGTTTCTTCACGCACTCGATGGATGCCATGTTCCTGCTCGATGAGAATGGCATGATCGTCGAAGTCAACCCAGCCACTGAAAACCTGTTCCAATTCGATCAGGGTGAAGTCATCGGGAAGCCGGTTTGGGAGGTTCAGGCGAGTCGAATGCCTGAGGAACAGAGGCAACCCAAAGCGGTGGAAATGATGCGTGCCGGGGTGGAGGAAGCGACGCGTACCGGGCAGGCATCCTGGGTCAACAGGGTTGTCGAAGGCGAAATCCAGCGCCCGGATGGAAGTCTCCGCCAGATACAGCAGACAACGTTTGTCATCCCGCTTGGCGAGAGGTTCAGGCTTGCGAGTATTGTGCGGGATGCCACCGAAAGTAAGAAGACGGAAGCCTTCCGCACACAGGCAGAGACAGAAAAACACGTGGGCGATATGCGCCAGCGCCTGCTTGATTTCAGCCGGGACCTGCTCGCCAACGTGGAGGATGTTACTGAAATTCTGGAGATCGTCCGCACCACCGCGAACGAACTGGTGCCGCACGATATTTTCTCGCCCTATCAACTCGATGAATCTGACGGCGTTTTGTGCCCCATGGAAACGCACGGGCATCCATGGTTCAGCGGTCCGTTTTTCCACGACTGGAAAATTCCTCTCGGGCAGGGCATCATCGGCGAGGCTGCGCGCAAAGGGCAGGCGCTCATGGTCAACAATTCTCACCTCGATCCGCGCTCCATGTATCCGGACGGGATACGCGAGCAGATCAAGGTGGAACACTCCATCGCGATTCCCATCCATTCCGAAGGCAGGATGACGGGGATGCTGGTGTTTCTGCGCCGTTCCGGCAAAACCTACTCGCAGGAGGATTTTGAGACGCTCCAACTGCTTGCCAGTTTTGCAGAACTGGCGATCACCAACGCCAATATCTTCGCAAACCTGGAGCAACGCGTCGCAGAACGGACCGGGGAACTGCGCGCCAACGAACGACGCTTTCGCGCCCTCTTCGAGCGTTCCAACGACGCAGTCTCGCTGGTGGGGCTGGACGGCAAATACATCATGGTCAATCAAAAGGGACTAGACCTCCTTGGGTTTACCGAGGATGAAATGCGCAGTACATCCATCACCCAAATGCCGAACAACGACGAGAAAATGGACGGCGCGAATAAATTTGCCGAACTGCTGGCTGGAACCAACCTCCCGATCTACGAGAGACGCGTCCGCACCAAGGATGGCAGGGAACTAACCGTGGAAGTAGACGCCACACTGGTACGGGATGATACAGGCAACCCCACTCATATCCAGATGATCTCGCACAATATCACCGAGCGCAAACAGATCGAGACAGAACGCGAACGACTGCTCGCCGAATTAACAGCCAGTAACAAGCGCTACCGCGTCCGCGCCAATGAAATGTCGCTTCTATATAAACTTGGCAACTCGCTTGCCGCCGGACAGGACCTTGATACCACACTTCAGATGTTGTGGAATGAGATCAACCAGGTGATCCCAGCCGACGCATTTTATGTAGCCATCTATGATGAAAAGACAGATATCGTCAATTATCCGATCTTCTTTTACTTCGGCAACTCCATGGGGTCTTCTTCGCGCAAGTTGAAGGAAGAGCCTGGTCTGACAGGAAAGATCATTTTTGAGAAGAGAACGCTCTATCTACAGGACATGACATCCAGGGAAACTTTGGACAAGTACGAAATCGTGGATGAAAATGAAATGGAATTACGCACCTTCCTGGGCATTCCATTGGTTTCCAAGGACGGGGTCATTGGCATGCTCTCCGTCCAGAGCAAACAGGTGGATGCCTATTCGCCCGAACAGATCAAACTCATGGAAAGCATCGCCACGCAAGCCGCGCTGGCAATCGACAAGGCATCCCTGCTCGATCGACTACAAGATGAATTGGTAGAGCGCAGAAAACTCGTTCACGAACTTGAAAAGAAGAACGAAGAACTCGAACGCTTTACCTACACCGTTTCGCACGATCTCAAAGCGCCGCTGGTCACCATCCGCGGCTTTCTCGGTTACCTGGAAAAGGATATCCAATCCGACAATCCACAGCGGATCAAAAGCGATATGGACCGCATCGCCAGTTCCACCGACAAGATGCAGAAACTGCTCGAAGGATTACTGAAACTTTCACGGGCGGGACGCACGATCGACCACCCCCAAACCGCATCCCTGGAAACAATCGTCCGCGACGCAATCAATCTGCTGGAGGGACAGATCGATCAAAAGGGTGTACAGGTCGTAGTGGCAGATGGATTACCCGAAATTTATGGCGATCCAGCCCGCCTGATCCAGGTTCTGCAAAACCTGATCGACAATGCGGTCAAGTTCATGGGCAACCAGCCGAATCCAAAGATTGAGACCGGTCAACGCGAGGACGATGCGGATGGTAACCCCGTATTCTTCGTCAGGGACAACGGCATGGGAATTGCCCCCGAGCATCTGGATCGTGTCTTCGGTCTCTTCGATAAACTTGACTCACAAGCCGATGGGACCGGCATCGGGCTGGCAACGGTCAAGCGCATCATCGAAACGCACGGCGGGATGATATGGGTCGAATCAGAAGGTTTGGGCAAAGGCTCGACTTTTTGCTTTACGATACCGGATAACAGGGAATAAAGGAGTTCATTCCACGCTCAAGACTCGCATCAACACCTTCCGCTGATGCGGATGTGAACGATGCTCAAAAACGTAAATCCCCTGCCACGTTCCCAACGACAGGTTGCCATCATCGATTGGAATCGTCAGGCTGGTATCCGTCAACATCGCGCGGATGTGGGAGGTCGCATCGTCCGAGCCTTCGATGTCATGGGTGTACCAGTCATCGCCTTCGGGGACGAGGCGTTCCATGAAGGTTTCCAAGTCGGCGCGGGCGGTTGGGTCCCAGTTTTCGCTCAAGATCAATGATGCGCTGGTGTGCGGAAGAAAGAGAAAGCACATCCCTTCATGCACGTTCCAACTCCGTAACTGCGCACGGACAGTCTCTGTGATGTCATTTAGTCCCTTGCCGTGGGTGGAGATTTCGAGGGTGGTTTTGTGCCAGTTCATGGCATTTACCCCTTCTTCCTGCCAAACCCAATGATCCCCGCCAGCAAAACGGAGAAGGCGATCAGTAACGCGGCGACGACCGCACTGTTTTGTTTGATCTGCTGACCGAGCGGCACTGTCGGTATGGTTGGCGTGAGGGTCGGCGTGGTGGTGTGAAAGGGAATTGCCGTTGGATATTTTGTCTCGGTGGATGTGACTAGTACGGGAGGCGGTGTATCGGTCATGGGCGGAGGCTGGGTGGCGGCTTTTTGGACAAGCAGTTTCCAGCCGACAACAATGTTGTCATCGGTCAGACCGTTCAGGCGTTTGATCTCTTCGACACTGACATGATACAGGTCGGCAATGGTCCACAGGTTCTGCCCATATTTCACTTCATGGACCACATCCCCATCGGGGCGCGCCGTGCTAACCGCCACGGGGATCGAATAATCTGAAATCTCGCCGCTGGCAAAGCCCGCGCACAATGTTTGCGTCATGGGAATACCGGTCAGGATGGGGTAGGCATCATATTGCATCTGCCCACTGCTCGTGCTCCAGGCGGTTTCAAGGACAACGTAGATCTGGTCGCCGACCGTCACCGCCGCGCCAATGTCACTGCGGTTGGGAGAGATCATGGTGTTGAGATGTAAATCATCGCCCTGCCAAAATGACATGACCTGTTCAATGGTCTCAGCCGCCACCCAGTTCTCGGAGCGGTAGCCGTCGAGCGAGAGATCGCCCAACAGCGGATAGCCCATCGAGAGCAGCTGCTGTCCGAGTGTCATGCCACATGGACGTTCGTGCCCGACAGCCCCCTCCGAGAAGGCAAGCGCGCTGGCTTGTTGCGCGGCGACCTGCATCAGCACGGGATGAATCGAAAGTGGATTCAATCCGTGCGAGAGGCGCAGGTTGTTCACCGCTTCGATGATCTCCGCGGGGGTGAGGGGATTAAATTCCGGGGTAGGTGATGCCTCCTGTAACGGAAACATGCCGTGATTGTCGGCATGAACCGGCGCCGAGGGCAGAATCCACGCGATGAATAACGGAAGAACGATCAGGCAGGGAAAAAGTCGTTTCATGAGAAATCCCATGTGCAGATTGCAGAATAAGATGTAACGTAACAGGCAATTATTATAGCCCCGAAGCCACTACGATATAATGAGTGCATGTTCACAGACCAGGTAGAAATCCACGTTCGTTCAGGCAAAGGCGGCGATGGCATGGTGCACTTCCATCGCGAGAAATTCATCACCCACGGCGGACCCGATGGCGGCGACGGCGGCAAGGGCGGTGATGTTGTGTTCGAAGTTAAGACAACGCTCAATACGCTGTCATCGTTCCGGCAGAACCAGAAGTTCAAAGCGGAGGACGGGCTCAGGGGCGGACCTTCGCAGATGTCCGGGCGCTACGGCAAGGACTTGATTGTCCCTGTGCCGCCGGGCACGATCATCTTCGATGCAGATACCGGCATCATTATCGGCGACCTGACCAAGCCCGGGCAGAGGCTCATGGTATGCAAGGGCGGGCGCGGCGGGCGTGGGAACCAGCATTTTGCGACGTCGCGCAACCAGGCGCCGCGCACCGCTGAAAAGGGAGAGCCGTACGAAGAGAAGCGCCTCAAACTGGAATTGAAGCTGATC
>JBFYRY010000158.1:0-8819 GCA_041302025.1 Chloroflexota bacterium | reverse complement strand
GATTTCCAATGCAATGATCGTGATCTGTCCGGGGTATTGGGCAGATAAAACATCAAGTTCCCGCGCCTGTTCGAGGGAGCGACAGCCTGCGAAAACTTTATCGCCGCGCGCCGCGCACAAGCGGACGAGTTCCAAACCAATGCCGCGATTTGCTCCAGTGATGAGAATTCTATCCATGTTATTTATCCGGTGAAACAGTGATAATCATCAGGCGCGCCCTCCCACCCCACAGGCTATTCTGATCGCCAAAGTGCGCCAGGTAAATATTTTTCTCATCGCGCAGGTCGGCGGCGGTGTAAATGCCGATGGGCAGTTGCTGGATGAAAGTGAATTCACCGGTGGCGATATCATATTCGTACAATTCACCTGTACCCTGTGGACTTTCAAGCGTTGAAACGGCATACAGGAGCTTGGTTTCATCGGGCGAGAGCGTCGGTCCATACTGGAACTGGATGCGCCGCCCGTTGGCAATATCCGTTGCTGGGAGCATGTAGCCCAGGTCTGTGAAGACTTCCGTGGCGGTGTCGAACGCGTAGAGTTGCCCGTTGACCGTGGTGATATAGACTTTGCTTCCATCGCGGGTTTCAGCCTGTCCAATCCAGAATCCCTGGGTCATGTTGTATTCGGTCTGTTTCATCTCGCCGGTGTGGAGATTGTAGACCCAGACCGGGTGCGTCTCATTGCGCTGGCGCGGCTCCTCGGTGCCGCGGTAGGAATAGATGTTGCCGCTCGGCGCGACGATCACTTCGCGGCTGAGGGGATTGCCCAATTCCCACGGAATCCCCTTCACTACTTTGATGAGTTGGCTGGTTTTGTAATTGTAGAGCGCCAGGTCGCTGTGCGGATGGACCAGCCCCACCAGCAGATTCTCATTCCGCAGGATGTTCAAGCCGACAATCCCCTGATGTTCGGTTACAACGCCCCCGGGCAGGCTCGCCGCCAAATCGAGCCAGGTCTCGCTTCGGGTGTCGTAGGCAAAGATGTGACTGCCGCGATAGTTCGGCAGGTCATCGATCTCCCATTTGAAATCGTGGAAACTTTGCGACGCCATGTACATCACACCGTCCGCAAAGATCATGCGCGTGTGTCCCTTGGGGATGCTCTCGCCTTCGCCCAGATTGTTGTTCGCCGCGGCAATGTCCATGAACGTGCCGAGGAATTCGCGCTTCTCTGTCGCCGGATCGTAGCGGAACACGACGAAGTCCTCGTATTTACTGTCATCGCGGAAACTGGTCCAGCCGATATAGATACGTCCCTTGTCATCCATGCCCATGCCGTTCCAGCACTGTTGCAGGTACACATCCAGGTCGGCGGGGATCAGGTCGTCGAAAGAGACTTCGCGCCATTTGTATTCGAAGGTGTCCGCAATCTCTTCCGCGCTGAGGGGAATCGGGGTCGGGGTTGGGACGGGCGCTTGCGAGAAGCCGCCGCATCCAGCCGCAAACATGGCAATGAACAGCAGGAGAAAAATCCCGCGTAATTTTAGGTTTTTCATTTGTTTGCCTTCCCATCACTGCGGATCTTTTCTCCATAATGGACGGATTCATCCAGAAAGGCTTCGATGTTCTCGAACGGAGTCCCGCCCATGATGCCGTTTCCCGCCGCGATGCAGAGTCCGCCGTCGGGGCGATTGAACGTATCCATGATGAAACGCACCTCGGCACGGACTTCCTCCGGGCTGGCTTCCTGCAAAACATGCTGGACATCAAATCCCGCCAGGAAGGTCAGGCGGTCGCCGTATTTTTCAGCGACAGCTTTTTCATCCATCGCGCCTTTCTGCACCGGATGAAAAACGGTCAACCCGACTTCGATCAGGTCTTCCAGAATGGGCGTGTTGTGTCCGCACGAATGCAACCACCAATGGATGTGATGCTCCTTCAAAAAATCGCCGATGCGCTGATAGTATGGTTTGAGAAACTCACGGAACGTGGCGGGACGCATGAACAGGTTGGTCTGATGACCCAGATCGTCGCTCGTCCAAAAACCGTCCGGCTGGATCTCGCGGACACCGCGGCGCAAATATGCCAGATAAGTATCGCACAGCGCGGAATATAGTTTATGTACCTGCTCGGGCGCGGTGTAATAGTCCATGAGCAGGTTCGTCATGCCGCGAATCTCCCAGGGACGTTCAAAGAACAACCGCCACCAACTGAGCATAAGATAACGGTCTTCCTCACGCGCTTTCCTGGCTGTGACGGCAATCTGATCGAAGCGCGGATCCTTTTCCGGGTCGGGCAGTTTGGCGATGAACTCATCCAATTTTGCCCAATCGTCCACGATGGCGCGGGCGTCGTGCGCGCCGCTTTGGGGAATGTCCCATGAAAGTCCCATCTTTTCATATTCGATGAATTCATGCAACCAGACAAAAACGACATCCTCCGGGTAGCCGTCGAACTGCTTGAGGCGTTCGCCGTATTGATCTTCGAGTCCTTCACCCCACCATTTCGCCATCACCATCGGGATACGCGGCGGATTCTTGCGTTCAACTGCGCGGGTGACTGCGTCCCTCGACAACGGTTGCCAGATTTTTTGTGTCATGATGTTTGCCTCATTTTGTTTTTTTGTCATTGCGAGAGTGTCAACTCGAAGCAAGCTCCCATCGAGCAAAGTTTGCATGTAAACAGAGATTGCCGCGCCGCTGGAAGAACACCAGCGGCTCGCAATGACATCGTGAATTCATTTGCGTCTGCCGCGATAACGCGTAACTGCCCCGCCGTTGAAGCCGCCCGCCAGCGCCGCGACAGACAACAGGATGGCGATCCCGCCGCTGGCGAGTAGATACAACAATATCATAAATACACTTCCCAGCGCGCCAACGAGACCATAGGTTGCGCCCCGGTCATCGAAAGCCAGCCAGCCGCAGAACCAGCCGATAAACGCAGGACCGATGAACTCGACAAGCAATAACATCGCCTGCCCCAGTCCCGGCTCCATTTTGCCTGCATTCAAAATGCCGAAGATGAAGATCAATGCAAAGAAAGACCAGACCAGATTCGCCGCAATGGACAGAACCAGGATCCAGGCGTTGGTTGAACGAATGTCGAATAGGGATTTCCAGTTCATAGGTCCGCGCTCGCAGGTTTGGGATGAAAATGCCGCTGAATAGTATAATCCCAGTGCTTGGGAAAATGTTCACGAAACGCGATCCCATTTAGTATCCAAATCAAGCGAAAAAAGGAGTACCACCCCATGCCCATACGTTTAGGTCCCACCGAATTGATCATCATCCTTATCATCGTCATCCTGCTCTTTGGTGTTGGTCGCATCGGCAAGATCGCCGGTGAGATCGGCGGCGCGATCAAGAACTTCCGCGAATCCGTCAAAAGCGACGATGATAAAGATGACAAGAAAGAGGAATGATATTCCCCGAAACTGACCGCGTTACCCTGCGCGTCCTCGCCGCGCGCGTTGCCGAACTCGCCGCCAGACCGGGCGAGAAGGAAAAAGAATTACTCTGGCGCCAACATAACACGCTCTCAGCCACACGTCCGCTCATTTTTTGCGACCCGGAAAACGGGTGGAATGAGATCGTTCCATCCAATGTATTAACCTGCGAAAACGAACTCGCCCGCCAGTGGGAATTCACCTTGCGCCGCGAAATTTTCTGGGGCACAGAGATGAACGACGACCGGGTCATCCTTCCCGTATTCGACATCCCGCATGTCTACACCGAAAGCGACTGGGGCATGCATGAAACGCGACTCGGCGGCGAACATGGCGGAGCCTACACCTGGGAAGCCCCGCTCAAGGATTTTGCAGACTTCGACAAACTCCGCTTCCCGGTCATTACCGTTGATTACGATCGAACCTCCCGCAACCTGACACTCGCGCAAGAGATCTTTGACGGCATCCTTGAAGTGCGCCTGTACACCCAATGGTGGTGGACGCTCGGTCTCACGCAAACGTATTCCAACCTGCGTGGGCTGACGCAAATGCTGATGGATTTCATCGTCGAGCCACAAGGCTTTCACCGTCTGATGGCTTTCCTGTGCGATGGTACCCTCGCCCGCCTTGACTTCCTCGAACAGAATGACTTGCTCTCCCCCAACACCGGCGGAGAATACGTCGGCTCTGGCGGCTTTGGGTGGCTCGACGAATCCCTCTCTCCCTTAGGGAGAGGGATGTCCGAAGGACAGGGTGAGGGTGTAACAACGCAAAACATGTGGGGTTTCTGCGAAGCGCAGGAGACCAGCGGCGTCTCGCCCAAGATGTTTGCAGAATTTATACTACCGTATCAAATCCCCATCCTCGAACGCTTCAGGCTGAACTGCTACGGCTGTTGCGAACCACTCGATAAACGCTGGCAATACGTCCGCGCCATTCCGCGTTTGCGCCGCGTCTCTGTCTCTCTCTGGGCAAACATTCCCAAAATGGCGGAATACCTCGGCGGTGATTACATCTTTTCGCTCAAGCCCAGCCCAATGCCATTGGCGACCTCCGATTTCGATGAAAGCATCATCCGCGCGGAATTGCGCGAGAAACTCAGTCACATCAAGGACTGCCGCGTCGAGATCATCATGAAGGATAATCACACGATTGCCAACGACCCGCGCCGCGTCATCCGCTGGGTGGAGATCGCGCGGGAAGAGAGCGCATCATGACGACCCGACGCGTGATCCTCGCCTACGGCAGGCATGGACTACCCCTCGACATTCCTCCCCACGCCGACGTTATCACCTCACATCAAGCGCCCGGCTTGCCCGATGAGCGCGCCGCCATCCTGAACGCGTTGCGCAACCCGATCAACTCCGCGCCGCTCAGGGACAAGGTAAAACCCGGTCAAACGGTCACCATCGTCCACACCGATATTACCCGCGCCACGCCCAATGCGCTTTTGCTTCCCATCATCTTGCAGGAACTCAAATCAGCAGGCATCCGCCGTGCCGACATTACCCTCATCAACGCCCTCGGCACCCATCGCCCACAAACGGATCCCGAATTACGTGCCATGCTCGGCGATCATGTCGTTGAAAATTATCGCTGTCTTCAACACAATGCCTGGGACGATGCCAACCTCGTCTCCTTTGGCGAGACCTCGCGCAGCAACCCCGTCCGCATCAACCGAGCATATGCCGAAGCCGATGTAAAGATCCTGACCGGTTTCATCGAGCCGCATTTTTTCGCAGGGTTCAGCGGCGGACCGAAAGGTGTTCTGCCATCCATCGCTGGTTTTGAATCGGTACTCAGTAATCATGGGCGGGAGATGATCGCACATCCCAACGCCACCTGGGGAGTCACGGCGGGCAATCCGATCTGGGAGGAGATGCGCGAGATGGCACAGCGCACAGATCCCACCTTCATCGTCAACGTCACCATGAACGATGCTCGCCAATTGACTGGCGTCTTTGCGGGTGAATTGGTAAAGGCTCACGCGGCGGGATGCTCCTTCGTCGCGGAGCATGCCCTCGTCAAGGTTGAAGCGCCGTACGATGTCGTCGTCACCACCAACAGCGGCTATCCTCTCGACCAGAATCTCTATCAGACCGTCAAAGGCATGAGCGCCGCCGCGCGCATTGTCCGCAAGGGCGGGGCGATCGTCATGTGCGCCGCATGCAACGACGGTCTGCCTGCACACGGCAAATACGCGGAGTTACTTCGACAAGGTGGTTCGCCGCAGGGCATTCTCGACATGCTCGCCCAACCCGGATTCTCCGCCCATGACCAGTGGCAGGTTCAGATCCAGGCGCAGATCCAACTTCATGCGGATGTCTACGTTCATTCGGATGGACTCACGGATGACGATATCCGCCGCGCACTTCTGACTCCCCTTCGACACGCTCAGAACGCCGCCCATAACCTGCCCGCCGTTATCGAATCATTATCCACCCGCTACGGACCGCGCTTATGCGTTCTCCCCAGTGGACCGCTGGTCATCCCCTCATTGATCGAAAGCAACTCAAACCTTTGATATGAACCGCATTGGCAGATTATTAACATCCCTCATGGAAGGGGGCAACTGGGCCGCATCTCATTCGCCTGAAACCCGCCGTAATCTGCGCTGGTTCTGGGCAGACGGTTTGTTTGCCGCCGGCAGTGATACCATTCCCCTGACATTTTTCACCCTCTATTTTCTGGCAATCGGCATGACCGGCAAACAGGTGGGACTGCTCAATTCCCTGACGAACCTTTCGGCGGCACTGATCCTGCTCCCCGGCGCATTGATGGTGGAACGGTTCGGTCACCGCAAGGAACTGACCGTTTTCTGGGGCGGAGGGATTGCACGGTTCCTTTTGCTCGTCCTTGCCCTGCTACCGCTTGGCATTGCAGGGAAAGGTCTCATCTGGCTGGTCATGGTCGTGAGTGTCATCCGTTCGATCACCGGCAACCTCGCCTTCCCAGCCTGGATGTCGTTCTCGGCAGATGTCGTTCCCACCGAAGGGCGCGGACGTTACTTTGCATCCCGCAACCTTGCCATGAGCGCGGCGAGCATGCTGGTCACTTACCTAGCTGGCGAGTGGATCACGCAAAGCAAATCACTGGCGGCTTACCAGATCGCCATCATACTTTCCTTTGTTTTAGGTATGCTCTCGACCTATGCCTTCAACAAGATCCACGATCCACGCCCTGACCACCATTCCGCCGAAACTTTTTCACTGCACTCCGCCATCGCAGACCTGCGCGCTGCGCCTGTCTTTCTCGCCCTGTGCGCGGTTGCCGCCATTTGGAATTTTTCCCTGAACATCTCCGGTCCGTTCTTCTCGGTCTACATGGCACAGGAATTACAGTTCACCGCCGCCATGATCGGCATGACCAGCATCGTGCCGGGCATTACCAAGATACTCACCCAGCGCAAAGCCGGCGAATTGGCGGACCGGTTTGGAGCACGCAATATACAGGCAGTTCTGATGTTCCTGATTCCCATCCTCCCACTCGCCTGGATCTTCACGCGCAGTTACGCGGGGGTGCTGGTCATTCAGGCGGCTGGCGGCGTGTTATGGGGAACATTTGAGTTGGTATCGTTCAACGTCCTGCTTGGGATCCTGCCGCAGAATTTGCAGGCACGTTATTCGGCGATCTACCAGATCATTGTCGCTCTCGCCTTTTCCGGCGGCGCGGTACTCGGCTCGACCATCTTATCCTTGTGGAATTACCGGGGTATTTTTATCACCACCACCATCGGGCGGTACATTGCCGCGCTGGCGTTCGTGCTGGTCTTGCGAGTTATGACTTTTGAAACGGGCAGGAAGAAACAAGCTCTTTAAGCCAAATCTTTGGGCGCATTTCATTTCAGTTGAAACCGTCCCGAAAATTGGCTAAAGCGACCCAATTTTCTCAGCAAAACCTTCGGGACGTTCCTACCTTCAACTCATTTGAAACAAACACAAATCGTTTGCTTTTTTTCTCCACGCACAAATGCGGATGAGCAATCCATCACAACCCTATGGAGATTGCTTCACTCCGCTCGCAATGACATTAGAACTTCGTATACGAGCCGCTCATACCGCGATATTCGATGAAAGGTTCATTGATGACCTTGGTCGCCAACTCGATCTGGCAGGATTCCTCCAACGTGGATGACCAGTGGAAGGCTTCGTCGAGGGTCTGCCCAGTGGCGAAACTGCCATGTCCGCGCAGCATGATGATCTTGTAGTTCTTCAATGCTTCAGCGACCTTGTTCGCCATCTGCGGCGTGCCAGAGGCAAACTCCTCCGTCACAACGGGGATCTTCTTGAGCAGGTAGGATGCCTCATTGTCAATCGGCACCAGTTCATCGCGCGATAGCGAGAAGGCTACCGCCGTGCGTGGATGGCAATGACAGATCGCCAGCGCAGGTGTGTTCATATAGACGGTGCGGTGCACAAGCAGTTCAGTCGAAGCCAGCGCGACCCCGCTGTCGTTCTTATCCAGGCGGGTTTCGATCAGGTCATGCGGTTTGAGCCTGCCCAATTGCGCGCCGCGGCGTTTGATGATAACGCGGTCGCCGAGACGGATGCTCAAGTTGCCGCCATGCGAACTTATCATTTGGGCTGAGTATAGATCTTCACCGATTTCGCGGAACATTTCATAGATTCGTGGATCAATCATTGCGGACTCCTTTACACCAACTCTGCCAAGCCAAGTTCGATCAGCTTCTTTTGTGTGGGCACGCCGTTCTCATCCCAGCCGCGGGTGCGATAATATTCCTTCAACATCGGTTCCAGGTTCGAGACCCAGCCTTTGGATGGACCATCCACGGGCGCTTCTGTCAGCAAACGCGGCGGGAGCGTATCGTCTTTTGCCGTGAAGCCTTCACGGTTGTTGTAGAGGCGTTCCAGATTCCAGACGCGCTCACCCACTTTGATCATATCAGTCGTGGCGTATTGGATGCCAGTCACTGCGCTCAAGACACGCGCGAAGTATTCATCCGCCACACCCATATTGGTGAACTTGCAAACCACAAGCGAATCGATGGCGGCATTCGAGTTTTGATTCAAAATGACAAAACTGGATTTGCCCTGCACCTGGAAACGGTCGATCAACTTGGGCAGACCCAGCACTTCGAGACCAACCATGTTCCCGCGCATGTGACATCCGCCGCGATTGGAGGTGGCATACAGCAAACCCTGTCCCTGCAAGCCACGCGGATCGTAGGCAGGCATCTCCATCCCCTTGGCAGACATGGAAAGTTCGGGGTGGTTATATTTTGTCGCAAGCCGCAGACTGCCGTCAGCCAGGTCTGAACCGATGTCCTTTCGAGCGGCGATCGCTTCGATAACGGGAGCAAGCTGGTCGGCGCGTCCGAAGCGCAGGTCTGAATCCATGAATCCTTTTTCGGAAAGTTCCATCGCGCAGGCAATCGTCGAGCCAACGGAGATGGTATCCAATCCCAGATCGTTGCA
>JBFYRY010000157.1:0-15264 GCA_041302025.1 Chloroflexota bacterium | reverse complement strand
TTGAGGCTCGCCCATAGTTTGATTTTAAACCTAACAGGTCTCCAAGACCTGTTAGGTTTTTTATCCCGGTTTCCTCGCAGAGAAGAGCGTCCTGCGGAAGGGATAGAAAACAGGGCTGTCTGGCATGGCAATCCGCATCTTCTCGCGAATGGATTGCACGAATGCTTCCTTGTGTTTTCCCAGCCTTTCAAAGTAGGGAACCAGCGCTGTGCCCGAGATCCATTCCACCACGGCGTCCGAGTTCTCCAACACATGAGGATAGATCTTCTCGAAGACCAGGATGTCCTCTGCGCCGCACTGGAAGAGTATGTTGGCGTAATCGTCGATCTTGAGCACCGGCGCGTATCGTTGGTATCCGTTCAGGATGAATTTGAACATCTCTTCGCTGGCGATCTGACGATAGATACGGTGCGAGATGTGGTGATGGTTCGATGGGACTTGCACCGCGATCTGCCCACCCGGAGCCAGTTTCCCGTACAGATACGGGATCAACTCTGTATGGTTTTCGCTCCATTGCAGGGCGGCGTTGCTGAAGATGAGGTCCCATTCACCTGTCAGCGTGGATTGGTCTCCTTCAACGAAGACCAGACCCGGGCGTGAGAAAGAGGCGGCTTTGTCGAGCATCTCCTGCGATGAGTCAAGCCCGGTCACGCGGCTGTCCGGGAGCGTATCCGCCAATCGACGCGTCAACTCTCCGGTGCCGCATCCCAGGTCAACGACCTTGAGATTTGGGCGCACATCCACCAACGCCAGCAGATCGTTGAATGGCGCCGAGCGTTCGGATTGAAACTTATGGTAGAGGTCGGGATTCCAGGGCATGAGATTAAAATTTCCCTCTCCCGGTCGCGCTGAGCGGAGTGCCAGCGAAGTCGAAGCGGGGAGAGGGGGTAGGGTGAGGGTTATTTTCGTTTGCCAGTTTTCTTGGCGACTTTCTTGGCAACTTTTTTGGGTGCTGTTTTCTTCACGGCCGGCTTGATCAACGTCTGGATCTGCTCGTGCATGTACAGCTGGACGTAGTAATAACCGCCGCCGTTCTTGCCGCTGGCGCCGGAGCCTTTCCAGCCGCCGAACGGTTGGAAGCCGGGCCACGCGCCGGTCGTCGCACCCTGTGGACGGTTGGCATAAGTGACGCCTGCTTCGATGTGATCGAAGAACCAGGCGGTTTCTTTTTGCGAACCATAGAAGCCCGCGGTGAGACCGTAGTTCACGTTGTTGGCGATCTTCATGGCTTCATCGAGGTCCCTGACCTTGCCGATGGTGGTGATGGGCAGGAACATTTCGTACTGCCACAGGCGATGGTCGAAAGGCAGGTCAACCACGAATGTAGGTTCGCAGAAGTAACCCTTATCAAAGATGCCGCCGGTCTTCACGTGACCACCGGTCAGGAATTTGCCGCCCGCGCCGTTGATCTCTTCGGTGAAGTTCTTGAAATCATTGTAGGAACTTTGGTTGATCACCGGACCCCAATACGTGTTGCGTTCGGTTGGGTTGCCAATGATTAGCTTTTCGGTCTTTTCCTTGAGTTTGGCGATCAACGCGTCGTAGACAGGTTCCTCCACGATCACGCGTGACGCCGCGGAACATTTCTGTCCCTGCAAGCCAAACGCCGATCGGACAATGCCGGTGGCGGCGTCTTCGAGATTCGCGTTGCGCGAAACGATGGCGGGATTCTTTCCGCCGAGTTCCAGCACGATCGGGCGCACGTAGTTGCGGTTGGCAAAATCGCGGAACATCTTCATGCCCACGTCGAACGAGCCGGTGAAGGTTGCACCGTCGATCTCGGGGCTGTCCACGAGCGCCTGCCCGAGCGAAGAGCCGGGTCCGGTCACGAAGTTGAAGACGCCCGGCGGGAAGCCTGCGTCGCGCAAGCATTCAGCGTAGAGTCGCACGATCCATGCGGTATCCGTTGCCGGCTTAAGGATGACCGTATTTCCAGCCACCAGAGCCGCGCCTACCGGACCTCCGCTCAAAGCGAAGGGGAAGTTGAACGGCGAGACCACCAGCCAGACACCGTACGGCTTGAGCACAGAGACGTTCGTCGAGTCATATCCAACAAGCGGGTCCTTGCCCATCGGTTTGACGAAGCCGTTGTTCTCCTCCACCATCTGGGCAGACCAATACATAAGGTCGGCAGTCTCCTGCACATCGCCGAGCGATTCCATGCGGTTCTTGCCGACCTCCAGTGCCATTGCCGCGCCGAGTTCGAAGATGCGTTTCTCAATGTTCGCCGCCGCCTTACGCACCAATTGCACGCGTTTTTGCCAGGGCGTGCGGCTCCATGCGGGGAACGCCTTGCGGGCGGCATCGATTGCCATCTTTGCGTGAGAGGCGTTGCCTTTCTGCATCCTTGCCAGCACCCAATCGGTGTTCACGGGGGAGCGGTCATCGTACTTCTCGTCTGCGAACACATCCTGACCATCAATGATCATCCCGTATTCTTTGCCAAGGTTCGTCTTGAGTCTGGCGACCGCCTTGTCGAAACCCTTGTGAAGTTCCTCGGGCGGGTTGAACATCGTGGCATATGTGAGTTTGAAATCAGCCATACAGCCTCCTCGAATTATTTGAATGGTTGGATAGTTGGATGGTTTGGTAGTTCCGTAGTTGCATAGCGCGTAATTCAGCGAACTAACAAACTAAGAAACTAATGCACTAAACACAGTATAGCGTAGGATTTGACTACCGTCAAAGTAATGAAAATCCGTTCTTTTCGTAAGGATTTTTGCGGATAAAGCCTCTAAGTGGATATGAAAACCCGCCTCCTTCCAAGCCTTATCCTGTTCGCCGTTTTCGCGGCTTCGTGCGCCCCTGCGGCGGCTACCGTTCCCCCCGAACCGACAGCCGTCCAGCCGACCGCCACTTTTCCACCGTCCGTTCCCGCCCTCGATCAGGGACAGCCCCTGCCCGGCGTGACCGAAGCGCCCACCCAGGCTCCCGCCCCGACCGCCCTGCCCGCCGCCACCTCGCGCGGACCTGAACTCCACGCCACCGACCCGTCCACGGTCAGTCTCGCTTCGGGACAGTTACAACTGGTTGAATTTTTCCGCTTCACCTGAGGTACCTGCCGTTCCATGGCACCCATGGTTCATGGGCTCGAAGCGAAGTATTTTGGCAAGATCCAGTTCACCTATCTCGATGCCAGCGACTCCCAAACCCGCGATTTTCAGCGAACACTCGGTTTCAACTACCAGCCCGAATTCTACCTGCTGGACGGAAATGGGACTGTCCTGAAGAAATGGGTGGGATCCGTTACACAGGAAAAGTTCGAAGAAGAATTTGCGAATTACATACAGTAACTGTCAACGGCGCACGAAAGTGCGCCGTATTCATTGTGCTGAACATTGATGACCGCGCGCCAGGGTTTAATCTCCCGCTGTTGTTTATCCTAAAGAAGAAACTTTGGCATCCAAAAGGTGTTTTACTTTCAGGAATGTCTTTCTTGACATTCTGATTCGATGAATTGATAATAGCCACCGATGACCGAAACTCCCCTTCTTGTTGAAAACCTATCCTTTCGTTACCGGGACCGCCAGGAAACGGCGATCCGGGATATTTCCTTTGAAGCCAAGCCCGGTGAAGTCCTGCTGATCGCAGGCGCCAGCGGATGTGGCAAGACTACGCTCATCCGCTGCATTAACGGGCTTGTACCGCGTTCCTACAAAGGCGAGATGACAGGCACTGTGCAGGTGTTTGGAGAGAACACGTCAACCTGGAAACTCTCGCAGATTTCGCAGAAGATCGGGACGGTGCTTCAAGACCCGGAACGTCAGATCCTTGGCACGAAGGTCTTGAACGAAGTCGCTTTTGGGTTGGAAAATCTCAGCATCCCGCGTGGGGAGATTCTGGAACGCGCAGACGAGGCACTCAAGTTCTTGAAAATATTCCACCTTCGCGACCGGGAGACGTTCACCCTCTCCGGTGGCGAGAAACAAAAGGTCGCTTTGGCGGGGGTGCTTGCGATGCGCCCTTCGATCCTGTTGCTGGATGAGCCGTTGGCCAGCCTTGATCCCGCTTCCGCGCAGGACGCGCTGGATACTGCCCGCTTCCTTGCCGACCAGGGCATGACCATTCTCATGGTGGAGCACCGTGTGGAAGATGTTCTGCGCATCAAGCCTGAGCGTGTGATGTTCATGAGTGGGGGGGAGATACGTTACCTTGGGAATCTTTCAGGGTTATCAAAAGTGGTGAATTACCGCGAAGTGAAACTCTCGGCAGAAGACATTGTGGAACGCGCGAAGCAGGATCCGCCTCCAGCGGAGATAAAGATCCTTCCGGGCGCGGCAGGTAGAAGGGCGGATGAAGCGTTGGTCAAGTTCGAGAATGTCGCGTTCGGGTATGAGTCCGATGTGGAAGTCCTGCATGGTCTCAATCTCGAGATCAAGCGCGGTGATGTGATCGCGGTGTTGGGTCCGAATGGCGCGGGCAAGACGACGTTCGTCAAACATGCCATCGGTCTGCTTAAACCGAAATCGGGACGTGTGCTGGTGAATGGACGCGATACAAAGCAGGCAAGTGTGGCGCAGATCGCAAGCACTCTGGGTTATGTGTTTCAAAGCCCGAGCCATATGTTGTTCGCGCCGACCGTGCGTGAGGAGTTGTCGTTCGGACCGAAGAATTTGAAGCATTCGAAAGAACAGATCGAACAGGAGGTGAAAGAGGCGTTAAGAATTGTAAACCTTGCCGATAAAGAGCAGGACCCTCCGCTGGCGCTTTCATTTGGCCAGCAGAAGCGTGTGAGCATTGCGGCGATCCTTGCGATGCAGTCCCGCATCCTTGTGATGGATGAACCGACCGCCGGGCAGGATTATCAGAATTACATGAACTTCATGGATTCGATCCTGGGACTTCCTTCGTTCGAGGCGATCCTTTTCATCACGCACGATGTTGACCTGGCAGTCATCTACGCCAACCGTGTGTTGATCGTGAACGATGGGAGACTGGTCGCCGATGGAAAGCCGCAGGATGTTTTACACGACTTCGACCGACTCAAAGCCAACCGCCTCGTTCCGACCTCGTTGCTGGCTCTCAACCTCAAGCGACTCAGCACGACAGGCCGGTTCATGAAGGCTGAAGCGTTGGCGCATATCTAATTTCAAAAGAGGAGAAGATAATGAACAAGTCTTTAACCAATGTTGCCATCGCACTAGGCGTTGTCCTCGTTTTCTTTGCCGTAGTGATGTTCTTTCTGGGCGCAGGAGAGGCTCAGGAAGGCGCCTTGTTCAATTTTTCAGTTGATCAGGCAACAGTCGGGCTTCGCTTCCTGTTTGTTGTAGTTGGTCTCTTGATTGCCTTCGCAGTATATTTCTTCACCAAAGAGAATAATGCCTGGGAAGTGGGAACCCGCCAGGTGGTGTGGATGGCGATCGGCGCGGCTTTGTATGCGGTGTTCTCATGGCTGTTCAACGGGACGGTTTTCGTCGTTCCTTCGGTCAGCCAGGTTGCTTTACGTCCCGCCATTGCGATCCCGATGTTCTTTGGTTATGCCTTCGGACCCGTGGTCGGATTCTTCAGTGGCGCAGTCGGCAACATGTTCGGCGATGCGTTGACCGGTTTTGGTCTTTCCCCGCAGTGGAGCATCGGCAACGGCTTGATCGGTTTCATCGCGGGCTGTTGGATGCTCTTCAAAGACCGCAAGCAGAGCATGAACACGGTTCTGTATGTCAGCGGCGGCTTGGTGGTTCTCACCGCTCTGTTGTACTTCATCAATCGCAATATGCCCAACATGTTGTTCTATGATGTGGATAACGGCATCTTCGGCGATGCAACCATCTCGGTGTTTGCCGGATTATCCATTGTGGTCGGTTTCATTCTTGTGCTGGCGGTCCGCTTCGGATTTGCCTCCAACGAGAATGTCGCTACGGCTGTGATGTGGGGCATGCTCGGCAACATCCTTGGCTTGCTCTTTGCCGCGATCTCGGATATTTGGATCAATGGTCTAAGCCTTGCCGCGACCATTGTTGGTCAATTCCTGCCCGCGGCTGGACCGAACTTGATTTTTGCCGCAATCCTCGTGCCTTTGCTCGTCGGCGCGTATGCCTCTGTGCAGAGACAATCGGGAAGATAAATTTGATACGTCATTGCGAGGACGGTGGTTTTCCGCCCGAAGCAATCTCCTGATTGACTTGGAGATACCTTCGTCGGGATTTCGGTGCTGTCGCGCCTCAACCCTCCTCGCAATGACGGAAAGAGAACCATGTTAGTCGCCTGGAAATACCGCCAACGTAAATCCATCATCCAATGGTTCGACCCGCGCGCCTGGTTGACCTTCTTCGGCTGTTACCTTCTCTCCACACTGGCGTTCTGGGATATCCGTTTTCTGTTGTTCTTTTTTGCCATTGCCTTGTTTACATTATTCAACGCCGGGGTGGCTTGGAAGGAGATCCGCCGCGCTTTCCTCTTCATCATCGGGTTCGTTTTCTTTTTTGCCATTCTCACCTTCCTGACCGGACGCGGCGGATCTGAAGTGTACGAAACGGAACACCTGATCCGCGAGTACAAGGCATCGTTTTCCATTTTGGGCTGGACCCCCACATTGAAGATCACCGTGGAACGCGCCTTCTATGCGGTGAGTCAACTTGTGCGCGTGGGAAGCATCGCGGTCATGACCATCCTGATTCCCTACTCGCTCAACCCTGCCTTGTACGGAATCACCTTCAAGGGACTTGGTCTCAACGACAAATTCGCCTACGCCATGGATCTGACCATGCGTTTCATTCCGACCTTTGCCCGCGACTTCCAATTGACCGTGGATGCACAACGGGCGCGCGGTTACGAACTCGAAAAACTCAGCGGCGGACTGGTCGAACAAGTCCGCAAAATGGGACCGATCTTCGTGCCGGTCGTCATCCACGCCATCATCGGGAGCGAAGACATCATCGACGCGATGGATTTGCGCGCCTTCGGAGTCGGTCCGCGTACGTGGATTGAGGTGCTTGAACGCAAAACACGTGACCGCATTTTGATTGGCTTCGGAGTGGCGATCCTGGTAATCTCTCTTGCATTGAGCATTCTGGGGTTTGGAACTTTCTGGGTGCCGGACGCACTGATAAAACTGGCTGGCGGTTAAATCAAAAAGCGACGCTTACGATGCGCCGCTTTTTGATCAGGACTTTCGCTCAATATCGCTCTTGATACATGTCGCCCTGAGCGGAGCGAAGGGTCTCTACGATAATCTCAGAGATTCTTCGCTCCGCTCAGAATGACAAGCAAAAGTCCTGTTGATCTTAGTGATGACCGATGTAAATCTCTCCCGCTTCGATGCGTGTTTTTAGGTGGTTCTCCTGCGGCGGGAAGGAACAGGTGGCGTAATCGGTGAAGGCGCAGGGTGGATTGTATGCCTTGTTGAAATCAATGAAAACCTTTCCGTTATTGTGCGCATCGGTGTAGTGATAGCGTCCGGAGGGGTAGGTGGGATTTCCGTGGGTCAAGTCGATGAAGATGATGTTGAGTCGGTGATCCGGCAGTTCACTGACGACCAGTTCGTGTTTCTGTCCGTTCAGGCTGAACGTGACATAGCCTTCCATGCGCTCGTCCAGGATGGCGCCAAGGATATCAGGCATCTTTACGATCTTGGGCGTGTCGTAGCGGATGAACGTTGCAGGGACGCGCAACTCCTCTTTGACGGGATACCACTCGCGGGGCGGGAAGGTGCGGCGCTTTTCCCTCGTGTTATCCCACAAGCGGATGCCCACTCCCTTCGAGCGGCGCACCACCACCATCCGCATGTCGTTAAATGTGATGAAACTGGGAACATCTTCCTGGTCTGCATCGAGCAGGGCGGTCTTTGTTGCCGTGCCGTTGACCTCGACCGGTATGTTCGCTTCCACATTCAATGTGACGTTGTTGCCGTCGAACTGAAAGGTGCCCAGCCTTTTCGGCGCGCGATCGGGGAGCAGAATATCGCATTCGTGATCGGAGCCGATGATGTTCTCGCCTTTGCGAAGCCAGAACAGACCTGCCAATGCCAGCCAGCTGTTTTCGCGGCGGATATTCGCGTCTACTTCCTGACGCCATTTGAGTACACTGTTGATGTATTCTTCGTTTGCCATGGTTTTGATTATATCCAATTGATGGTATTGTGTGCTTGCAGTTTTGTTACGAACGCCGGCGCTTATCCGTGTGCTTCCTTCCAGCGCTTGTAATTGTTCATGATCTGTTCGATGTGACCCGGAATATGAGCGGAATAGATGTTGATCCAATTGTCAAAGGTATAAGGTTCCGTGTATTCCGGATGCATAACGATATGCTCGAAGATTTCGTCAGGTTGTTTCTTCAGCAGTTCATAGGTGGTCTTTCGCGCCAGCCTCACAACTTCAAGAGCGTCTTCCAGGTCCTGTTCCTGGTATTTCAATGTGACCGCCCAGGCATTCTGGTCGTATGCCATCAACGTGCCGCCTGGCTCGACGATCAACATGCGGGCGCGCAGTGCCGCGTTGGACTCGGAGTCTGCGAGATGGAGGATGACTTCGTGGATGCTCCATTCCGTGGGCGCGGGCTTGAAGTTCCATATCTCGCGCGGGATATCCTTGAGCACTTCGACGAGCATGTCAAAGCCGCGTCTGTACAATTCGATCTTTTCATTGCGTTCGTGTTTGTCCATGTGGTCTCCGACCCGTAGAGATGCCGCGTTTCTTACCGTACCCTTGCAGGGCGTGGAGCAATGTTACCAGCACGCGCGCGCCGCTGGCGCCAAGCGGATGTCCGATTGCGATCGCGCCACCGTGGACGTTGACCTTGTCCCAATCCCAGCCTTGGTCGGCGAGGGCGTAACCGTCCGCGAGTACTTGCGCGGCGAAGGCTTCGTTGATGTCGATCAGGTCCACATCGGCGAGCGTCCATCCGATCTTCTTCAATAATTTGGGCATCGCATGTGCGGGGGCGGCGAACAAATATTTCGGTTCGACCGCGGCTTGTGCATACCCCACGATGCGCGCCATCGGCTTGAGTCCGTTTCTATCCGCATACGCGCGAGATGCGACCACAACCGCCGCACCGCCATCGCTCATTTGGGACGCGTTGCCCGGCGTCACTTTGCCATCGGCTTTGAAGGCGGGCTTGAGTTTTGTCATTGCCTCCAGCGTCGAATCCTTTCTTGGACCTTCATCCTGAGTCACCTCTGTGACCGCGCCTTTTCGCCCCGCGATTTGGACGGGGACGATCTCAGCGTTGAACTTCCCTTCTTCTTGAGCCGCGACAGCTTTCAGATGGGAGCGAAGCGCAAACTCGTCCATCGCTTCACGCGTGACCTCGTACTCGTTCGCGATGAATTCAGCCGCCATCCCCATCCCCCAATTTTCGAAAGAGTCCCAAAGACCGTCGTTGAGCAGTGCATCTGTCAATACCTGATTACCGAACTTTAACTCGCCCGAACGACCATTGATGATATATGGCGCCCGGCTCATGGACTCAAATCCGCCTGCCACAAACAAATCGGCATCTCCCGCGCGGATGGCTTGTGCCGACATCATCGCGGCTTTGAGGCTCGATCCACACACCTTGTTGACAGTGGTAGCCCCAACCGTTGCAGGGATACCGGCATGGATGCTCGATTGACGCGCCGGAGCCTGTCCCAGACCCGCAGACACGACATTCCCCATGATTACTTCCTCGATCTCTTTGGGATCGATGCCCGCCCGTTCCACCGCGGCTTTGACCGCGATCGCCCCCAATTGCGTGGCAGGGATACTTGCCAGCGCCCCTTGAAATTTTCCGACTGGTGTGCGTGCGGCGGACAGGATGACAACTTCATTTTCTTTGGTCATGACTCCTCCGGTGGCGAATGTGTAGGTCAATTATAAAGCCGATTATTGGATGTTGTTGCGAGGAGCGTTCTTTGTGACGAAGCAATCTTCTATTCTCGAGGGATTGCTTCGACGGAAGATCACCGTCTCGCAATGACATGGATCATTCCAGATGTTTCATCGCTTCGCGCCTGCTCAGCGGATGGAGCGGCGTGGCTTTGACGAACTTTTTCACGGCTTTGGGGTCGGTGCGGGCGTATTGCCGCAATGCCCAGCCGATGGCTTTGTTGATGAAAAATTCCTTTGAATCCAAATTCTCACGGATGATCCCGCACAGCAGGTCAAAGTCTGTTTCGTCTTTGTAGTTCAACTGGAACAGGATGGTGGTGCGCCTCAGCCAGAAATCCTCTGATTTGCGCCAGCGCGCCAGATATTTTTTCTTGACCGCAGGATATCGCTTGAAATGCACGCCGACAGTCCCGCCTGCGATGCTGTCCACTGTGTCCCACCAGGATTTAGTCGTGATGAGATATTCCATCGTGTCTGCAAACTCAGGCGGGAGTTGACCGTTCAATCTTCCCAGCAAACCAACCGCCACATACTGAAACTCACGCTGTGGCAGTGACCACAAGTCACGCAGGATCGAATCCAATTCGGTGACCTCGGGCAGTCCATGCTCGGCGTAGAATTCCTTTTGCAGTGCCACGCTTAGCGGCGTCTTGATTCCCAGATACTCGAACTGATCGCGCATGTATTTCTTCATGGCAGGAGCTTGGGATGGGTCGGCGTTTCGCTCGAACAGATCTTTCAACGAAGTGACGTAGGGATGCATGAAAGCCTCCAATTTCCATGTCATTCTGAGCCGCGGAGCGGCGAAGAATCTCTTTCAAATTAAGCAAAACTTCCTGCGGTGGCAGAGACCCTTCGGTCGCCGATAGTCGACCTCTGAGTGACATGCTGGTTAAGGTGTCGGTGTGTCCGGCGGATCATACGGTTGAACGAATTTCACCAGCCATTCGGCATCTCCCTGTTTTGTCACGGACGAATACGGCGTGACGATGTTGATCCACGTCCGACCGGGATGCAGGGGAACGAGATCGTTCTGCGCATCCACAAAATGGATCGGGCGCAGGAGCCCCGTCTCTTTCTCGTAGTTGCGGCTGAGCGTGGACCAGTAGATATTGTACGCCTGTCCATTGCGGAACAGGGTTGCGGGTTCCCTTTGCCCGGGGCTGAAATCGATCTCCAGTTGGTTGTGGCGGAATCGGATGTGGTTGGCAAACACCACGATGACATTCTCGAACGCGGTCTGCCGCCCGGTCAGGCGGTCTGTTGCAGGGACGAGTTTGCCGGTGGCATCCGCTTCATCGGTATAGCGCAGATACGTCTGCGAAACCGGGTCATATTGCCAGCCCGACTGACTGTAGGCGTGATAGAAAACATCGATTACATCAGCGGCTTGTCCGTTTGCGGGCGGCGTTATCGAAAACAAATTGCCCGAATAATCCACCGGCTGTTTTGGGTTCAAACTTTTTTCGGCGAGTTGACGCATCCGTGAAACGGTCAACAGCGAACTGTTCGGCGTGAACAGGTCCACGCCATAGATGATTTCGCAGAAATCCAGCTTCGCGCCGACATCCGGTGCGGCGCCCGAGTATACAAGACAACTATTCGGGAACATCCCGCCGATGTGGTTGTACGTCAACCGCCCCGACCGGATCGGTCCCACATAATCTTCGGCGGGGATGAACCAGTCCGGCGGTGTCCCGGTCACGGCCGGGCTGGATGTGGGAATTGCCTTGATGGTCAGGACCAAGCCTGCGTCCCAGAAAGAAGCGGTCTCATTCGCAGAGAAAACCCTTGTCTCGCCGTTCATATCCACGTCGCTGTCACGGTCGTCGTCGCCGACATCCTGCCGGGTAAATTCATAAGACCCGGATTTGACGAATTGGATGATGACATCGCCGCCGGGATTCTCGAACGCATAATAGCCGTTGGAATCCGTGACCGCCTCCTGCTGGACCTCACGACTGCTCCCGTTTAACAAGCGGACGCACACTCCCCCGACGCCCATCTCCCATGCATCCTGAATGCCGTTCTCGTTCTCATCGAGCCAGACGCGATTCCCGAGCCACTTGCCTTTTGGGCGAATGATCTGCTCGCGCACTTCACATCCGCCTGTGACATTGGGCACTGTGCGCGGATAATCGCCGTAAAAAACGTTCATGAAGCGCGTCGTCCCTTCGCCGATGAACAACTCAAAGACCCACGGTGCGAAACCGGGTCCTGCCTGCGGGCGCGCGGTAACTGGCATGTTGCTGATCGAGACCAGCACAGCGGGAAGTTCGAGAAGTGACGGGTCGTTGACCTCCCGTCCCGTCAGCGGGTTGAAGTTGGCTGGAAAGTTTTCGAGTTCCGATCCATAGTCTGCGAGGATGATACGTGGCTGTGGGGTGGATGTTTCAGTTGCAAGTTGTGTCGCTGTCGCGGTGGCTGTGGACGTCGCAACGAATGATCGAGTCGGCGTCAGTGTTGGCTGGACGCTTTGTGAGTTGACACAGCTTGCAAGCAAAAAGATAATGATGAGACCGACCTTCTTCATTCTTCATCCTTCATAATTCATCCTTCGTTACTCATCCTTTTGTAAGTCACTTCGCTCCCGGCGGCTGGCTGAACTGCAATAACCATTCGCCCGGCTTCTTTTCCGTAACAGCCGTAAGAGGCGTGACGATTGTGATCCATGTGTGACCGGGTTTGAGCGGGAATGGCGTCTTGTCGTCGGGGTAATAAAACTGGATCGGTCTGCGGATGCCTGCCAGCGCCTCCTCCAGCGGGGCAACTGTGCTCCAGCGGATCTTGTATTTTTGCCCATCACGGAACAGGAGCGCATTGCCCACCCAATCCTGTTCGAGATGGATATCGAGGTTGGTGGGCGCAATGACATCGTGCACGGCATATAACACAATGACATTTTCGAAATGCAACTGGCGTTTGGTCAGCCGGTCGATCTCTGCGTGCAAGTCGCCGGGCGTGGCGGGATCGCTTGTATCCACGTAGCGCCACCAGCTTTCATAGAGCGGGTCGTAGACCCAGGCAGACTGATGGAGCCACGCGAAGTACACGTCCAGCCGCGAAGCCGGTTCGCCGCCCTCAGGCGGTTCGGCGGAATGGATGTTGCTGGCGTAGTCGATCTCCCCGTGTTCGCGGTTCCTGATGAGTTGCGTCATTTCACCAATATCGAGCATATATCCGCCGCCCTGAATGTCGTGGTTCACGAAATAACATTTGGGCAATTGCACAAGCACTTCAGGAGACGCGAAGGCATAGATCAGGCATGAGTCCGGGAAGAACTCCGCGATGTCGGCATACACCAATCGTCCAGACCGGATGGGTCCGACCTTGGCGGGAGCAAGCCCGGATGTGGGAGGAGGCAGTTCGTGCGGAATCAAGCCCACGTCCACGGTGAGAAGCGAGGAGGCGATGTCCAGCGCGTCTGTCCACCCTGTTGCCTGGTCCACATCACTATCGTTTTCCTCCTCTCCGGCATTTTTCCGGGCAAACTCCATGCTGTCAGGTTTCGCCACTGCTACGAAATATTTTCCCGCCTCGACGTTGAAGCCGTAATAACCGTTCGTGTCGGTGGTGGTTTGTTGAAGCAGATTGAAGTCCGCATCGTACAAATTGACGCACACCCCTTCAACTCCGCGTTCCCATGCTTCTTGAATGCCATTGCCGTTCGCATCATGCCAGACCTGGTTGCCTACGATCATGTCCGTTTGGACGAATATTTTTCTGCGAACATCACAATTGCCCGTCAGTGGAATTTCGGGCGCGGGGAACTCTCCGTAAAAGGTGGTGAGGAAACGCGTGGCACCTTCGGTGATGTAGACCTCGAAGACAAACGGCGCAAAGGACAGTCCTGCCTGCGGACGGGCGGTTGCCGGGAAGTGTGAGATCGAGACGAGCAGGGCGGGGAGATTGAGGAGGGATGGGTCCGCAACAGGCAAGCCGGTGAGCGGATTGATGGACGGGGGAGATTTGGTGGGGGTGGGTGGTATTACGGTAGGCTGTGCTGGGTTTGGGGATTCAGTTACGGTTTGGGTGAGAGCCGGGGTCGCAGGTGAAGCAGTGCCAGGACCGCAACTTCCGGCAACGAACGTTATGAGAATAAGCCACGTCAGACGAAATGGAAGTCGGACCGTCTTACGAGTTTTGGAATCCATTTTTGATGCGTTGATAGGTATCTTCGAGCGCCTCTGGCAGGACGCGCGTTGCGCCGACGGCGGACATGAAGTTCGTGTCACCCTTCCAGCGTGGGACGATGTGGATGTGGACATGTCCCAGCACGCCCGCGCCCGCCGCTTCACCTATGTTCATGCCTACGTTGAATCCCTGTGGGCGATAGATGTTTTTCAAGACGGTGGTGCATCGCGACGTGAGTTCCATCATTTCGGCGCGGATTTCGGAGTCGAGTTTTTCGAGATTCGGCTTATGCTCGAACGGGATGACCATCAGGTGACCGCTGGTGTAGGGATAACGGTTCAGGATCACGTATGCCAGTTTGCCGCGATATGCGATGAGATTTTCCGCGCCGTCCTGCATGGCTTGCGCCTTGCAAAACACACAGCCTTCTTCTTTGGTGTGATTTTCGATGTATTCCATGCGCCAGGGTGACCAGAGGTGATTCATAAAGGATGAAGGTTGAATAATGAAGGATGAAGTTTCATCGGCTTCATTTCTTGCTTTGGATTATACAATACTCTCAATCTTTCATCCTTCATCCTTCCTGATTCATCCTTTTTCGAGTATCCTCCCGCTAATGCAACCATCACTGTTCCCTGAGCCGATCCCTGCCATGTTCACTGTCTCCAGGCTTACCTTCCTCATCCGCAAACTGCTGGAGGAGAATGAATCATTTCAGGATGTGTGGGTGCAGGGGGAGATCTCGAACCTGTCGCGCCCCGCGTCGGGACATATCTACTTCACGCTCAAGGATGCCAATGCCTCGCTCCGGTCCGTGATGTGGAAGACGAGCGCGGCGCGGCTCAACCTTTCTCTGCGCGACGGCATGGCAGTGGAAGTCCATGGGCGGATCGGAGTCTACGAACCGGCGGGACAGTACCAACTCTATGCGGATCAGATCCGACCGGTGGGGGAAGGCGCGTTGTATCAGGAATTCATGCGCCTGAAAACCATGCTCGAAGCCGAGGGACTCTTCGCACCCGAACGCAAACGCATCATCCCTGAATTTCCCCGCAAGATCGGTATCGTCACCTCCGCGACAGGCGCGGCATTGCGCGACATGCTCAACACCCTGCGCCGACGCCTCCCGCTCGTGGAAGTGATTCTCGCGCCCTCGCCTGTGCAGGGAACCGAAGCGCCGCCCGCCCTCGTCAAGGCGATCCAAATCCTAAATTACCAATTACCTGACGTAATCCTCATTGCGCGCGGCGGAGGTTCCATCGAAGACCTGTGGGCATTCAACGATGAGCGCGTGGTGCGGGCTGTGGCAGGGTCGCAAGCGCCG
>JBFYRY010000156.1:0-8825 GCA_041302025.1 Chloroflexota bacterium | reverse complement strand
TTCGTCAATTGTTTTCCGCTGGCGGTGGTGGAGCCGCAATTCGCCACGCCCGAATTACACGGCGAGTAGGATGTGGCATACATCTGCACGGCGCGATAGTATTCGATCTGCACGCCGTCCACGCTGGTGGTTTTGATCTCCACCTTCGTACCGTAGGCGAGCACGCGCTTCTTCGGCGGGCGTACCACAGTCTCCTGCTCGGTCACGCGCGAGACTTCCACGCCGTCCTCGTAGCGAATGCGGATGCGCTGTACGCTCAGTCCACTGGCGCCGGGGTCGAGTATCTGCGTCTGGTCGAGCGGGACTTCCGCCGAGGCGATCAATTCACTTTCAAAGGGGATGGGCTTTTGGGCAAGGATGATGGATTCGCTGACTCGCACAACTTGGACATTCCCATCGGACGGAATCGGTTCTTTCTCAGCCGGGAGGCTGTAGTCGAGCCCGAGGAGCGGAGTCCCAGCCTCTGCCAATGCCTCGCCAACCGTCTGCGCGGAGGATTGGGTTTGGATGGTTTTTCCATCGGCGGTGATGGTGATGGCGCGGGAGGGGGAATGGTAAATGGTAAGTGGTAATTGGGCGATTGGAGAGTTCGCAGGCGGGGTCACCTTATCTCTGGCGCGGAGTTGGATCCCGGCTTCCTGCAAGGCTTCTCCGACAGTGAACGCGGATGTTTGGATTTGTTGTTCTCCCTGTGTGGAGGAGATGGTCACGGTCACGGCGCGGCGAATCTGTAAGGTAATTGGGTGAGCTTGCCCTGAGTTTGTCGAATGGGTGGTAATTGGTAATTCAGGTGAAGCGAGTTGCCCATTTACAAGGATGCGGTTATTCGGGTTGAGGGTGATGCCCGCTTGGGCAAGAATCGCAACAGGGACACGTTCTTCCGTTTGAAGCGTGATAACCTGGTCGCCGTCAATGATCGTGACGGTGGGGGGAGTGGTTGGCTGGCAGGCAAAGAGGAAAAAGCCAAGGAGCGCCACCAGTCCGCGATAGAGTTTCATGCAGTAATTATATAATACCCACGGTCACAAAGTACATTTTCCAAAAACGCAATTTGTAACCGTGCTGGGTATAAATCAGGCAAGTAGGTCGTTTCGGGTGACAATCTGAAAGCGGGTTTTGTTCATACGGCTGTGTTGTCCTTGACGTACTGAATGAGTTCGATGGCTGGCGTGAGCAGGTCAAATTCTTCGGGTGTGGGCTTGCGGGCAAGAAGAGCCAGGTCGATGATATGTGTCCACTTTGCGGCCAGTTTTCCCTGTGCCCATTGTGCTGCGACCGGCTTGGAGACGATCGTGCCGTGCTCGAGGGCATGTAAAACCCGGCACATGGAAAGGATGGCATAGGAATGGTATCCGCGCGAGTTGTCCCTCAGCCAGGCGGGATTTCCCAGCATGGGGAACCACCATTCGCGCAAAATGCCTCTCACTGAGTTTCGGATGTCATCGGGGGAGACAAAGTCGATCAGCGTCTTCGGGTCGGGACCTTCGACGATCACGCCGTATTCGCGTACCACGTGCCGCTGAATGATC
Organism: Chloroflexota bacterium; assembly: GCA_041302025.1. GTDB lineage: Bacteria > Chloroflexota > Anaerolineae > Anaerolineales > Villigracilaceae > Defluviilinea. Next base: position 7,296 of record JBFYRY010000156.1, on the reverse strand, counting down.
CAGTCACTGCCGGGGCGGTCAAGATAGAACTTCCCTTCGTTGATGGTGGGGCAGGGTGCGACGTCCGTGTTATGGCGGCGGATCAGGTCTTTGGGGATGTAGGCACCCTCCAGTTTTCCGGCGCGTTGGTCGCTGGTTGCCCAAGTCTGGTTGTGCATGGCTTCGAGTTGCGCAATTGTTTCGGCAGGGAGCGAGTCCATTGTGATGAAGAGGAAGTCAATATCGCTCGAAGCGGGATCAAAATCCCCGCTGGAGAGGGAGCCGTAGAGGTACATCCCAACGAACTGGTCGCGCAGGATATCCTTTGCGTTGGAAAGCAATCGAAGTAGAAGATCGTTCACTTCGGGGTAGGGTGTGGGTGAGTGGTTCATGTTTGTTCCTATGGATAAACCATCCCGAAGGTGATTTTGGATGAGATGACCCTTGAACGAAACCTTCGGGACGATTCTCGGTTACGATTTTTGAATTCTTTCATCCTTCACCGTCCACACATCGGAGGCGAAGCGTTCGATGAAGTAGCGGTCATGGACAACGGCAAGGATGGTCCCTTTGAAGTTGGCGAGCGCCTCCTCGAAGCGCGCCCGCGAGGGGATGTCGAGATGGTTGATGGGTTCGTCGAGCAATAGGAATGTGCATCCCTGCGCGACGAGCGTTCCCAATTGCAGGCGGGCGCGTTCCCCGAACGATAGGCTGGATGATGGACGCAGGGCATCGTCTCCCTTGAACAGGAAGTAATGCAGGAAGTTCCGCGCTTCGGTCTCGTTGAACGGGGCCGCGCTTTGGATGGTCTGTACCGCATTGAATGCGGGATCGAGCAACTCCTGTTCCTGTGCCATGTATCCGACCTTGACGGTCATTCCAAGCCTGAGCCTGCCCGCCAGTGGACGCAGTGTCCCGGCGATGGTGCGGATCAACGTTGTCTTGCCGCATCCGTTCGGACCGGTCAGCGCAATGCGTTGCCCCGCGCGGATGGAAAGATCCAGGTGTTCCAACAATGGAGTATCTGGCGTGTAGCCAATAGATAGCAATTCAGTGACCATGACATCCTTGCTTTGATGTGCGGGTGCGCCAAAATTTAGTTTCATCTGCCATGACGCTTGTGGACGTTCAATAAGTTCCTCCGATTCAAGAAAACGTTCCAGTTTTCTTTCGCGTGATTTTGCCTTTTTCGCCACCTTCTTTGCGATGCCCTGCTGGTAGGATTTGTAGCCTTTGATCTTGTAATCGCTCCCGCCTTTGCGGATGGAACTGGCGTCCCGTTCGGTTTTGAGCGCCTGTTCCTTTGTGTGGATAATGTCTGCTTTCATGTGACGGATTTCGGCTTGCTGGTCGAGATACGTCTGCAGTTGGCGTTTGCGTTCGGCTTCTTTTTGCTCGAGGTAATCACTGTAGTTACCGGGGTAGGATTTGAGTCCGTGCGTGAAGGGGTCTAGTTCCAGAATGGATGTGACTGTGTTGTCGAGAAACGCCCGGTCATGCGAGACGATCAACGCCGCGCCTTGAAAGCGGTTGAGCCAGTCCTCGAGCCATTCGAGCATTTCGATGTCGAGATGGTTGGTCGGTTCGTCGAGCAGGAGCAGGTGGGGTTCTTCGAGCAGGACGCGCGCCAGCATGAGACGGGTCTTTTGTCCGCCGGAGAGGTGTTCGATGGGGGTGTCGAGGGGAAGGTCTGCAAGACCGAGGGGAGCGAGGATGGTTGGTAAGTGGTAAGTGGTAATTGAGAGGTGACGCAGGGCGGAGTCGTATTTGGCTTGGAGGTGGGAGTCGGTTGGGTTGGCAGATAACGCTTGGGCGAGGGAGGCGATCTCAGATTCGAGGCTTGATTGGGAAACGGTGACAAGCCCAAGCGCGGAGTGAAGCGTTTGTTTGGGGGAGAAGTCCATGCCTTGGGCGAGGTAGCCGATCCTGAGATTTTGGCGCGTCAAAGCGACAGTCCCGGAATCGGGCTGTTCCATGCCAGCCAGGATGCGCATGAGAGTGGTCTTGCCACAGCCGTTCGGTCCGATGAGACCGATGCGCTCCGTGTTGCTGATGCTGAAGGAAATATCTTGCAAGATCGGCTGGATGCCGTAGGTTTTGTGGATGTGATGTGCGGTAAGCATAGTTGACCTGTAGTATTAAAAACGAAAACCGAGGGCATTCCCTCGGCTGGAATCAATGAATAGCCAAATGGATTGGTGCCCTTGAAAACTTTATTGACTACAGGTTATCTGTCATTTCTATGCTCCTGGTAATTAAGGACGGGGAGATTATATCACTGGATGTGAATCAGAGAAAAATATCCTCCGTTCGGCGCGGACGCGAGCAACGGTCTGATTTGTGTCAATATTTCAGGTGGGATATTCTTGACGGATGCCTGATGCGATTCGACGCTGTCCCAGACTTCGAGCATGGTGAATTTGGTCGGGTCGGCTTGAGATTGGTAGAGTGTGACGGACTCGCAGCCTTGCGATGATTTGATGATTGGCATGATGGAGAGAAGGAAGGCGTGCAGGGCTTCGGTCAATTCGGGTTTGGCTTGGGTTTCGCCGATACGGGTAATACTCATGATCATTCCTTTCTGAAAACAATAGACACCCCGCAGTTTGCAGTCAAAAGTTGTGGCACCCGTGGGAAAGTGACGGGGTTGTGTCAGGGTGTCTGGCTGAAGCGTAGCTCTTTGTAACTGCCCATCTCGAGCGTTCCACTATTAATAAGCAGGTGACAATTCCAGCTTCGATCCGTCCAATTGCCTGAGTCAGTCATTTTTAATTGTCTTTCCACAAAAACTTCAGGATTATCTTTTTCCCATGCCCTGACAAGGAAGGTTGTCGGATTTTGAACCCATAGCAACAAATAATACCAACGATCCGGAACATCTCTCAGTCCAAGTGATGTGTAATTCGAGCGTTGTCCAAGGGAATAAAATGATTGCAAGTGCTTCCCTGGCATGGAGCCATCTGTTCCTTCATTCATTCCCCAGGCTCTCCATGTGTCATCCCACCAATTGCCGTTCACCGCTTCGAATACGAAATCAGGGTCGCCGGTGTAACGGAAAAGCGCCAGGCAGGCTTCATTCTCCTTGAGTCCATATTGGCTATGAATTTGCGCGCCGTCCGATTGATTTTTATTGAACATGAGTGTGCCGTTTTCGGTAGTGATTACTGCGTGCTTGTCATCCCACCAATCCCAGCCGGGCAATGTTGGGTCGTTCATATCTGACGCGAAAAGTACACGGGCATTATCCAACATGGCTTGAAACGAATTTACGGTCGGCGTTGCGTTTTGCGGATCGGATAATTGTGTTGGCAAGCCCCCGGCATTTGTTGTTGTATTTGAAAAGTCCAATTGGAAATAAAGCCATGCCTTTCCATTGGAGGATGGAAAGACCACATCCATCGTATTACTCAAAGGTGTGCCTGTACGGGGAACGGACAGACCAAACCCGGAATACTCGACTTGATATCTTCCAAGATCGAGCTTAATGGGCTTGCCTGGGGTCATGCCCTCCGAGTCCATTGGATACAGTACACCTGATGAACCTAAAAGATAAAAACGTTTCTCTTTATCCTGGAATATCCGAACGAAATCGCCTGCTTCGCGTGGGACTTCCTCGTCAAATATTGTGGTTCCATCGGAGGATACAATGCGGTGCCGGACTTTCCCGACCCCTCCGGTACTGGAACCCGTCACCGTATAGAGAATATGCATCTGGTCTTTTGTATCGAGATAGGCGTCCAGTTGGGCATTCAGAAATACATCAGGATATTGATCTGTAGGAACCTCTTCTGCAAATGAAAGTTCCTGGATCGGTTCTGATGTTATATCGTTGGTACGCCAATATCGAAAGGCATTGAATACATAATCGAACGTCCCTGCCGGTTGTTTGTAACCCAGTGCGCTCCAAACCACATCTCGTGTGGATACCAGGGACAGCTTTCCGTCCGGGCTGGGAAATACATAGGTGTAGCAAAATCTAAAATCAAGTTTATTGGTCTGGGTGATCCACTGTTCTTTTTCTGGTTGATAGCAAGCCCAATTGAACCATCCAATGGGTTCTGATCCGCCGGTGCTTGAAAGGATGCAAAGGTTGCCGTTTGAATCCGTACCTGCCGAACCATATGGATAATTTCCAGAAGCTACGTTTGGTATTTTTGTAGCGGTCATCGTTATGCTGTCGTTACCGGGCTTCCCTGACCACATTGTTGCCACGCCGCTTGGCCAGCCGATCACATGAAGGGTTCCATCGGGAGATGCCAGCAAATTTACAGGTTGTTGTCCCGCGTGACCTTCTGCAATAACGATCCAGGTTCCATCCGTTTGTCTTTGTGCCAGTTTCCAATCTCTGGTAAATTGACCGCCTCCATCCACCGTATACGCGGTAAAAATTCCACCTTCTGTGTGTACGATCCTGGTCTGATGCCCGCCCCAATTGTTACCGCCATCTCCGCTTACCGCATCGTTTGTTACTACTTCTATTTCTGATTGATGAACTTGTGGGGATGGCATGGCTGTATCCGGTGGGGTAGCGACTGGTTCTATCGTCGAAGTAACAGCTTTTTCTGAAACAGCAGTGAGAATAGGGGTTTGTGTGATGCTTTGGGTTTTGGGTCCTGTACAGGAAACAAGAACGATCACCGCCAGACAAAATCCCCAAAAAACGTTTCTATGCTTCATTTGACCTCATTGCTATGTGTATCCTTCTGAAATGTTGCACAAATTTATTTCTTATCTTCGCAGTTTTCATCGTCGCAACAATCTTCCATACCTGCGGCTTTTTCGAAGGCTTCCTTCCCTTCGCTGTACGAGAACCAGATCAACCCCAGCGCGCCGATGGAGTCGATGAAGCCGAAACCTGTCAATTCATAGATCAAACTCGAAGCCAGCAGAACAACGGACATATAGATACATACCATCGTGCAATTGGCATCGGACAGAATCGGCTGGGAGTTGAGCGTACGTCCCACCTTGCGCTTTCCGCTTACGAGTGCCCACATGATCGCGATGGAGATGACCGAGATGATAAGCCCGGGCAATGTTGTTTCCGGTTTGTGCCCAACAACGATGTTGTAGATGGCGGTCACGGCAAGCCCGGCAACCAGCAGGTAAAAGGAGGTGCCCGTGATCCGCAGGGCGGTCTTCTCGAATTGCGTGCGTGATGTTTCAGGATTTTGACGAATACGGATCACCATCGCCAGGATTCCAAGACCAGACATGACCTCGATGAACGAGTCCACGCCGAAGCCGAACAGGGTCAACGCTTCATCGGAAAAGCCGAAATAGACGGAAACCAATCCTTCGGCAAGGTTGTAAAAAATGGTGAAGAGCGCCAGCCAGAGGGCGTAGGTCCAGTATTTGTTTCCAGCGGATTGAGATAGTGTGCTCACGGTTACTCCTGTCGCGTTTAGTCGGAAACCAGATAAATTTTATGAATTTTACCTTTTCTATTGCATTATTGAAGATTTAGTCGTATATTTGGATATATACCAATATCAAACGGAGGCAGAAATGAAAAAGTATATCACCCTTGTTTTTGTGTTACTTGGTTTGTTGCTGGTTCTTTCCGCGTGTGGAGGCGGCGGTCCGTCCACCACCATCAATGTCGCCATGACCGATTTCAAGTTTGAGCCCATGGAGTTCACTATTCCCGCCGGGCAAACCATCACCGTCACTGCCACGAATAATGGCGCGGTGGAACATGAATTTGTCATCTTTAAACTCGGTATGGATGCCGGGGAAAAGTTCGGCGATGAAGATGAAGACAATATCTACTGGGAAGTGGAAGTTTTGCCCGGACAATCAGCCACAGAGACCTTCACTGCACCCTCCGAACCCGGCGAGTACTACCTGACATGCGGAATTGAAGGTCACCTCGAAGCCGGCATGACAGGCAAGTTGATCGTTGTCGCTGGCGAATAAAAAATGGAACCCGGATGTTGCGAAAACATTCGGGTTCTTGATTACAATGGGGGCATGGATAAGCCATTGATCACGAGTTCGAGCAATCCGCTCGTAAAGCAGGCGCGTTCGCTCCGGCAGAGGAAAGCGCGGCAGGAGAGCGGATTATTCCTTATCGAGGGGATCCACCATGTGGGCGAGGCACTGGAAGCCAAATGGGATGTCGAGTCCGTGCTGTATGCGCCGGACCTGTTGACCAGCAATTTCGCCCGTGACCTGATTGCCCGCCTCGGAACCAAGCCTCAGCCTGTCTCCGCACAAGTGATGGAATCGCTGGCTGACAAGGAAAACCCGCAAGGCATTGTTGCCATCGTCCACCAAAAAGAAACACATCTTTCCGATCTTCGATCCCCAAAAACATGCGTTGCCCTCGTCTCCCCGCAGGACCCCGGCAACGTCGGGACGATCCTCCGCACCATGGACGCGGTCGGTACCGATACCTTGTTCCTGCTCGATGGCGGCGTGGATGTCTATCATCCCACCGTTGTCCGTTCGAGCATGGGGACGATGTTCTGGAAACCCATCGTCCATGTTTTGTTCGAAGATTTTGTGCATTGGGCGCGCGCTGGAAAGTATCAACTCATTGGTACTTCCGCGCATGGTGATGTGGATTATCACACCCTGGTTGCCCAATCCCCCTGGGTGCTGGTGTTGGGAAACGAGCAAAAGGGACTTTCTCCCGAGCAGACCAAAGCCTGTGATGTGACCGTCTCCCTGCCGATGAGAGGACGTGTCAGTTCGTTGAATCTGTCTGTGGCGGCTGGTGTGTTGTTGTATGCCCTAAACGCGGGCTAGGCGATAAAATCCTTGCTGATGAATGATTTGGATATCTATGATGGGGTCGAAAAAATGAAAAGACTTCCGAAGCGCCAGAGAACGGCGGACTTTGAAAGTCTTATTTTTGAAGAACGCTCAACCGTTCATTTTCTTGTTGCGCTTGACTATTATGCTTCTCCCTGCAAAGAACATATAAACTATTTCGATCAATAAAACAGGTATGCAAATAATGGAGCCATCGTAGGTGCTGTTTGCGATATTGAGAATGATGAACGCCAGGACCGCCATAACAATAAAAGTGACGATGGCGCGTCCCCAATTCCCGGCATAGGCTTGCGCCGCGCCGGGGATGAACACATTCAAACATCCGCCAAGATTGGCGTTCTTTTTTGGGAGCGGGGGAGTGGTCGGAACATTGGGCGGAACATGCGGCGGGACGTTCATCACAATAGGAGGTGTAGGGGGCGGCGGGGTGTAAACAACGTTGGGCTGGTTGGAAACAACAACCGGCGGTGCGGGTGATTTCGGAGTCCTCTGTGTGACAAACGGTTGAGAATTGTAGTGTTGGGTGAGCGCCTCCTG
>JBFYRY010000404.1:0-2665 GCA_041302025.1 Chloroflexota bacterium | reverse complement strand
GATCAACCCCAAGCAAAAAGTGGTCTATTCCGCCGGGAACGGTGAAGTGGAAATCTATGAACTCCTCATTCCATCGTCCTGGAATGACCGGACATTGGGCGAACTGCTCGAACCGCTCAAACATTGCATCCCGGTTGCCTTATCGCGGGCAGGCAGGGCATCCCTGCCGCAGTTGGAGATGAAACTGCAAACCGGTGACCTGCTCAATGTCAGTTCCAGTTTCGAGTGCATCACCGCGCTGATAGCGCGTCTTTCCAATAAAAAGGCGGAGGCGTAATATGAACGTATTGATTGCGGGCGGCGGACGAGTGGGGGCGCGTCTTGCCAATTTATTGATCAATCAGAATTACAAGGTCCGCCTAGTCGAAAACCGCCGTGAACTACTGGCGCGTTTACACCAGGAACTGCCCACAGAAGTGATCTATGAGGGCAACCCGGTCGACCCGAGCATCCTGGAAGCGGCAGGCATCCGCAATGTACACGCGGTGGCGGCAGTTTCAAGCGAAGACTCGACCAACCTGGCATTATGTTTCCTTGCCAAGACCATGTTCGATGCGCCGCGCACCATCGCGCGCGTGAACAATCCGAACAATGCCTGGCTCTTCAACGAGAAGTTCCGCGTGGATGTGGCGCTTAACACGGCGGATGTATTTGCCCACTTGATCGAAGAGGAAATGTCCCTCGGCGACATGATGACCCTGTTCAAGATCCGCCGCGGCAAGTACTCTGTGGTGGAGGAAAAAGTCCCCACCGGGGCGAAAGCCATCGGAATCCCGCTCAAGGATATGGGGCTGGCGGAGCATTGCGTCATCGCCGCCATCATCCGTGACGGGGTCATGACCCTGCCGCGCGGCACCAGCCAACTGCAGGAAAACGACGAGATCATCGCGGTCGCCAGCACGGAAGGCGTGCAAAAACTTGCGGACTTGCTCGCCTTTCCGGTATACCCGACAAGGAACGGGAAGAAAAAGGAATAGAAACGGGATCAGGTTCCGGCTTGTCGTGAGGCGGAGCCAAATCCAAATTGACCGAATCGGAAGCCTTACGGTATAATGTCGTGCCTGTATTCAAGGGCAACAACCGGATAACAGCAATTATTTTCAAAGTGAGGAACGAAAAATGGTAAAACGTACGTATCAACCGAAGATCCGCCGCCGTGTGCGTGTGCATGGCTTTCGCCAGCGCATGGCATCCGCCGATGGGCGCACTGTTCTCAAGCGCCGCCGCCTGCGCGGCCGCCATCAATTAACGGTGAGATCCAATAATCATGTTAAGAAAGTCCGCTGGTAAGCGGTAATTCAATTCGAGGTAACGGGTGCAGAGAAAGTTCCGGCTGACCCGGTCCGAAGACTTCAAGCGGGTGCGGCGTTCCGGCAAGTCCTATGCCCACCCGCTTGTTGTGTTGATAGTGCAAAAGAACGACCAGCCGCGCTTGAAGATCGGCATTGCGGCTGGGAGGACAGTTGGAACCGCAGTTCATCGGAATCGAGCCAAACGCCTCTTGCGCGAAGCAATGCGGACGCTGATCCCAAACACCGCTTCAAACCTGGACTTGATCCTGATCGCCCGCCCCAGACTCGCATCTGCCTCTTTGGAGGATGCCCGCGATGCCCTGCTTGGCCTTTTACAGCGCGCACAGATTTTGAATCCCGTACATGAATCCTGAATTTCATCTGCATGATTATCCCGATGAGCCGCGTCTGCGCGACATGCCGCGCACAGTTTGGAACGTACCGCGCATTGCGGTGCTGTCGCTCATCCGCCTCTACCAGATGACACTTTCCAAGGGATTGCCCGCCAATACCTGCCGTTTCTATCCATCCTGTTCGCATTATGGGTACCAGGCGGTGTACAAGCACGGAGCGCTCAAAGGTTCGTTGATGGCGGCATGGCGCGTGTTGAGATGCAACCCATTCAATCCCGGGGGTTACGACCCCGTTCCATAGGAGTATGAATTTTTCAATGAGAAAGAAACTTGTTTTTGCAACCCTGGTCCTGATCATCGCCGTCATCCTCAGCGGATGCGCGGGTGGACCTGTGCGCGGCACCAGTTGGGCCGGACTCGCGGCAGACGCTGATACAGCCTATCTCGCCGACGGTTCCCTTGTGTATGCCGTCAACCTGAACGACGGCAGGGAAATATGGCATTACCCGGCAAAAGCCGATTCAAAACAACTCTTCTACGCCACTCCCGTGATCACGCCCGATGGGCTGGTGATCGTGGGCAGTGCAGGGACCAACCATCTTTTGGCGGCGATCAACCCCAACGATATCAACCCGGAAACCCAATCCCCCTCCGAAGCATGGACATTCACCGCCGCAAAGGATCACTGGGTTGCCGCGCCGCTCATCGTGGGCGATAAACTTTTTGCGGCGAACGGCGATGGCAATGTGTACGTCCTGAACCTGAACGATGGAAGATCCACCAAGCAGGCGGAGAAGGTCATCGAGGTGGGCGGAAGATTGTGGTCACAGCCGACAACGGATGGAAAAAGCGTTTTCGTCACATCGCTCGATCACAGTGTTATTGCCATCGATATCGAGACCTACGAGATCATCTGGCACGAGGAACTCACCTCCGCCATCCCCGGTTCTGCCGTCATCGGCGCGGATGGGATGCTTTATGTGGGCACACTCGATTCCCATTTCGAAAAGATCGACCCGG
>JBFYRY010000403.1:0-4783 GCA_041302025.1 Chloroflexota bacterium | reverse complement strand
TTTTACCAAACGGTTTTACCTGGTGATTGTTCACCGAGCATCTTCTCATACACGATAAACTCCCTCCATAACTCCGGCACGATCCACGCGTATTCCTCGCGCAGGGAACCTTCGAGCTTTGAGATGGTGTTATGCCATGCCAGCACCTTGACAATGGATGCGACCGGCTTCGAGAGTTGATACGCGGACATCAACGCTTCTTTCTCCCCGTATGCCTGCCACGCTTCGAGATACCGCTCCAGCAACTGGAGCATCTCCGGCGTCGGCGGCGCGTAATCGTCGAGCCCCAGCGCGATCTCCATGCTGACGAGCCAGGTGCGGACGGAGACGAACGGATGGGTCACATCCGCATCGCCCCAATCGAAGAAGGTGATGCATCCGTCCTTGAGCAGGACGTTGCCATCGTGGAAGTCGCCGTGGTTGAGCGAGTCGGGAATCCCGAACGCGGCAAGGTCGGCGCAGATCTGCTCAAAGCGTGGCGTCAGCGCTTGCAGTTGCCGGAACTCGGCGGAGGTCAATCCCTTTTCCTGATCGAGCATCAGGCTGGGTTCATCCGTGAGCAATTGCGTGTACAGCGCGGGTAACGCCGCAAGCCGGTGATCGGGAATCCCCAACGCGAGAATTTCATCTACGTGCCCGGCGAGCCCGATCTGCAGTTCGGCGTACTTTGTGATGACCGGCTCCCACGGGCGCACGTCCTTCGCCGGGCGGATGGAGGCGCGCAGCTGTTCGCCGCCATCGCGCATCAACATCCAGCCGCGGGCGGTGTCCACTGCCACAAGTTCGGGCAGGCAATCAGGGAACCAGTCCGCCAGTTTTTGCGTGAGCGCGGTCTCGTGGATCGTTTCCCCAGCGGTGGCTTTGAAGAACAACATGCCCGCGCCGGTTGGCACGCGCATCACCGTGGACCAGGCGTAGGCGTGGTTCTGTTCGATCTCACCGGTCAGGCTGATGGAATTGCGCTCCGCTTCAACGCGGATCCACTCGTGGGCTTGTTTCTGCCAGGCGGGGTCATGCCAGCGGAGTTTGGATTCGGAGGGAATGGTCATGGGCAATACCGGGTGTGGTTGCTTGATTTTACCCTGCGCGTTTGCAAAAATCTTCATTGACACCGCACCCTGCTCATGTTATCCTTGCGCGCGTAGGATACCAGTAGTTGCTTTGGATTTACCAGGTTGGCTCACGGATCATCCGTGAGCCGCTTTGTTTTTACCGCCGTTGAGGCGGCTCCGATGCAATACCCAAAGTACCCTCCATATTCTTTTTCTTGCCATAGGAGGCAAAAATGTCGGAACGTATCAACGGTACAGTCAAGTGGTTCAACGGAACGAAGGGTTACGGTTTTCTCGCCCGCGACGGCGGACCGGACGTCTTCGTCCACTTCTCAGCCATTCAGGGTGATGGTTTCAAGAACCTGCAGGAAGGCCAGAAGGTTGAGTTCACCGTCGAACAGGGACCCAAGGGTCTGCAAGCCAGCAACGTCGTCGTCATCAACTAATCGACCGGACTGACAACCATGGACAGGCGTCTGTAACTCAGGCGCCTGTCTTGTTTTAATTGTACAATCGAACAAAAGGAGAGATCATGGGCGCAAAATTATCCGGCAAGGTGGCGATCATTACGGGGGCGACTTCGGGCATCGGGAAGGCGACGGCGTTGTTGTTCGCGGAGGAAGGCGCGGATGTGGTGATCACGGGACGCCGCGCGGAATTAGGTCAACGCGTGGAAAACGGGATCAGGCAAAAGGGAGTCCGATGCGTATTCGTCCAGGCGGATCATGCCCAAGCCGGAGATTGTTCCCGCGTCGTCGAGCGGACTCTGGCCGAGTTCGGGCGCGTCGATATCCTGTTCAACAACGCGGGCATCGTCACCAAAGGGACCGCCGAAACGACATCCGATGAGGTGTGGAACGAGACGCTGGCAGTGAATGTGACGGGGGTGTGGCGCATGAGCAAGCTGGTTATCCCGCACATGAAGCGACAGGGTGGAGGCGTGATCGTGAACAACGGGTCCGATTGGTCGGTGGTGGCGGGGAAGGACGCGTTCCCATATGTGGTGAGCAAGGGCGCGGTGGGACTGATGACGAAGGCGATGGCGCTTGATTTCGCGCGCGATAAATTGAAGAGGCGATAAAGGAATCCAGTGCCTACATCCCGATGGGTCGCTTCGGCAAACCCGAGGAGATCGCGAGCGCGGTTTTGTTTTTGGCTTCGAGCGATTCGTCTTTTGTGACGGGGCATTTGTTGTTGGTGGATGGGGGGAATACGGCGGGGTAGGTTGTATGTTGCAGGTTTCAGGTTGGAGGGTGAAGTGGGTTTGACCGCCAGACGACTGGGCATTGTCGAGCCGGTCTTTGCCAACATCTGTGTCCACAAGCGCATGAACCGCTTTACTGTACGTACCAAATTGAAAGTGGATGTACAATGGACGCGTACGCGGTTCACTCTGGTACACAATATCGGCAAGATCCACACTTTTGGGACGCTGATCTAAGCCCGCACCGTCCTGTTCAGCCGCATTCAAAGCGAATCATCAGGCGATTGACCAATCAACGAATTTGCGTTCCACCTGAAAATAGGATTTTTCGACAGTCTCGTTAGGCGGCTATTCCTAGAATATGAGTACTTGAGTTTTTGGGAGAGATACACCACATGAACAAACTACTGGAAAAAATTAGTGTCCTTGTTGGTATCGTAACGGGCATACCCTTAATATTGGGGTGGACTGGTTGGGTTACTGGTTTTTTTCGTAACCAAAATCTTGAGTGGCAAATCCTTTTTATTGCAATAATCCTTCTTTGTATCCTCCTTATGGGCGCATATCAAATCTGGATTCTGCGCAATATTGTGTCGCCTAAAAAGCCAAAATTGATAAGACCATTTGATAAGCCTGATACTTATATTTTCTTTCGTGGTGAATGGAGAAGAATTCCAGATTGGCAAACAAGAGATTACCTAGCAAATTTACTTGGCTTTCAAGCAGGAGAAGCAGACATTAAAGTAATCTCACCGCAAGACTTTGACAGTCTACAGAAAGGTGCTCCTCTTGAGAGCATATTCACTTACTCTCGCCAAACTAATCAGAAAGGGGATAAGTAAATGAAAACAACAACTTCCTTTTTTAGTAATCTAAGCAATCTGGAAAAGATCTTAGTTGCAATCCTTGGTTTATTGATAGGATGCTTACTTTGTATCATACCGCTAAGAAGCGTGAGTAATTTTCTATCGGAGTCGGGAGGAAATGACCAACCGAACAATCCGATCCCTACACAAATACGAAGACCAGATTATGGGCGAATGCTTGAATCCAATGGCTTCGAATATCGAATGAATGACGAGAATGGTGATCCAATCTATGTTAGTCCCTGTGGATGTGTGGTTACAGTAAAACAGGATTATGTAGGTTTCGCAGCTAAATATTACCCTGATAATCAATGTCCAATAGCAGACATGGGTGCAATAGTCAGGATCATATATCCATCGGATGTTATTGATTTTATAGCTTCCAATATGAACGAGGTCATTGTGAAAGACACAACTGTTCATGGAACAGCAGCAGGCTATCGTATCAATATTGATTTTGACCCATATGATCCCAAGTTGATAATGACAATAGAAGACCCTCGCTAGCAAAAACGCCGCCGAACAAAGCGCGCATCTGCGTGTGAGAGTCTGCGCGATTTACGGCAGGCATTTCGCGCATGCGCGGCTTCGGGCCGCTTCGCGCACTACCCCCAGCGCAGGTACCGAACGCAAACCGTTGAAACTGTCGAAAAAGTCCCTTTTCAAAAATTATGTTTGAAAAGTGGGAGAGAAACGCTGAAAAGCATCTGGTTTGGGGCCTTCCGCACCACATTTTGGCAACATTTTGGCGATTTTTGAGCCTGTGGTGGGAGGTTTTTCAAACGAAGGGTTTTTCGACAGTCTCGTTAGCCGCTTTATAAATAGCTAGATGGATGAAAGCATGTTGGAAAAAGAAGGTTGCATGGAATGGAATTTCGCACATTAGGACGAAGTGGTGTAAAAGTCAGCCCAATGGGACTAGGCACGGCCCGCATGGCTGGATTGGGATGGCATGATGATTTAGGTCCTCAAGACACATCTGAGGTGAAGCGTGAGGCCATTCTGCAGATTCAAGCGGCGGTTGATTTGGGTGTGACATTATTCGACACAGCTGAAAACTACGGTCAGGGCTTGAGCGAGAGCATCTTGGGTGAGGCTCTACATGGGTGTCGAGAAGGGATTGTTATCGCAACCAAGTTTGGGGAAGATCCAATACCAGACCAAGAAGATCCTTGGTCTTTGGATGCCAGTACCGTCGAACGGAAATGCGAAGGCAGCCTGCGTCGCTTAGGAGTGGAATGCATAGACTTATACTTGCTACACCGCCGCGATTATCCACTCGAACAAGCCCCAGAGATGATAGATGTGTTTGAAAATCTTGTGCGGGTTGGTAAGATCCGCTATTACGGCTGGAGCACGGATGATGTTGAAAGGGCGAAGCTTTTTGCGCGCGGAGAACATTGTATAGCGATCGAACATCGTTTGAATATATTCAACGATAATCAAGCAATGCTTGACTTATGCCGAGAACAAGACCTGGCAAGTTTGAACCGCGTTCCATTACTCATGGGTGTACTCACGGGGCGTTGGTCGCTAGAGACAAAATTGGAGGAGGATGATCCTCGGGCGCAATGGTTTGAGCATCAGGAATTTCGGAAGGTGTTAGCTTGTGCGCAAGAGATTGAACCGTATGTAACCAGTGAAGGGCGAACTTATGTACA
>JBFYRY010000155.1:0-14772 GCA_041302025.1 Chloroflexota bacterium | reverse complement strand
CCGCACCGCGCGCACATCCCGCACAAGATCGAACGGCTTGCCTTTCTGGGTCATTTTTTTGTAGATGGAATAGATGTGTTTCGGTCTCCCGCTGATCTCTACGTTGATATTGTTGCGCGCCAGAAGCTGGACGAGGTTATCTTTGATGGCCTTGATCTGCTCTTCGCGTTCCTCGGGGTCTTTTTCATGTAAATGGTCCGAGATTTCCTTATATTTTTCCGGGTTCAGGTGACGGAAACCGAGGTCTTCCAGTTCCCATTTGATCTGCCAGATACCCAGTCGGTTGGCGAGCGGGGCAAAAATATCGAGCGTTTCCCTGGCGATCCGTTTCCGTTTGGATTCGGGCATGTGACCCAGGGTGCGCATGTTATGCAAACGGTCCGCGAGTTTGATGAGCACCACCCGCACATCGTCTCCCATGGCGAGGAAAGTCTTGCGCAAGGTCTCTGATTTCAGGTCCTGTTTGCGCCCGAGGGATTGGGTCTCCGATTCGATTTCAGGCAGAACATTTCCGTTATTGTTATCAGATGATTGAATGTGTTGATCGCGGGATACACGCGGCAGGTTGGTGAGTTTGGTGACACCATCTACAAGCGCGGCAATGGTATCGCCGAAATCCCTGCGGATATCCTTCAATGTCACCGCGGTATCTTCGACGGTGTCGTGAAGCAATCCTGCCGCGACCACTTCGGGCGGCGTACGCAAATCCGCAAGGATACCCGCCACGGTGATGCAGTGATTGATGTAGGGCTCGCCAGAGTGGCGTTTTTGCTCGCGGTGCGCCTCTTCCGCCACCCGGTACGCGCGCTGGATCAATTCCCGGTCTGCAAGTGTGTAGTTCCCGGGCAATTGCTCCATTAATTTGTCGAGCGGTATGGCGGATAAGGATGTCTTCATGATATTTATTTTACTACGCATGGAAAAGCCAAATCAGCCGTCTGGGACAACGGCTGGATCTGGTTGTAAATTTATATGTGAAATGGATTACAGGGATTTCAGGAGCGCCTGTCTGCTGTTCCGCAGGCGGTCCGCGATGATGTGCGTGATTCTCAGCATGATCTTGTATCCCGCTTCGGGACGTGCATCCAAAACTTTCATGAACTTGTCGGATGGAATGACCAGCAACTCCGTATCCTCTTCGCAGACTGCAGAAGCGGTGTAGTGGTTGGGGGAAACCACACCCGACCAGCCGAGGGTCTGGTGCGGCTTGTTGATAAAGGACACGGTAACGAAATCAGGTCGTGATGTAAGGTTGACCCGCAGGGCAATGCTTCCGCTGATGAGCAGGTGCAGTTTGTCCGCCTGTTCGCCCTCCCGAAAGACGAACCCGCCCTTTTCCACTTTGACGGTATTACTGATGGACGCGATCTCTTTCAAAGCCTCGCTGGAAACATCCTTGAACAAATCGAACTCGGCAAGAAATTCAGGTGTGGTCATGGTATCCTCCTTCGCGGTAGAATTGAATACACAAGTATAGCACGGATGCCTCATGCCCATCGTCAATAATGTCACTCGATTGCTGGACTCCCGAAAGATTCCGTACACGGCGTTTGATACGCCACTGGAGAAACTCGGCGCATTGGAAACAGCGCATCTTCTCGGGGTTGAGCCTGCTTCCGTTTTCAAGACCATTGTCGTCACCCGGGAAAAACCCCGGAAGCCTCTGCTGGTTGTCGTACCGGGACCCAACACCGTGGATCTAAAATTGCTCGCCGCGGCGCTGGGCGAGAAGAAAGTCCATTTACCGACCGAACGCGAAGCCGAGCAATTGACCGGTCTGCAGGCTGGCGGGATTTCCCCGCTGGCGCTCATCAACAAGGGGTTTCAAATGGTCATCGATTCTTCCGCGCAGAATTTTGTGGAAATCCACGTCTCAGGCGGGCAGAGGGGATTGAACATCAGGCTGACAGTCGCCGACCTGGTCAAGTTGACAAATGCGCAGATTGCGCCGGTCAGCCGTCCTTCAGATTAAGCGGAACACTTTACGTATCAAATTCCCCGACCTGATCGCCATTGACCCAAACAATATAATGACCGGTTGGGAAAGTCCCAAGATCGATGTACTCCTGAAAAGGCTTAAGCACCTGGATGCAAACTGTACCGGCATCGGTGACAGAGTAGACATCCACTGAAATAGTATTGTTGAGATCAGACTCGTGTATATCAACCTGTAGTATATGGCAGGGGGTGGGCAGGTTGCCGCTGATGCCAAGTGATATCTGGGGAGGAAAACTCTCACGGATCAGTAGTTCTGCTGATTCGATGTACACATTTTCTCGTGCGAGATTTGAATCCTTGGATTGTCGAGGGACTGGGGATGGTTTTGGGTCGAGCGGCGAAATATGATCCTCCGGCGGACTTGTCACAGCGGTATCTGGCGGTATAGAAACAGGTTCGAGGGCTGGTATTTCCGTGCAACTTGTGAAAACGAAAAAGACGAACAACAGAATGAGAGAAAAGTGTTTCATCTTGTCTCCTTGTGAAAAGGACGACAAACGGACCCGGATTGTTCCGGCAAAACAAGAGGCGAGCAGGTAAGTGCTCGCCTCTTGTTTTATTGCTTACGACCAATTTTTCTTTATGGATAGATGACCTGGATCCAATCGTCATACACTTCAAAATCGATCAGATGGTTGTCGGAGACGATGGCAGTTCCGTAGGCTGTCTTGGTCCTGTTTTTTGTATAGGCGCTGACGGCAAAATATCCCTGTGGCATGGTGGTGACGGTTGCCGAATCGCCTTTGAAAATGTCGAAGCCGATATATCCGCATTCGCCAAAGGCATTTGGTTTATAAAGGTAGATAAAGACGGTAATCAGACCATTTGTCTTGTTCTTTAGCCTGAGGACAGATCGTGGTCCATCGCCATTTGGGTCAATCGGGTGATAGCACGGGTCGCCGCCTGTAACCGTGTTCGATGTTGTTGCTGTAGGCAGGACGGAAATCGAGGTGGGTGCAATGGTGGGGATGGCAAGCGGAGTTTCGGTGGGCAGTGGTGTTTGTGTTGGTATCTCAGTTGGCGGGAGATGGGTGGCTGTGGGAATAGCCGCCTGAGTCTCTGCGATCATGGTGAACGCCGCGGCTTGTGCAGTATTCACGATGCTGTTGGAATCCAATGTAGGGACTGCCGCGGCGCCAGGACTACATGCGGCGGCGAGTAAGACGATTGAGAAAGCGAAAACAAGAGTTTTTTTGTTCATATCCTGACCATTTCGGGTTTGCTATAAATGTTCGATGACAATTCGATCTTTAAAGATGGTTATATATAAGGTGGAAGAAGAGTCTACCCTGAATTTGCCGGTCATTTTGTTTCCGCCTACCCAGGCAACATAGATATATTGACCAATCGGAGCGTCAACATACAATCGGCCTTGAACAGGATACTCCAGAATCGCTTCTTTTCCATCCTGTTGTTGCATGGAGATGTATGCCTGTGCCTTGGATTTGTTGGTCAATACGACCGTGTTGTATGGAACTGCCGGCGGCAAAGTCCCGTATGTAAGCACCCCTAACGTGGGGGTGGCTGTTGCCGCGAAGGAAATCGCTGTCGTGGTTGTGGTCAGGACAACCGACTCGTTCGTTGCGGTGGCGGGAGTCGTTGTCAGATTTGCCTGCGGCTCCTGTGTGACAGTTGGGTCGACAGGTTCGGCAGTGGCTGTAAACGTCTCGGTAACGGGAACAACTGTTTCGGTGGGTTGAACCGTCTCTGTCGGGACGGCAACCGTCGGGGTGTTTGGGACTTCCACTGTCGGCGCGGGAGGAGCAGGAGTGGGGATAAATCCACATCCCGCGAGCATAAACGCGGAAAGAAATACGAGCAATACCTTTTTCATCATGTCTCCTTGGGGCTACGATTGGCTGACGACCTCCATGAACTGGGTCACTACATCGCGGAGCATGCGCTCGGGCAAAGCCCCAACCTGGCGATGAACGATCTTGCCATTGGAAACGAACAACATGGTTGGGATGCCTTGAATACCATACTTCATCATCCATTCCGGGTTCTCGTCTGTATTCACTTTGGCGATCAGTATCTTGCCATCGTATTCCTTTGCCAACTTATCAAGGATCGGTGCGATCATTTTGCACGGTCCGCACCAGGGTGCCCAAAAATCCACAATGACGGGAGTGGGCGACTGAAGAACAGTCTTCTCAAAAGCGGCATCGGTTACATGAATGGGTTCGTTTGGCATGATTTACACCTTATAGTTTCGAAAATTATGAGGGTTTGCTGGCATATTCAAAGCACCTCTTTAGCCGACCGAAAAACGAGTATAACACATAAAGCCCCGTGATATAATCGCCCGTCATGGCTGATATATTGAGCAAATGGAAGAACGGACTAGCCAGGTCGAGCAGGACGGCATTTGGACGCCTCGCGACCTTGTTTGGTGCCACCGAGATCACCCGCGAGACATGGGATGAACTCGAGGCTCTGCTTGTTCAAGCGGATCTGGGGATTGAAACAGCCACCGATGTGCTGGATTCCCTGCAACGCCTCGTTCGGACTGAGGGACTGACCCGCTCCGATGGACTTTCGACAGCACTTCGGGCTGAACTCCGTGCCAGACTGGAAGCGCCGCCTGTCCTTGAATGGACAGGCAGTCCATCTGTGATCATGGTGGTCGGCGTTAATGGATCTGGTAAAACGACGACCATTGCAAAACTCGCGCGGCGATTCCAATCCGAAGGGAAGTCCCTGCTCTTTGGTGCGGCGGATACCTTCCGTGCCGCCGCGGTTGATCAACTTCAAGTATGGGGAGACCGTTTGAATGTGGATGTCGTCTCTGGGGCGCCTGAATCGGATCCGGGAGCGGTGGCATTCAATGCGGTCCAATCTGGTGTAGCGCGCAAAGTGGACCTGGTCGTTATTGACACAGCCGGTCGTTTGCATACCCGCTTTAACTTGATGGAAGAACTCAAAAAGGTTTATCGTGTAGTCGGTAAGGCGTTGCCTGGTGCGCCGCACGCTGTCTGGCTTGTGTTGGATTCCACCACGGGACAAAACGCCCTGCAACAAGCCAAAGCCTTCAAATCCGCGGTCGGCGTGACCGGGGTCATCCTCTCGAAATTAGACTCGTCTGCGCGCGGCGGTATGGCGTTTGCGATCCAGCGCGAGCTTGATTTGCCCATCCTGTTTGCCGGGTTGGGTGAAAAATCCGAGGATCTTATACCCTTCGACCCCGATGCCTTCGTGGACGGGATTTTAGGTAAATAATCCAGCGCGGGAAAGTGTCCTGAGTTTATTTATGGATGCGATCTCGCGATGTAAAAGGAGTTTCAATGCAAGACCTTGTCAATCGGTTACAGTCTGCGCAGGAATTAACCCGGCAGTTATTGGTGCGTCTTTGACTTCGCATCCAAGGAGCTGAAGTTATCCCAATTTGAAAAAGAGATCGAAGGTGCCAATTTTTGGGGGAATCCATCACAGGCTCAACAGGTGATGAAACAATACAACGCGGTAAAGGTGGAAGTTGATTCGTGGCGTGGTTTTTCGCGCCGCCTGCATGACGCACTCGAATTGGCACAGATGGATGACGATGGTTTGCGTCCTGATCTTGAAACCGAAATCTCTGATATCGAGCAGGAACTGGAACGGCGTTCTTTCACTGCCATGCTTTCCGGTAAATACGATCACGACTCTGCCATCCTTGCCATCCACGCAGGCGCCGGTGGAACCGATTCGCAGGATTGGGCGGCGATGCTTGAACGCATGTATTTGCGCTGGGCGGAATCAAGAGGATATCAGACAGAAATTCTTGATATCACCGGTGGCGAAGAGGCGGGGCTCAAAAGTGTAACGATTGCTGTTGATGGCGAATACGCCTTTGGCTATTTACGCTCCGAAAAAGGTGTGCACCGTCTTGTACGTCTTTCCCCGTTCGATGCCGCGCACCGCAGGCATACTTCCTTTGCGCTGGTGGAAATCCTCCCCCAGGTGGCGATGGATGAAGCCGAGATAGAGATCGAGCCTGGTGATATAAAAATGGATGTCTTCCGCTCTTCAGGCGCGGGCGGGCAGAACGTGCAAAAAAATGCAACAGCAGTCCGTCTGACACACATCCCGACAGGGATTGTTGTTACCTGCCAGAACGAACGGTCACAGACTCAGAATCGTGAATTTGCCATGCGAATCCTGCGCGCCCGTCTATTGGAACTGAAGCAGGCTGAGCGTGAGGAGGAGCGGGCGGTCTTGCGCGGAGAATATACCAAGGCAGAGTGGGGAAGTCAGATCCGTTCGTACGTTTTACATCCGTATCAAATGGTCAAGGATCATCGCACCGAACACGAGACCGGCAATACCCAGTCCGTACTCGATGGGAAACTGGATGAATTCATGGATGCGTATTTGCGTTCCACCGCGTAATTTTCTTGGAACATTTTAGAAAACAAAAGGACAGCCGATTTTTCCAGGGCTGTCCTTTTGTTTTTGTTATTCCAGTTTTCTATCCGCCAGTTGGCAGGCGTCTTTCGAGAGTACGGTTAAGAATTTCTTCCTGCTCTTGTGAAACTCCCGACCTTACGCGTTTCACTTTGAAAGCTCTATCTGCGTTGGCTTTGTTAAGCGCTTCCTGCCAGGCGATCTGCATTACAGTTAATTCCTTTTCTTTGGCTTCTTCCTGCGCAATGGACTCAGTGGTTTCCTTCTTTGAGCCGTGCTTGTTGCCGCCTTTTCTGGGTTCCTTCTTGGCAGGCTTGAATTCTTCGATCTCAGGCTCCAGGGCTTTGATGCTTAGTTTGATCTGTTTCTTCTTGCGATTGACATCGAGTACCTTGGCTTCGATCTCGTCGCCTTCCTTGACGACTTCATTCGGGGTCTTAACGTAGCCGTGTGTCAGTTCGCTTACGTGAACCATGCCGGGCCGTTCCGCTCCAATGTCCACAAATGCACCGTACGTTTCGAGCCGGACGACCTTTCCCTTGACAACCATATCCGGTTCGATCTCCTTCCACTCGAGGGCGAGAGGCTGGATCATGGTGAGTTCGATGCGATCCTTTTTGACACGGCGAACCCATACATCCACGATTTGCCCCTCCTTCACAACATCCTCGACCTTGTTGATTGTAGTCTCGCTGAGCTGTGAAATATGTATCACTCCTGGAATGTTTTGACCAACATCAACGAGCGCGCCAGCCAGGGTGGTCTTCAGTATCTTTCCACTTAATTTTGTCTTTGGTTCGAGCGTCTGAGTCGACGCGACATCAGGTGTAGCCATAATTTGCTCCTATATCATTGGGATAATGCCAGCGCATTATTATACCTGTATGATATTCATGCGTCAATGTGAAATCTGTTTCAATAAACACTGTGGATGATTTGTAAGTTGAAACTTTGGATGTCTCTGGCAGATAAAATCTTTGTCCGCAAATCTCTTCTTTAAGTCTTGGAAAGTTGTGTGAGATGACCTGGAAAAGGAGCCTGCGCAAGTATCGAGAAAGTAGTTCTTGACTCTTTTGCACGAAATGGTGTATATATATGAAAACAATTCCGATTCGGAAGATTATTTAGGTATTCATGTATAATTTCGACAAAATGGATGTAAAAATCGTCAATATCCTTCTTGACGATGGACGTATGCCTGCTTCGGAGATTGCGCGCCGCATTGGGGATATATCTGAACGCGCGGTTCGGTATCGGATCGATCGGATGATTGGAGATGGAGTTATCCAGGTAAGCGCGGTCGCCAAGCCTTACGCGTTTGGGTTTACAACCATAGCAGATGTCTGGATGGAGGTGGAATCAGATCGGATTCTCGAAGTTGCGAAGAAAATGGCGGAATTTGACAATGTTAGTTATGTGGCGTGTGGAATTGGGGAATCCGATGTAAGTATTCAGGTTGTTGCAAAAGATACAGCGGAAATTTATCAATTCATTACTGAAGTCGTTCGCAAGGTTCCGGGCGTGCGGAAAACCACCACGTCCATTGTGCCATTGATCATCAAGGATGTCTATCAATGGCGGATTCCGGAACGGGTTGTGAATGAGATATCCGAAAAAGAAGAATCATCAACGACAAATTAATCTGAGGAGAATATATATGTTTGGTCCGAAGACTCATGCTCTGCAACAGCGAGCACAAGAAGTCCTGCCGTTGGGCGTCAACTCAAATTTTCGATTTTGGGGAGATGGTATTACACCGTACGTCGAGAAAGCCAAGGGTTCGTATTTGTGGGATGTAGATGGAAATAAGTACATCGACTATCGCATGGCATTTGGCCCGATCATCCTTGGACATTCATATGATGAAGTCGACCAGAAGGTAATTGAAGAAATCCAAAAGGGGATTCTCTTCGCGATGACAGGTGAACTGGAAGTGGAAGTCGCGGAGATGATTATCGAGATGGCTCCCGCTGTTGAAATGGTGCGCTTTGCCTGTTCCGGCACAGAAGCGACCATGCACGCCATCCGTGTGGCGCGGGCGTATACGGGGCGGGACTTGATCTTGAAGTTTGAAGGCAATTATCATGGTTTTCACGATCACACTCTGTGGTCAACATATGCACCTGTTGAGGCGTATGGCAATCGCCGCAGTCCGATTGCTGTGCCGGCGTCGTCTGGAATTCCGAAATCCATGCGCGAGTTCATTATCACATTACCGTTCAATGATTTTGAGGGCTTTGAGCGTGTGATACGTTCATATGGCGAACAGATCGCAGCGGTGATCTCAGAACCGTGTCAGGGAAATTGTGCGGCGATCAATCCGCAGGATCCGCATTGCGAACGGCGGAGCCCAGGAATACTACGGTATCAAACCCGATTTGGCGACCTATGCCAAGGCGCTCGGCAACGGATATCCGATTGCGGCGTTCGGCGGCAAGAAAGAGATCATGTCCATTATTGGACAGGGTGTGGCACAAGGCGGGACATACACGAACAACAAGCCTGGCATCGCTGGTGCATATGCGACTTTGAGTCTGATGAAATCCAAACCGATTCTGAAAACTATCGCAACTCGTGGACAACGCCTTATGGATGGCTTGAAGGATATCTTTGAAGAGAACGATATTCCTGTGGTGATGACCGGTTACCCGGCGATGTTCTCATTCTCCTTAGGCGTTGAGTCTGTCACATGTCAGCGTGACTGGGCGAAGAGCGACCACGATCTGTATCTCAAACTTGTTGAGAAAGCCATCGCTAAAGGCGTGATGCCCGATTACGATTCGCGTGAGCCGTGGTTTATGTGCTACGAACACTCCGATGCGGATGTGGATGAGACCTTGAATGTGTATGCGGAGATTGTGAAGGAAGTGAAGAAGTAAACAGATGAACTCGGTGGTTGAGTAGACCTGAGCGTTCGTTGCGAAGGTCGTATCGAAACCACCTGTAACCAAGAGAATTTTGCTTAGTGGTGGTCTCGATACGGGCTTCGCCCTACTCGACCACCGAGGAAAATATTATGACTGAAAAACTAACCTCCCAAGAAATCGTCGATATGAACAAGGAGTACACCTTCTTCTCCTGGTCGGTGCAGGGACAGGTGAATCCGATTCCCGTCACTCGTGCGGAAGGCGTCTACTTCTGGGATGCAGACGATAAACGCTATCTCGATTTTTCGTCCCAGTTGATGAATGCCAATATCGGGCATCAGCACCCCAAAGTGATCAAAGCGATTCAAGACCAGGCGGCGCAGTTGACGTTTACACATCCAGGCAACGCGACCGAAGTCCGCGGTTTGCTTGGAAAGAAACTTGCCGAGGTTACGCCTGGTGATTTGAAGAAGACCTTCTTCACGCTCGGCGGTGCGGAAGCGAACGAGAACGCCATCAAGATCGCCCGCTTCTATACGGGACGGCACAAGATTCTTGCGCGTTATCGTTCCTATCACGGTGCGACACATGGTTCCATCGCTTTGACGGGCGATTACCGCCGCCTTGCAGTCGAACCGGTCATGCCGGGCGGAGTCCACTTCCTTGACCCGTTCTGCTATCGCTGTCCATTCGGGCAGAAGCCAGAGTCATGTAAACGGGAATGCATCTCGCATTTGGAAGAAGTCATCAAATATGAAGGGCCCGACAAGATTGCCGCCATCATCATGGAAGGGGTGGTTGGCTCGAATGGCATTATTGTCCCACCCGATGACTACTGGCCTCGTGTGCGCGAACTGTGCGACAAATATGGCATCCTTTTGATTTCGGACGAAGTCATGAGCGGATGGGGTCGCACAGGCAAATGGTTCGCCGTGGACAACTGGAATGTGGTTCCCGACATCATCACCACCGCCAAAGGCATCACCAGCGGATACGCTCCGCTTGGCGCGGTGATTGTCTCGGAGAAGATTGCTAAATTCTTCGATGACAAATATCTCTATGCTGGTCTCACCTACAGTGCTCATGCGCTTTCCTGTGCGACCGCTTTAGCGACCATCGAAGTCTACGAAGAAGATAAGTTAATCGAAAACGCCGCCTTGCTCGGAAAATATCTCGGCGAAGCCTTGGAAGATATCAAAGCGAGACACGTCTCCGTGGGCGATGTGCGCTATATCGGGTTGTTCTCAACCATCGAGCTGGTCGTTAACCGCGAGACCAAGGAAAGTTTCTCGCCTGCTGTGATGGCAGAAGTGGGGAAGGTTCTCAGACAAAACGGATTGTTCACCTTCATCATGGCGAACAACATGGGCAGCATGGTCTTCGTCGTCCCGCCACTGTGCATCACACAAGAACAAATTGACGAAGGTCTTGCCATCGTGGAGAAGGCGTTGGAAGTTACGGATAAGCAGGTAGCTTAATGTTAACCGTCGAAGGTCAAGCGGCGTTGGGTAGTGCCTTTTAGAATTAGCAACAATGAAAAACAACATTCTGTTAATCTTGGCGCTTGTACTGTTATCTGGTTGCGGCAATATTAATTCCCTCACATCAGAATCCAGTAGTAAAGTAGAGTTTAATTTTTCGATTTACGATTTTGGAAATATTACCAATAACGATGAAATAGAATTCAATCCACAAGGCATATACGCCGTTGATAAAGACACTATTTTTGTCTTTGGAGCAATTGAAAGAATCACTAATGGAGCAATGCGCACTTTTATTTTACGCTCTATTGATGGTGGAAGAACTTGGAAGGAAGTATCAGAGCCCAAAAAGTCATACTCCATTTATCATTTGGCTTTTCTTGATGATGGATATGGATGGGCATTGGGAATACTACACACAAATGACATAGGCAACCCAGTACTGTGGAGAAGTTTTGATAATGGTGAAACTTGGAGTGAAGCAATTTCATTAAATGCTACTGGAGCGAGTTTCTTTCCACTAGGAATAAAATTCAGCGACAAGGATAATGGAAACATAAACTTCATGGATGTTATGTTTGTCCCTTCAGACAGTTTTGGGACCTTATCAACCGCCGATGGTGGCTTAACATGGCAAGAAACCTTTTCTGTAATTGTTCCTTACGATTCAGATTTTAAGAACTCTTACTATATCTTGGAAAAATTAGAAAATGAGTATTCCAATGTGCCAGGCGGATACTACGGTAATCATTGGTGGAAACCCTCATCCGATGAAATTCTTCATGCTACTGGTCACGATGGCAGTGAGTGGCATTTGTATCATCATGAAGCGTCGAAGGAGTTTTTATTGCTAAGTCGCAATATGCAAAATTCATCTTGGGAAGTTTCAGCTACAATACCTGATACATTTGTTTACAAAGATGGTCACATTGTTAAACCATAAAACTGCCTAACAAAGCACTATCTGTATTGAATCAAGAATTACTAATTACCACTTACCAATTCTCTAATCCTCTACTCTCTACCTAGGTGAAATATGGAAATCCTAAACTACATCAACGGCGAATGGACAAAACCAAACGTCACAGAATATTTCGAAGTCATCAACCCCGCCACGGGACTGGTGATTGCCAAGACCCCGCTTGGTACCAAAGCGGATGTGGACTCAGCGGCGAAGGCGGCGAGTGAAGCGTATGTTTCATGGCGACGTGTTCCCGTCAACGACCGTGTTCAATATCTTTTCAAACTGCGTGACCTCATGCGCTCGAACCATGATGAGATTGCAAAACTCATCACCGATGAATGTGGCAAAACGTTTGAAGAAGCAAAAGCCGAAATGATTCGTGCGTTTGAAAATGTCGAAGTCGCTTGCGGGATGCCGCACATGGGCAAGGGTGAGTTTGTCGAAGACATCGCCCCTGGCATTGACGAGATCATGATTCGTCAGCCCGTCGGTGTGTGCGCCACGATTGCGCCGTTCAACTTCCCCGGCATGATTCCGTTTTGGTATCTGCCCTATGCGCTCGCCGCTGGCAACACCTACATCATCAAGCCTTCCGAAAAAGTTCCGACCACGATGCAGTTTATTTTCAAACTCATCGAGCAGGTTGGTTTTCCGAAGGGCGTGGTCAACATGGTCAACGGCGCAAAAGAAACTGTTGACGCCATCCTCGAACATCCCGCCATTCGTGCGATAACTTTTGTTGGCTCGACCAACATCGCAAAATATATTTATGCCACCGCCGCGTCACATGGCAAACGTGTGCAAGCACAGGGCGGCGCAAAAAATCCTGTCATCGTGTTGCCGGATGCG
Organism: Chloroflexota bacterium; assembly: GCA_041302025.1. Lineage (GTDB taxonomy): Bacteria > Chloroflexota > Anaerolineae > Anaerolineales > Villigracilaceae > Defluviilinea. The sequence continues at coordinate 2,230 of JBFYRY010000155.1, read as the reverse complement.
GATATGGACATGGCGACAAAGATCATCGGCATGGACTCAGGCGTCCAAATGGGACCCGTTATCAATGCCGCGTCGAAGGCGCGAGTCGAGCAGTTGATTGGACTCGGCGTCCAAGAGGGAGCAGGCATCCCCGTAGATGGACGCGGGACTTTAGTCAAAGGCTATGAATCAGGTCACTTTGTACGTCCCACCATTCTGGCGGATGTCCCGCGTGGGAGTGAAATATCCAAGACTGAGATTTTTGGACCGGTGTTGAGCCTGATGCATGTCAACACAATTGATGAAGCCATCGAGTTGGTCAACAGCGGACAGTATGGTAATCAGGCGAGTTTGTTCACATCATCGGGGTCCGCCGCGCGCAAGTTCAGATACGAAGCGGATGCAGGTAATATCGGAATCAATATCGGTGTTGCCGCGCCGATGGCGTTCTTCCCGTTCAGCGGCTGGAAGGATTCGTTCTTCGGCGACATGCACGGGCAGGGCATGGACGCGGTGGAGTTCTTTACGCAGAAAAAAGTTGTGGTCGAACGCTGGCCCAAGGAATGGACGAGGAAGTTTTAATTACACCCTCCGTCATTGCGAGCCCGATAGGGCGAAGCAATCTCCCTCATTGTGTTGGGGATTGCTTCGTCGGGCTAACGTCCTCCTCGCAAAGACGGGACATGAGGATTTATGAACTACGACAACGCACTCTCTTATTCGTCGCAATGGCTTGACATCATCAAGCAGGAAAATTTTCCTGAGCAGACACAAGCCAAATGGATCATCAACGAATCCAAAAATAATTTTGCCGAACACTTCAACCGCAACTGGCTGGAGTATCGCAAGTCTGTGACCGAGGCGGGCGACTGGGCTTCGGTGGAATGGTCGGGCAAAGGCGCGACTTTCACCGATGTGCTCGGTCGCAAGTACATTGATTGGCTTGGCGGCTTCGGCATGTTCGACCTTGGTTGGACACACCCTGAAGTGGTCGAGGCAGTGATCGCGCAAGCGAAACGCAGTCCCATGCCATCGCAGGAATTGATCGACCCGTTACGCGGTGTGCTGGCAAAACTCATGGCAGAGATCACGCCCGGCGACTTGAAATATTCCTGGTTTGCTGCGAGTGGCACGGAGGCAATTGAAGCCTCGATCAAGATCGCTAAATTATTCACTGGTAAATCGGCGTTCATTGTTTCTGTCAAAGGTTTTCATGGTAAGACGATGGGTTCGCTTTCCATGCTGGGTAAGGCGGATTTTCGCGAGCGCATGGGCACGATGTATGGCGGTCAGGTCTATCATGTCCCGTTTGGCGACGCGGATGCTGTGGAAAAGCAACTCGAGATTTGTGACAAGGTCGGCATCGGTGTGGCGGCTGTGATCTTCGAGCCGATCCAGGGGGAAGCGGGCGGCATCGTCCCGCCGGATGATTTCTGGTTTCGTATCCGCGCCGCGACGAAAAAATATGGCGCACTCTTGATTGCGGATGAGGTGCAAACGGGTCTCGGTCGGACCGGGAAGCTGTGGGGCGTGGACCATTGGGATATCGCTCCCGATATCATCGCCACGGCAAAATCCCTCGGCGGCGGCGTGATGCCCATCAGTGCGGTGACAACCACCGAAGAGATCTTTCACCCGATGATGTACCCGAATCCGTTCATGCACACAACGACGACCGGCGGAGGCGCCTTAGCCTGCTCTGCCGCCATCGCCGCAATCAATGTCACGCTTCGTGACAGACTTTGGGAGGCCGCGGCGACGAAGGGCGCTTATCTCAAGGACAAGGTGACCGAACTCGCGGATGAATTCCCGCAGTTGTATGAAAAGGTGACTGGCAAAGGATTGTTGATCGGTCAACACTTCAAATCTTCCGATTTCGGCTATAAGGTAGCCGCCGAGTTGTTCAAACGCGGCGTGTTGGTGGCTGGAACATTGACCAGCGCCCAGACCATCCGCATCGAGCCGCCGTTAATCATCGAACAGGCAGAGATCGACGAAGGCTTGAACCGTCTGCGCGACGCGGTGGACGCGGTTGCGAGAACGATCTAATTTTTTATGACGGGTTGCAGTAAAATGAACAGGACTTACGCAGTTCAAAACCCTTTGCCACGAATTATCACGAATTTTTTAAACAATTCGCGTAAATTAGCGAAATTCTGTTCTGGTCAGGATCATCTTGAACAAATTCTTTCACCACTGAGACACGGAGGCACAGAGTTTTTGCGGTTCTTTTTCTCCGTGTTTCAGTGGC